>JANLWK010000289.1:0-6648 GCA_031364505.1 Candidatus Eiseniibacteriota bacterium | reverse complement strand
GTGTGGGCGCTGCCCGTGGCCGGCGGCCGTACGCACAAGGTGCTCGACGATGCGTCGTTCGCGGTTCTCTCCCCGGATGGCACGCACATCGCCTATAAGCGGCGTGGTGTGCGCGGCTCTGAGATCTGGGTCTCCGGGGTGAACGGCGAAGACGCCCGGCGTGTGACCGGCGACGATTCCAGTGGAGCGATTCCCGCGTGGGCAGTTTGGTCGCCGAACGGGAAACGGCTGGCCTATTGCCGCGCCGACATGGGAGCGCAGACCCTCCGACTCGAAAGCTGTGACCTCGCGGGGCGGACCCTCGTCTTCTACTCTCCAGCGGCCGACCAGCCCCTCCACTTCTATACGATCCCTGCGTGGTTGCCCGATGGACGGGTGGTCTTCGGCCTCACCGATCCGCCGCCCAACCAGCGCGACATGAACTTATGGTCGTTGCGGGTCGATCCGCGCTTGGGAGTTCCATCGGGGAGTCCGCGGCGTATCACCCAGTGGCAGCGCCTCGCGCTGGTGCAGCCCACCGCATTCTCCACGAACGGCAAGCGACTGTCAGTCGTCGTTCTGGAATACCAGAGTGACATTTACGTGGGTCGTATGGCCGCGGCTGGGGCACTGCTTCAAGATGTCCGACGTGTAACGCTCGACGATCGCGTGGACATGATGCCGGCCTGGATGGCCGATGATTCGACGATCATGTTCTGTTCCGATCGCAATGGCACCTTCGACATCTTCCGGCAGCGGATGGATGCCGCCGTCGCGGAGCCCGTGGTGACCGGTCCTGGAGACCAGTACTCCCCGCACCTGAGCCCAGACCGGGCATGGATCCTCTATGGGGAGGAGGATGCGGCGGGCGCGGGCAAGGCCCCGACGAAAGCGCGGCTCATGCGGGTTCCGGTCGCCGGCGGCCCCACCGAGAAGGTGCTCGACGCCCAAGGCATCGCGTCGTTTCGATCTCCGCAGGCGATCGTTGCGTCTCCCGTGCTCTGCGAGCTTCAGAACGGCTCCGCGATCTTCTCGGCGTTCGATCCGGTGCGAGGACGCGGCCGGGAACTGTCGCGCGCGGAAGGACACGAGCAAGTGATGTGGGACCTCTCGCCCGACGGCTCGACCATCGCAATGGTCGTCCCGTCGCAAGATTTCATTCCGCGCATCCGCATGCTCTCGACGGGTGGTGCCCCGCCCCACGAAATCCGGCTCGACCGGCCCGTCGAAATCGCAAACCTCGCCTACGGCGCCGACGGGCGCTCCTGGCTCATTGTCCAGGGCGGTGAGCAGTGGCGGCTCCTGCACGTCGATGCCCGCGGTCGGACGTCAGATCTGATCCCACCCCAGATGTGGATGTACTCCGCGGCCGTCTCGCCCGATGGCAAGCGGGTCGCATACACGAGCAACACGGGTCAAGGAAACATCTGGATGCTCGAGGACTTCTGAGGCCTTCTGCGACCAGTCCGCGGTCTCTTGAACCGCGAGCCCGATTGATTTCCACATGAACGGAGTGCGCTATCTTACTGTTCCGTGGCCCCGTAGCTCAGACGGATAGAGCAGCGGTTTCCTAAACCGTGTGTCGCGTGTTCGACTCACGCCGGGGCCACCACTCAAATCGCCTCAACCATCGCTGTGGGTTCCGGATATTCTGGCCCCTGATTTCCGGATATTCTGGCCCCTTCACGGGGCGGAGTCCGGTGGTGGGTCTCAGCACCTTTGAGGTGCCGCGTACGATACGACGCGCCGCGTAGCTCGACCAGCCGACCCCGCTCGAGCACGCGATCGAGGATCGCCTCGGCAAGATCCGGATCGTGCAGCACCAGCCCCCATGCGGCGAGTGGCTTGTTCGTGGTGAACACCATCGGCCGGCGATGCAGGTAGCGCTCGTTGACGACCTGGAACATGAGGTTGGCGGCGTCGCCGCCGACGGTCAGGTAGCCCACCTCGTCGATCACGAGCACCGGCGGGTGCGTGTAGCGCACGAGTGTCTCCGCGAGTTCGCCTCGCCGCGTCGCCACCGAGAGCGTCTCGATCATTTCGACGGCGCTGGTGAACAGGGCCTCGTAACCGTTCTGGATGGCGCGATAGGCGACGGCGATTCCGAGGTGGGTCTTGCCGGTACCCGAAGGGCCGCACAGGATCAGCGATCGTCCCTCCGTGACGAGCTCGGGACCGAGATAGCTGCCGAGCAGTTGCAGGCGCACCGACGTCTGGAACGTGAAGTCGAAGTCCTCGATGGTGCGCAGGAACGGGAGGCGGGCCTTGCGCACCGAGCGCTCGATGCGCGTCTGCGTCCGATGCGCCACCTCCTCGGCGATCAGCGTGGCGAGGAAGTCGCGGTACGACTGGTCGTCGGCCTCGGCGCGCTGTTCGCACCCCGGATAGAGCCTCCGCACCGTGGGCAGATGGAGCCGGCGCAGCATGCCGTCGAGATCGAGTGCGTGCATCAGGCCACCTCCTTTGCCAGCAGGCGCAGCACGTGCGGCGCACCGTAGAGCTCGCGCTGATGAGCGACGGCCAGCGCACGATGAAGTGCGGCGGGCCCGTGCTGCATCAGCGCGCCGTGCAACTGTTCGACCTCGCCCTGCCACGTGAAGCGATGGCGATGAACGATCTCGGTGAGGAACGTCTCGGCCGCGGGGCCGAGATCGAGGATCTCCTGCCGCTTGAGGTAGAGACGCCCGCGCTTGCCGGCGACCTGCGCGAGCCGCGCCGTACGATCCTCGGGATGAAAGCTGTCCTTGCCCTGTTCGGGCACGCGGGCGTGCTCGCGCTCGAAGCGCCCGGCGACGATGCGCACGCGCTCGGGATAGAGCCACAGCATCCCGGGTACGCCGATCGCCTCGGGCGGCATCGAGTAGCGGTAACCTTGGAAGCTCACCAGCCCCGTGGGGCCGACAACCACCGAGAAGCGCAGCGCGTACTCCGTCGGTGCGATGGCCAACGGCCGCAGGCGCTCGCGCTCGGCGACGATCCGCTCCGCCGGCGTCACGCCTGTTGCTCGACACGGCCGTACCGTGTTCACCTCGAGATGCCAGGCTGCGAGCTGGGCCTCGAGGTCGGCGCGGTCGTGGAAGCGGCGGACCTTGAAGAAGCTGCCTTTGACGAACCCCACCAGGTTCTCGACCGAGCCCTTCTCCTGCGCACGCCGCGGGGTGCACAGCTCCGGCGCGAAGCGGTAGTCGAGGGCCGTCTGGCCGAACGTGTCGTTCCACTGAATGCGGCCGCCCTCACGGTTCAGCACCACCGTCTTCGGGTTGTCGAACACGGCGACCAGCGGCACGCCGCCAAAGCTCTCGAACCCGGCGAGCAGGCTCCGCACCAGCGACTCGACCCCTTCGTTCTCCACCATGCGCACATCCACCCAGCGCGAGTACTTCAGCCGTGACACGAAGAAGTGGACCCGCTCGTGCCTGCCGTCGAGATAGCGCACCTCGACCTGGCCGAAGTCGTGCTGCGAGAACTCGCCCGCAACGCCTTCGAAGCGCACCAGCGGCGTCGACGGCTTGGGCCGCAGCTCGCGCACCAGCTCGTACAGCGCCGTCTTGCCGCCGCCGTAGCGTTCCTCGCGCAGCCGGTGCAGGATCTCGATCGTCGGCAGCGTCGGCTCAGCCACGAGCACGGCGGCCACTCGCTCGCGCCACGGTTCGGCCACGCTCGGACGTCCGACCCCGCGCTCGTGTGCCGGCCCCTCGAGCGGGGGTTGCTCCACGTCGGGCTCGCGCACGATCCGCTTTACGCTGCGGTACGAGATCCCCGTCTCCGCCGCGATCCGCCGCAGCGTCATCCCTGCTTCGCGAAGCACCTGCGGGTCCGATCATCCTCCTTCGCCTCCCGGCGACGCGGTTCATCCGCATTCGCTCGCTCGGCGACGCTATCGGACCCGTCCCGGGTCAGGGGGCCAGAATTTCCGTAAAAGAAGTGGTCAGAATTTCCGGAACCCGCAATCGCTGACACCGCGTCGACTGGAGGGTGTTCCGGGTTTCCGGGACACCCTGTTCTTTTGGCCGATTCCGGCAAGAAGGAGAGCCATGGATGAACCAGGGCGGCTTATGCCGTCAACTCATGCGCGGCGCCCCGCGGAAAGTCGAGGGGAGCCGACTCCCCCTATCTGGCACGTCGGTGGTCAGTACAATATGCTCCCAACTTAATGCACTCGCACCGTTCTCGAGCCTGCAGCGCGCGGCGCGATCGCGAAAACCCATGAGCAAGCCCCCGACGGCGAAGCAGGAACCGCCCTCCGCGCCACGCTGGCATTCACCGGCCGGCCTGTGGCACCGCAAGTCCACGATCATCACGGCACTGGCGCTCATCGCCATCGCATCGCACTTGGCGATGCGATTCGCCTTACACCAGGGGCCCACCGTCTCGAGGATGCCGCTGCTCGTGGCTCTCGTGGCCGGCGGCTTGCCGCTGCTCGCGGAGTTGTTGCGCAAGCTCTTCAAGCGCGAGTTCGGCTCGGACCTCCTCGGCGGTATTTCGGTCGTCACCTCGATCGTGCTCGGCGAGTACCTCGCGGGCACGATCATCGTGCTCATGCTCGCCGGGGGCGAGGCACTCGAAAGCTATGCGCTCGCCAGCGCGTCGTCGGTGCTCGCGGCTCTCGCCAAGCGCATGCCGTCGATCGCGCACCGCAAGAATGCCGAGACGATCGCCGACATCCCCATTGCCGACATCGTGGTGGGGGACACGCTGGTGATCTTTCCGCACGAGATCTGCCCAGCGGACGGCGTGGTCGACGAGGGCCACGGGACCATGGACGAGTCCTACCTGACCGGGGAGCCGTTCCAGATCACCAAGACTCGCGGCGCGACGGTGATGTCGGGTGCGATCAACGGCGAATCGGCATTGACCGTGCGCACGACGCTCAAGGCGTCGGACTCGCGCTACGCCAAGATCATGGACGTCATGCGCGAGTCGGAATCCAAGAGACCGCGCCTGCGCCGCCTCGGCGATCAGTTGGGCGCCATCTACACACCGGTCGCACTCGCGGTCGCGATCGGCGCGTGGATGGCGAGTGGCGATCCGATCCGCTTTCTGGCGGTGCTCGTGATCGCGACGCCGTGTCCGCTGCTGCTCGCGATTCCAATCGCGATCATCGGCTCGATCTCGCTGTGCGCGCGGCGCGCGATCATCGTGAAGAGCCCCGTGGTGCTCGAGCAGATCGCCGGCTGCCGCACCGCGATCTTCGACAAGACCGGCACGCTGACCTACGGAGAACCCAAGCTCACCGAGCGCCTCACCGCGCCGGGAACCGACGCGAAGGAGATGCTGACCCTCGTGGCGAGCCTCGAGCGTTACTCGAAGCATCCGCTGGCGCGCGCGATCCTCGCGGCGGCGAAGGACGAGTCGCTCACGCTGCCCGAGGCCACGGAAGTGAGCGAGGCGCCGGGAGAGGGGCTGCGCGGCACCGTCGCCGGGCATAGCCTGCAGATCACGAACCGTGGCAAGCTCGCCGCGCAGTCGATCGCCGGCGCCGAGGCGCTGCCTCCGGTGAGCGGAGGGCTCGAGTGCGTTGTGGTGATCGACCGGCACTATGCGGCCGCACTCCGATTTCGCGACGCCCCGCGCGCCGAGAGCCGCTCGTTCGTGAGCCACCTGGGACCGAAGCACCACTTCGGGCGCGTCATGCTGGTTTCGGGGGATCGCGAATCCGAGGTGCGCTACCTGGCCGAACAGGTCGGGATCACCGAGATCCACGCGGAGCAGAGCCCCGAGCAGAAACTGGCGATCGTTCGCACCGAGACCGCGGCGGCGAAGACGCTTTACGTGGGCGACGGCATCAACGATGCCCCGGCCATGATGGCCGCCACGGTGGGCATGGCGATCGGCCAGAACAGCGACGTGACCGCCGAAGCGGCCGGTGTGGTGATCATGGACAACTCGCTCAAGAAGGTCGACGAGTTCATGCACATCAGCCGCCGCATGCGCATCATCGCGCTCCAATGCGCGGTGGGTGGCATGGCATTGAGCCTGATTGGTATGGCGTTCGCGGCCACGGGGCACCTAGGCCCGGTCACCGGAGCGATCATCCAGGAAGTCATCGACGTGCTGGCGGTCCTCAATGCGTTGCGAGCCGCCTTCCCGCCGCGGGTGATCCACGACCTTTGACCATCTTAAAGTGGAGGCTTTATGTCACGCTGTGCGCGCCGAGTCTTCTGGCTCATGCTGCTCGCGATCGGATTGGCGTCGTGCCGCAAGCCGACCACCGCAGCCTTGGGTGAGCCGCTGGCCCTGCCGGTCAACCAGGTCGTCACGTTTCGGAAGAGCGATCTGGATCTACGGTTTCGTCGCGTCGTCTCCGACAACCGCTGCCCCACTGGCGTGGAATGCATCGTGGCGGGAAAGGCGGTCGTGACGCTCGAGGCGCGGATCCTCAAGGGGGCGGTGGAATCGTTCGACGTCGAATTGCCGGCGGGCCCGGCTCCCGACTCGGGTATCTGGACTCGGTACGATGGGTACCGCATTCGGCTCGTGAAACTCGAGCCGTATCCGGCGGGGGGTATCAGGGCGGATACGACGAGCTACGTCGGCACCTTCGTCGTCGAAAGCGTTGATTCGTAGCTACCAGAAGCAGCCGGGGGCCGCGCCCCGGCCGGGGGGGGGGGCCCCGCCGGGGTGTGGGATAACCGGCCGGGGGGGGGGGGGCGGTGTTTGTGGAGGGGG
>JANLWK010000277.1:0-2419 GCA_031364505.1 Candidatus Eiseniibacteriota bacterium | reverse complement strand
CCGAGCGCCACGGTGGTGACCACGGCGACGACGGTGTTCCAGACAGGCACCACGGGCGGCGTCCAGAAGGGGACCGGAAACATCGTCCTGCTGTCCACCGGCGCGACCGACAACACGACGTCCGCCGCGATCGACTTCTTCATGGACTACACCGGCGTCTTCGCCGGCGAACTGTCGTTCGACTGGGCGGAAGTCAATAACAGCACCGGTGACCGCAAGGGGTCGCTGAAGATCTACGCCAGCACCGACGGCACGACGTGGACGGAACTCGTGCCGGCGGCGGTCACGAATTTCACCAACAACGTCCTGACCAGCGGAACGATTTCAACGACGCTTCCCACGTCCTTCAACAACAATGCCGGTGCTCGTCTTCGCCTCTACTACTACAACGGCACCGGCGGCACGACCGGAAGCCGCCCGAAGGTCTCGATCGACAACCTCAAGGTGACTGCCACCACCGTGAACATCGACGGTGTGATTACCGCCGGCGAGTATGGCACGCACACGGACGGGCAGAACCAGCAGAGCGGCGTGGGCGGCACCTGTTTCATGAGTTGGGACGCAAACTATCTGTACGTCGGCGTTGTCAGCCCACCCCCCTCAAGCTGGGGCTTCATCCTGTACATCGACAAGAATCCCGTCTCACCGGTCAACGGCGGGACGAACGCAAACGGGACGCTTGTCGGCCAACCCTACGAGGGGACGAACTTTGCGGCGCTGCAGTTCCGCGCGGATCAGGTGGTCTACTTCAAGGACGGGACTCGCGAGTACCGCCTGTCGGATGGGGCCAATGGCTGGTCGGCCCCTGTCTCCGGAACCGGTGTCTACGCTTCAACGGCGTCGGTGCGTGAGATTGCGATCCCATGGTCCGCCATCGGGGGTCTGCCGACGTCCTTCAACTGGTTCGGGCACGCAGCCAACGGGGGTACCGCCACGGTATCCGAGCCGCCCTCGAATCCGGGCGGGGTGGGCATCGGCACGAGCGCTCGCTGGGAGCGCTACTACACAGTCAGCACGACCACGATCGGCTCCGAGACGAAGCCATTCTCACGCGATAGCTACACCTTCAACAACACCGCCGACGAGGCGATCACCACATTCAACGGGTATGACTTCACACTCAATTCCGCTGGACGCTCCATTGGCCGCTTTGGTCCCTGGACGATTGGCGGCAACCTCCTGATCAACAACGGCACGATCTCCTTCACCAGTGTGACGAGTGTTGCGAGTGTCGCCGGAAACATGACCATCGGCAGTAGCGGCCGCCTCGACCTCTCCACCGCCGCGGGAGGTGACATCAGCGTTGGCGGGAATTGGTCCAACGGTGGCGTGTTCGTCCCGAACCTGCGCACCGTGATTCTCAACGGCACGACGAACCAGACGTTCGGCGGCTCGTTCGACGGCGTGACGATGAACAACTCCGCCGGCGCCACGCTCACGGGCAATTCGTTCGTGAATCGGACCCTGACCCTGACCTCGGGCCGCATCACCACGAGTACCAACTCGCTCGACTGCTCCGGCGTGAACTCGAGCGTCGTGGGCGGCAGCTCGTCGAGTTACGTCAACGGCATCATCGTCAAGCGCGTCATCAACTCGGGCGGCAATGCGTCGCAGACATTCGAGATCGGCGACGCCACGCGGTACGCGCCGGTCACGCTCGACTTCCCCGGCCAGACGCTGACGAACCCGCTGGTCAGCGCGGTGACGAAGACGCCGGATCACGCGAGTCTCGCGTCCTCGGGGATCCAGACGGGGAAGAGCGCCAATCGCTACTGGACCGTTACCCAGGGCTCTCCGTTCACGTTCACCAGCTACAACGCCACGTTCAACTTCGACCCCGCCGACCTCGATGGGGGAGCCAACACCGCGAACTTCGTCGTCCAGAAGTTCAACGGATCCGTGCCCTGGGTGCGCAGCACGCCGGGCACGCGGACGGCGACGAGCACGCAGGGGAACAGCTTCACGGCGTTCAGCGACTTCGCCGTGGGTGAGCCCGTGGTCTGGCCGATCACGGCGTCGGCCGGGGCGGGGGGCACCATCAGCCCGAGCGGCTCGGTCAGCGTCGTCGACAACACGAACCAGGCCTTCGCGATCACCGCGAACGCGTGCTTCACGATCGCGAACGTGGTCGTGGACGGTGTATCCCGCGGCGCCATCAGCTCGTACACGTTCAACAACGTCATTGCGAATCACACGATCTCGGCGACGTTCTCGGCCACCGGGCCCAGCACGATTTTCGCGACGGCCGGGACCGGTGGGTCGATCTCGCCGAGTGGCGGCGTGTCGGTGAATTGCGGCGCCACGCAGGCGTTCACGATCACGCCGAACGCGTGCTTCAGCATCGCCGACGTCGTCGTCGACGGCGTGTCGCGGGGCGCCGTCAGTTCCTACACGTTCACGAACGTGACGGCGAATCACA
>JANLWK010000248.1:0-7719 GCA_031364505.1 Candidatus Eiseniibacteriota bacterium | reverse complement strand
CTCGTCGACGGTGAAGATGCGGCTCGGCAGCACACGGAGCGCCGCGGCGAGCCCGAGGTGGTGCTGGAACACGTTGCAGCGCACGCGCAGCGTGCCGGGCACCTCGTAGGCGAAGTCCACGTCCTTGTCGCGCTCGAGGCGCGCGCGGGAATCGTCGTCCATGATCTCCGACAGCATCATCGCGATCAGCTCGGGCGAGACGATCTGCTCGGACAGCGGCTCGATGCGTCCGTGGACGCGGATGATCGGCCGCGTGCCGGGACGGATGTGAAGGTCCGAGGCGCGGCGCTCGAGCACGAGTTCGAGGAGTGCGTCGATCTGGGCCATGACGGCGGTTCCGGGTCGGAGCCGCGACGGGATGCCGCGGCACGCCTCCGTTATCGGCGGTCTTCCCCAGGCTCTCTAGGAGCTCTCTGGGAGCTCTCTAGGACCGGCTGCCGGGAGCCGATAACCCGGGCATGTCCCTGAACGAGCCGGTGGTGCCGTCCTACGTCGAGAAGCTGCTCGTGCCGGCGCGCATCGCGCTGCCGGGGCCGGAGCACGTCGCGGGCGCCTTCGCGCTGTCGGCGAACTCGCCGTTCCGGCCGGGGCCCGAGCCGTTGCTCGATCTGCTCAATGCCCCGACCCGCGTCGTGCCGTTCATCCGCACCGGGGACGACGTCGTCCTGCTGCTGAGCCGGCTCGCGATCGACTGGGTCGAGGTCGATCGCTCGGTCGACCCCGCATGGGTGCGTCCGGCGAACATCGTGGTCGCCCGGGAGGAGCACGTGCAGGTGCGCATGCTCGACGGACGGCGGATCGAGGGCATCGTCGCCATGGACCTGCCGGATCATCTGAATCGCATCTCGGATTTCCTCAACCTGCCCGAGGACTTCACCCCGCTCGTCACCCGATCGGGCATCATCCTCGTGAACAAGTCGCGCATCGCCGCGGCCCGGTTGTTCGAAACCTCACCCAGCCCGCCCGGCAGCACCGCCTGACGCGGACGGACGTTCGGCCGGCCGCGAACGCGGCCGCATCCCGCGCCCGTACGATCGAGTTGGCATTCCCGCCCGCCACGCGGCAGAATCACGCCCATCGTTGATTCCGGCCGGTAAGGAGTGTCCATGCGTCGATTCGTCGGTTCCGCAGTTCTGATGGCCGCGGTGATCGTGGCCGTCCCATCACTGGCGTCGTTCGGCGGCAACAGCACGCCGTCGGCGCCCACGAGCAACTCCGCGCCGCCCGAGGGGCAGTCGTCGGAGCAGAACATTCGCGACCAGGCGTCCAAGTGGTACGGCGACGCCTACGATCTCATCGCGAAGGCGAAGCAGGAGTTGTCCGAAGGCAAGGCGAAGAACGCCGACAAGCGCTTCCACAAGGCGCTCGACAAGGGCCAGCGCGCCGTCGAAATCGACTCGACCTACCACGAGGCGTGGAATCTCGTCGGCTACGCGGCGCGGCAGGTGAAGGACTACGACCGTTCGCTCGCCGCCTACGAGCACTGCCTCCGCATCCAGCCCGACTACGCGCCGGCGCGCGAGTACCTCGGCGAAGCCTACGTCGAGCTCGGCAAGCCCGGCCCGGCGATGGAGCAGCTCGCGTGGCTCGAGAAGTCCGGCGCCACGGAAGAGGCCGGCCGCCTGCGCTCGGCCGTCGAGGCGTGGCAGAAGGAGCACCCGGAAGCGGTCGCGTCGGCCCCCGCGACGGTGGTGGGTACGTCGACCGAGACGCCGGTCGACTCGCTGTCGAATACCACGAAGTAGCCTCGCTCACGCACGAAGGCCCTCCGCGGTTCGCCGCGGAGGGCCGTTTTCGTTGCGGGTGCGGAGCGCCCCTACTTCGACTCGGCCTCGACGTTGAGCACGATCTCGATGTCGTCGCCGAGCATCACACCGCCGTTGTCGAGGGTGCGGTTCCAGAGGATGTTGTAGTCCTTGCGGTTGATCGTCGTCGTGGCCTGGAACCCCGCGCGCGTGCCGAGGTCGTTGCCGCCGATGGACACCGCCCCGACGCCCAAGTTCTCGACCTCGAGCGTCACCGACTTCGTCACGTCACGGATCGTCAGGTCGCCGAGCACCTGGAAGCGATCCTTCGTCTTACCGGGGATCACCTTCGTGCTCTTGAAGGTGAGTGTCGGGTACTTCTCGGTCCAGAAGAAGTCCTGCGAGCGAAGGTGATTGTCGCGCCGTGCGTTCTGCGTGTTGATACTGGTGTCGCGAATCGTCACCTCGACCGTCGACTTCGTGAGGTCCTGGTCGTCGTACACGATCGAGCCGGTGTATTCCTCGAAGCGGCCGTGCACCTTGCTGAAGAAGTGGCGGACGTTGAAGCCCACCTCGGTGTGCGAGCGGTCGAAGGTGAACGTGCGTGGCGCGGCGGGCGCCGGGCCGGCGGTGGCGGCGAGTGCCCCCAGCGCCAAGATCGCCAGCGCGGCGACGCGTGCTCCGAGCTTCATGGATCGGGTCCTTTCTCGAGTCGTGGCACTTCGTGGCAGGGTGAGGGAGCATCCCTCGAACGTGCTTTCCGATGCGGCCGAGCGCGATCGCGATTATGTGTTACACCAACAATTTGCGGCCCCTTGACCTTTAGGGCGCGTTTCGCACCGTGATCGCGACGCGCGGTTTGTGAGCGCTTCGCGTGGCCGCTAGCATCGCTGCCCCATGTTGAACCTGGACGACCTCACCCCCGAAAACCGCGAGTTGATGGGCCGCCGTATTGCGCAACTCGGATTGCGCATCGAGGGCTCGCCGGTCGAGCGCTACGTCACGCAGCTCTATCGCGAGCTCGACCGCAAGCGTCTCCACCGCTTCCGTCCGGTCTGCTATCTGACCGACGAATGGGGATGCCCCGACGGCCAGCCGGTCATCGGCATTCCGTTCTATCTCGCGGATCCGCGGCTCGCGCAGATCGAGAAGGCGATCAACGATCTCGAGGGCGAGCGCTCGGTCATGATGTACATGCGCCACGAGGCCGGGCACGCCATCAACTACGCCTACCGGTTGCATCGCACGCCCGAGTGGCGACGCCAGTTCGGGCCCTACCACCGCGTCTATCGCGATCGCTACCGGCCCGTCCCGTTCAGCCGCAAATACGTCCGCCACATCGAGGGCTGGTACGCGCAGAAGCATCCCGACGAGGACTTCGCCGAGACGTTCGCGGTATGGATGACGCCGCGTTCGAACTGGCGGCGCGTCTACAAGACGTGGCCCGCGATGAACAAATTGAGGTATGTTGATCGTGTCATGAGACAATTGCGGGACCGCGAGCCGGTCGTTCCCAACGGATTCTTCGATCTGACGGTGGACGACATGAAGCTCACGGTCGAGCAGTTCTACCGCCGGTCGAGCCGGCAGAACGGCGCGGCGATCAATGTGTCGCTCGACTCCGACCTGGCCGGGTTCTTCCTGCCGAAGGGCCGGCGGCGCAAGGGAGTACGGCCGGCCGCGCAGCTCGTCGAGGAGCTCAGGCCGGTCCTGACGGACAAGATCACGTACTGGACGGGAGTGAAGCGCCACGTCGTGCGCGCCCTGGTTGAGCGCATGACGCGGACGTGCGAAGAGCTGGGGCTCCAGGCCGTGCACGGCCGGGAGCAGCACTACGCGGTCGAGCTGACGGTGTACGGCACCACGCTGGCCATGAACTACCTGACCCGCGGGAAGTTCTTTCACGGATGAACAGCGGACGGCTCCGAGGAACGGGGCCGGGAGCGGCGGAGGAGTCATGCCGAAACTCCGGATCGGCGTCTTGTACGAATACTGGTGGGACGAGGACGAAGAGCGCGAGACGGATCAAGCGCGTCCGAAGCGCCAGGGTCCCGCCGAGGACGTCCAGCAGGTCTACGAAGCGCTGAAGGAGAACGGGCACAACCCCGTATTCCTGCGCATCGACGGAACGCGCCAGAGTCTCCAGGAGCTGGCCGATTCCGAGAGCGACCTGATCTTCAACATGGCCGAGTCGTTCGGCGGTGACGACACGCACGACACGAACGTCGCGGCCTTCCTCGAGTTGCTCGGCCGCCGCTTCACCGGCACGGGTTCTCACGGCCTGTACCTCGCGCAGGACAAGGCGCTCGCGAAGAAGATCTTCGCCTTCCACGGCATCCACACGCCCTACTTCTCGACCGTCTACCGCGGCCGCACGGAGCACTCGCACGACATCGAGTTCCCGGTGATCGTCAAACCCGCCCGAGAGGACGGCTCGATCGGCATCCGGTTCAACGCGGTGTGCGGCTCGATCAAGGAGCTGATGGACCGGATCGACGAGATCCACGCCAGGTTCGACAGCCCGGCATTGATCGAGGAGTACATCGAAGGCCGCGAGCTGTACGTCGGCGTGATGGGTAACCAGGAGCCCGAGGCGCTACCCGCCGTCGAGCTCGATCTCTCCCAACTTCCCGAGGGCGTTCCACGCATCGCGGGGAGCGAGGTCAAGTGGGAGGAGGGCACCGACGCCTACGAGAAGACCAAGCCATTCATCCCGACCGACCTCGCCGAGGACGTGGTCACGCGGCTTCGCGACAGCGCGATCCAGGCGTACCAGGCGCTGCAGCTGCGCGACTACGGTCGCATCGACTTCCGTCTTGCGGAGGACGGCACCGTGCATGTGCTCGAGGTGAATCCCAATCCGTACCTGCTCCAGGATGCGGAGTTCTTCATGGCCGCCCGTGAAGCCGGCAGGGATTACACTGGACTGGTCGGAGAGATCGTCGAGCTGGCCCTGGGCCGCTACGGCGCGACGGCCGGAAAGAACGGCAATGGCCGCTGAGGAGATAGCTGATGAACACCGTGACCCGCAGAAATCTGATGGGGCTCGGCTGCGGGTTCGCCCTCGGAGTGCTCGGAGGGCCGTCCACAGCTGCGGTCGTCGTGCCGGATGGTTTCACTCATGAGGTGACGGCGACCGGGCTCGCCTATCCGGTCGGGATGGCGTTCATCCCGGGCGTCCGCCGCCTGCTCGTCGTGGAGCAACGCAGCGCGCGAGTGATGCTCGTGCAGGGCGCGGCCGGAAACGCCCCGACGCTCGTGGGGACGGTGGACAACGTCCAGAGCGTGCAGAGCGAGGCGGGACTGCTGGGTATCGCCGTCGATCCGCGCTGGCCGTCCAAGCCCTTCATCTACGTGCATCACACGGCCCTCGGATCCCCGGGGCACGTCAACATCGCCCGCTACACGCTGACCGGCGACCTCGCGGGGACGGGAAACGGGTTGCTGACGCTCGATCCGGCGTCGCGCTACGACTTGATCACCGACGCGCCGGACGCCGCCGGTAATCACAACGGCGGCACGCTGCGGTTCGGCAACGACGGCAAGCTCTACGCGAGCCTCGGCGAGGACGGGAACGCGTGCGCGGCGCAGGATCGCGTGAGTCTGCGCGGCGTCATTCTCAGGCTCGAGGTGAACACGCTCCCGGACGGGCCGGGGGCGGCGGCTCGGGCCGTGATCACGCCGGCCGACAATCCGTTCGTCGCCGCGAGCGATCCCAACGAGCGGCTCGTATGGGCGCTGGGTCTGCGCAATCCGTTCCGGTTCCTGATCGACCCGCAGACAGGAGCACTCGACATCGGCGACGTCGGCCAGGACGCCTGGGAGGAGCTGGATCATGCCACGGTGCCGGGAATGAACTTCGGCTGGCCGTGGCGCGAGGGCAAGACCGAGTACTCGGGCTGCGTGCCGAGCCGCCCCGCGATGACCGACCCGGTGTTCGTGTTCAGTCACATCGAGGGCGCCGCGATCATGCCGGCCGGCGTCTACCGCAATCCCAAAACCCCCGCTTCGCTCCCCAACGCGTTCCCGGCCGCGTACGAGGGGCACTCGTTCGTCTCCGACTTCTACGGCGGCATGCTGTTCCATCTCACCGGCCTCGGCGCGACGCGGTCGATCGCGGCCCCGGTCCCGGGGCAGGCCACGGGAACGTACTGGGCGACGGGACTCGAAGCGGTGTCCGACTACCTGATCGGACCCGATGGCGCGCTGTGGTACTGCCGCCAGGCATCGAGCCTCAGCTTTCCCCCCAACACCGGGGAGATCGGTCGCATCACCCATCCCAACGACACGGTGCCGGTGAATGCGCCGCATCGGCCGGTCGTCTTGCGGCCCGCGTTCCCGCTGCCGGCGGCCAACTCGGTGCGGCTCGACTTCGCGCTGTCGATCGCGGCGCGCGTCTCGATCGCCGTCTATGACCTGCGTGGCCGCCGCGTGCGCGAACTGGTGAAGCCCGAGACGCGGTCGCCGGGCACCTACAGCGAGACGTGGGACGGCCTCGACGATCACGGTCGTCGCGCCGAAGCCGGGCTCTACTTCGCCAAGCTGTCGATGGCGGGCGGGGACTTCGACTGGCGGATCGTCATCGCCCGATGAAGTCCGCGGGCCGGAGGCGTGCCCGGGCGGGTGTGGCGGCGATGGGTCTCGTGCTCTTCCTCGCGGCGGCCGCTCCGTCGCGACCTCCGGCGCCGGCCGGCGTGCCGGACCTGGTGTTCGTCTCGCGCCGCCCGCTGCCACGCGGCGCGGGCGTGCCCGGGCTCGGGCCCGATCAGCGGGCCGCGGCACCCGGCGGGCGACTCATGCTGCGGCGCGCCGACGGACGCGTCGCGCCGTTCTTGCATGGGGCGTCGTTCTTCGACGTCAGCGATCCGGCCGTGTCGTACGACGGCCGGCGCGTTGCGTTCGCCGCCGTCACGCGTCCCGACAGCGGCTGGCGGATCTGGTCCTGTGACGCCGGGGGCCGCGACGTGCGCGCGGTGACGCGGACGCCGGCCGCGGCCGTGGCGCGTTCCGGCGTGATGCCGCGTCGCGTCCACGATCTCGATCCGTGCTGGCTGCCGGACGGGCGCATCTGCTTCGCGAGCACGCGCTATCCCGCGCGCGGCGAGTCCGGCCGCGACGCCACGAACCTGTATATCGTGCACGCCGACGGTCGCGGGCTCGCGCGAATCACCGGCGAGCGGAACGGCGCCGAGGAGCCGGCCGTCGATCCCGCCACGGGCCGCCTGCTGTTCGCCCGGTGGTGGACGAATCGTCACCGCCCGAGCGACGTCGACGCCGGCGGCCTCACGCTGGATCCTGCGCGCGCGCTGCCAGGCGAACGCGTCGGGCTCTGGCAGGCGCTGACGATGGAGCCCGACGGCGACCACCCGCGCCTCGCCGGCGGCTATCCGATCGAGCGGGCCGAGCTGATGGCGTATCAGCCCGTCCTGCTCGACGACCACTCGCTCGTCGGCGTGAACGCCGACACGCTGTCGCTGTCGCCGCATCCCGGCCGCGTCCGCCTCGCCGTGTATCCGGGCGGCTTCGCGCGGCCGCACGAGTTCCCCGAGGCCCCGGCGCAGATGTGCTCGCCCGTTTCGCTCCCCGACGGCCGGCTCGTCGTGTCGTACGACCCGGCGGGACGCGGCGACTTCGGGCTCGCGGTCGTCGACGCCGGCGGGGGCGGGCTCGTGCCGCTCGCCGACCTGCGCGGCACGCTCGAGCTGGACGCGGCCGTGCTCGCGCCGCGCGCGACGCCGCCCCTGCGCGGCGCACCCGTCGAGGGCATGGCACGCGACGCCCCCGCGACGGATCGCGGCGAGGTCGAGCACAGCGGTGCGACGATCCGCTTCGACTGCCTGAACGTGTTCGCCAACGCACCCGTCGACGTGCCGATCCCGGACGCGCCGGCGATCGCGCGTGACGTGCGCATCCGCTTCTTCGCGTCACTCGCGCGGCCCGGCTCGGCCGCCGGCGACACGGTGGTGCTGCTGCG
>JANLWK010000242.1:0-72063 GCA_031364505.1 Candidatus Eiseniibacteriota bacterium | reverse complement strand
CCGCCCGCTCCGACGATCGTGTGCAGCTCGTCGATGAAGATCACCGTGTCCTTGGACTCCCGGATCTCGTTCATCACGGTCTTCAGACGCTCCTCGAACTGGCCGCGATACTTGGTGCCGGCGACGACGGCGGCGAGGTCGAGCGTGACGATGCGCTTGTTCTTGAGGCTCTCCGGCACCTGCGCCGAGACGATGCGCTGCGCCAGGCCCTCGGCGATCGCCGTCTTGCCCACGCCGGGCTCGCCGATCAGCACCGGATTGTTCTTCTTGCGGCGCGACAGCACCTGGACGACGCGCTCGATCTCCTTCTCGCGCCCGATCACCGGGTCGAGCTTGCCCTCGCGGGCGAGCTGGGTGAGATCGCGGCCGAACTGGTTCAGCGCCGGCGTCTCGGGGCGCTCCTCGCGCTCGGTCGAGGCCGAGGCCGACGGTGTGCCGCCGAGCAGCTTCAGGGTTTCCTCGCGCACGCGCTTGCGGTCCACGCCCAGCTCCAGCAGCACCTTCGCGGCGACGCCCTCGCCCTCGCGGATCAGTCCGAGCAGCAGGTGCTCGGTGCCGACGTAGTTGTGGCCGAGCGACCGTGCTTCCTCGACGGCCAGCTCGAGCACGCGCTTGGCGCGCGGCGTGAACGGGATCTCGCCGATCGTCATCGTGCCGCCCGCCGCGCTCACCATGTTCTCGACTTCCTGCCGGATGCGCTCGAGATCCAGCCCGAGATTATTGAGCACCGTCGCGGCGATGCCCTCGCCCTCGCGGATCACGCCGAGCAGCAGGTGCTCGGTCCCGATGTAGTCGTGCTGGAGGCGCGCCGCTTCCTCGCGCGCGAGGTAGATGACCTTGCGGACTCGTTCTGTGAATTTATCGTGCATGACAAGGCTCCTGGTCTCGTGACTCGAAAGAAGCTACACGCCCGAGGCGCGCTCGGCGGCGGTGAGCCGCTCGCGCACGAGTTGGGCACGAATGACGTTACGTTCGGCGGGTGACAGCTCGCTGCCCGCGAACCGCTGCAGATGCGCGGGCTGCGTCAGCACGAGCAGCTCGTTCACGGTGCTCAGCGGGCACAGCCCCGGCAGGCCGAGCGCCACGCCGAGCCGCACCGCCGAGCACAGGTTGATCACCTCGCGGGCGTGAATCGACCGGCAGTGCCGCAGCGTCCCGTAAGCGCGCCACACCTTGTCCTCGATCTGGACGCGCGCGTCGCGCATCATCCGTTCGCGCGCCCGCTCCTCGGCCTCCATGATCTGGCGCGTCACGCGCTCGAGGCTCTCGATCGAATCGCGCTCGCTGCGGCCGAGGGTCGTCTGGTTCGAGATCTGGAACAGGTTGCCCATCACCTCGCTGTGCTCGCCGTACAGGCCGCGCACGCTTAAGCCCACCTGCATGACGCCCTTCAGAACCTTCTGGATCTCGTCGAGCAGCACCAGCGCCGGCAGGTGGATGAGCACGGAGGCGCGCAGCCCCGTGCCGGCGTTCGTGGGGCAGGCGGTCAGGTAGCCGATCTCGTCCGAGAAGGCGAAGTCGAGCGACTGGTCGAGCTCGTCGTCGGCCGTGTCGGCCGTCGCCCACGCCTCGGCGAGCTGGAGCCCCGGCGCCATGGACTGGAGCCTCAGGTGGTCCTCTTCGTTGATCATCAGCGACAGCCGTTCGCCCTGCGCGACGAGGATGCCACGCGGCCGCACGCCGTCGCCGAGCTCGTGACTCACCAGGTGGCGCTCGACGAGCATCTGCCGCTCGCCCGCCGCGAGCTCGTTCATCCGGAGCAGCAGCGCCCCCTCGAACGACCCCGCGCGCTGCGCGGCGCTCGTGGCACTCGCGAGCACGCCCTGGAGCTGCTCGTCGCGCGCGACGTGCGTGAACGGCACCTCGCTCAGGTTGCGCGCGAGGCGGATGCGCGTCGACAGCACCAGGTCGGCGTGCGGGCCGTCGCCCGACAGCCACGGGCTCGTGCCGTCGAGCAGCCGGTCGACTCCGGCGGTGGGGCGATCGTCGGCCGGCGTCACGCGCCCGCCTCCGGCTGCGCCGTGGCGCCCGTTTCGGTCTCGAGCTTCCGGATCTCGTCGCGGATCGCCGCCGCGTGTTCGAATTCCTCTTTCTCGACGGCGCGCTGCAGCTCGTCGTGGAGGCGCTGGATCTGGCGCGATCGCGCGGCGCCCTCGCCATCGCGGAGGGGCACCTTGCCGCGATGCCGCGTATCGCCGTGGATCCGGCGCAGCAGCGGTCGGAGCTGGAACTGGAACGCGTGGTAGCACTCGGCGCAGCCGAGCCGGCCCGTCTCGCGGAACGCCGAATAGAGCATGCTGCAGCGCGGGCACTGGATGCGCCCGACACGCTCCTCGTCCGACGTGGTCATGGTGTCGACCATGCCGGCGAGCAGGTCGGCGATGTCGAACTTGTGCTGGTGCCCGGCGCCGTGGAGTCCCTTCTCCTCGGCGCAACGCTCGCACACGTGCATCTCCGACGCCCGATTGTCGTGGATCTCCGTGAAGTGCACGGTCGCGGGATTCTTGCCGCACATCTGGCAGACCATGCGTCAGCCTCTCGTGGACGCGGGGCTCAGGCGACCGTCGTCCAGCGTCAGGACCCGGTCGGCTCGGCTCGCGAGTCTATCATTGTGTGTCACGACGATGAACGTTTGATGCCGGTCGCGGGCCAATGATGACATGAGGTCGTGAAGCGCCTCGGCCGCGCGTGGATCCAGGTTCCCCGAAGGCTCGTCCGCGAGCACGAGTTGCGGCGACGCGACCAGCGCCCGCGCGACCGCGACGCGCTGCGCCTCGCCGCCCGACAGCTCCGCCGGACGGTGCTGGCGGCGCTCGACGAGGCCCACCGAATCGAGGGCCGCGCGCGCGCGATCCCGCGCCGAGGCACTCGCGACTCCGGCCAGCACGAGCGGCATCATCACGTTCTCCTCGGCCGTGAACTCGGGCAGCAGGTGGTGAAACTGGAACACGAACCCCAGCCGCCGCGAACGGAACTCCGCCAGCTCGCGCGGCTTGAGCGCCGACACCGGCCGCCCTCCCACGCGAACCACGCCGGCGTCGGCGTGGTCCAGGGTGCCGAGGATGTTGAGCAGCGTGCTCTTCCCCGATCCCGAGGCCCCCACGATCGCGAGGATCGTGCCACGATCGACCGTCAGATCGACCCCTCGCAGGACTTCGAGTGGCCCCTCCGGAGTCGGGTAGGACTTCCGGATCCCGGTGGCCTCCAGCGCCGGCCCGTGCTCGGCAACCGTACTGTTTCCAATGGTTAAATCGGCCATCTTCGCGTTCCGCTTCATGCCTGCCGGCGGATCGCGTCCACCGGATCGAGTCGCGAGGCCCGCCACGCCGGGTAGAGGGCGGCGACCAGACACAGGGCGAGGGCGGCAAGAATTACGGCGGCGAAGTCCGATAACTCCGGCCGCACCGGCAGGCGCTCGATGAAGTAGACGTCCCCCGGCAGCCGTACGAACGGGTAGCGCCGGAGTATCGCGATCAGCGTGCCGCCGAGCAACACGCCCAGGCCGGTCCCCGCGGCGCCGATCAGGAGGCCCTGGTAGAGGAACACGCGCAGCACCTGGCCGTCGGTGGCGCCCAGCGACTTGAGCACGCCGATGTCGCGGCGCTTCTCGAGCACGACCATGAACAGCGTGCTCACGATGTTGAACGCCGCGACGAGCACGATGAGCGCGAGGATCACGAACATCACGGCCTTCTCGAGCCGCATCCAGGTGAACAGGTTCCGGTTGAGCTCGATCCAGTTGTTGGCGCGCAGGCCCGGCACGCCGAGCCCGGACAGGATGCGCTCGCCGACCTGCGGCGCCTGGAACATGTCGCGCAGTCGCACCTCGATGCCGGTCACCGAGGTGCCGAGTTCGAAGAACTGCTGGGCCGCGGGAATCGACGTGAAGCCGAGACTGGAATCGTACGTGTAGAGGCCCGAGCGGAACACGCCCACGAGCCGGAACGGCTTGAGCCGGGGCGCGAAGCCGAGGGCCGACCCCGGGTCGCCCGTCAGCGTGGCGAGCAGTACTTCGTCGCCGACCCTCGCCCCGAGCCGGTCGGCCAGCTCGGAGCCGAGCACGAGCCCCGGCCGCCCGCCGGTGGTGCGCAGCGGGATCGAGTCGAGCGGCGGCGTGAAGTTGTTGCCGATGGTCGTGACGCCACGCTCGGCCGCCAGGTCGACGCCCTTGACGATGAGCCCCTCGGTGAAGCCCTCGCGGAACGCCATCGCCTTGACGTAGGTGAACGGCGCCACGCCGACGACGTCGGGATCCCGCCGGATCCGCCGCACCAGGTCACCGGCGTCGGCGACCCCCGAGGCGTTCGAGCCCAGGATGACGACGTGGGCGTCGGTGCCGGCGATACGCGACTGGACCTCGTTCTCGAACCCGTTCATCACGGCGAGCACCGTGACGAGCGCCGTCACGCCCAGCGCCACGCCCCCGACCGAGATGGCGCTGAGCAGCGTGACGAAGGCGCTCCGCGGCCGGGCACGCATGTAGCGCGAGGCCACCCACAGGGTGACACTCACGAGCGGGCGTGTCCTGCCGGGTCCGTCGCGGGCTCGTCCTCGTCCGGCTCGTCCTCGATCTCGGCGCGGCCCTCCTCGGGCCTGAGCTGCGGGAACAGCATCACGTCGCGGATCGAGCGCGCGTCGGTCACGAGCATGGCCAGCCGGTCGATGCCGATGCCGACGCCGCCCGTCGGCGGCATGCCGTACTCGAGCGCCCGGATGTAGTCGGCGTCCATGACCTGGGCCTCCTCGTCGCCGCCGGCGCGCCGTTCCATCTGCAGCTCGAGCGCGGCCCGCTGGGCCTGCGGGTCGTTCTGTTCCGAGAACGCGTTGCCGATCTCCATGCCCGCGACGAACAGCTCGAACCGCTCGACCACGTTCGGATTCGTGCGGCTGACGCGCGCGAGCGGCGAGGTCTCGGCCGGGTAGTCGACGACGAGCGTCGGCTGCCGGAGCGTGGGCTGGACCTTCTCGCTGAACAGCGCGTCGAGCAGCCCTCCCGCGCCGGTGCCGGGACGCGTCTCGACGCCGAGCCGGCGGGCGTGACGCTCGAGCACGGCCGCGTCGAGGGCGTGAATCGACTCGCCGACCACCTCGCTCACGGCGTCGAGCATCGACAGCCGCCGCCACGGCGGCGTGAAGTCGATCGCCTCGCCCTGCACGGTGAGCGCGAGGGTGCCGCAGGCGCGCTCGACGGCATGGGCGATCAGCCGCTCGGTCGCGTCCATCATGTCGTAGACGTCGGCGTAGGCCTGGTAGAACTCGAGCATCGTGAATTCCGGACTGTGCGAACGGTCGATGCCCTCGTTGCGGAAATCGCGCGAGAACTCGTAGACGCGGTCGAGCCCGCCCACGATCAGCCGCTTGAGATACAGCTCGTTCGAGATTCGGAGATAGAGTTCCATGCCCAGCGCGTGATGGTGCGTCACGAACGGCCGCGCGAACGCGCCGCCGTAGAGCGGCTGGAGCACGGGGGTCTCGACCTCGAGGAAGCCATTCCCGTCCAGCGTCTCGCGCAGCGCGCTCACGAGCCGCGCCCGGCGCCGGAACGCCTCGCGCACTTCCAGGTTCATGAACAGGTCCGCGTAGCGCTGCCGGAAACGCGTCTCGGGATCCTTGAGCCCGTGCCACTTCTCGGGCAGCGGGCGCAGCGACTTGGCGAGCAGCTCCACCGAGTCGACGCGCACCGTGATCTCGCCGGTGCGCGTGCGGAACAGCGGGCCCTCGATGCCGATCCAGTCGCCGACGTCGAGCAGCTCGTAACGCGCGAAGGCCTCGCCCAGGTGGTCGGCGCGGAAGTAGAGCTGGATCCGTCCCGTCGCGTCGAGGATGTGCGCGAAGCCCGCCTTGCCGTGGCCGCGCAGTGACAGGATCCGGCCGGCGACGCGCACCACCTCGCCGGGCTCGGGCGTCACGGCGTCCCCGCGGGCGAGCAGGTCGGTCACGGCGTTCGCGCCGTCGAAACGGTAGGCGTACGCGGGCAGGCCGAGTGCCTTCCAGCGCTCGATCTTCTCGATCCTCTGTCGCTTCAGTTCCTCGAGGGACATCTCGGGCCTTTGCTTGGGCCTAAGTCCCTCGGGCCGGACGTCAGGGGTCGCGGCGCTCGGGAACTCGGCGAATCACGGATCGCGAAACGGCGTTCAGCATGGCGACGAGCAGCACGATCTCGCCCAGCAGCTCGCACGTCTCCTCGGTGGTCGACTCGACCCGCAGCAGGCGGGCCGACATGCCCTCGAGCTTGCCGCCCACGATCTCGAGCGGGATGGCCAGGAAGAGCAGGACGAGCCCGATCCCGATCCGGCGCCGGAGATCGGGCCACTCCGCGAGCTCCCGCGCGGCGAACCGCGCCATCCAGACGCCGAAGGCGAGGAAGGGCGGGCCGAACAGGAGCACCCACGGATAGGGTGGCGCAATGAATCCGAGCCGGAACGGCGAGTGCCACATCACCTCGCCGATCCACTCGTGAATCTGGGCGAGTTCGTCGGCGGAAAGATAGAGGAATCCGAGGCCGATCCAAAGCCAGCCGCGCCGCCCGCGCAGCCAGGCGAACGCGATCGCCAGCGCTCCGATCAGGGCGAGCTGCACCGTCGACACCCACGTCGACAGGTTCGCCTCTCGATCGAGGTCGACCTGGTGCCAGATGAACTTGCGCGTGTCGAGGGGGGCCGCGTGCTGGGCCCTCCGCGACATCTGCGCGGTCACATCGGGTGCCGTCGGCTCGTGCGGGACACGCGCGACGTTCGCGAGGACGAACACCGCGACGACGGCGACGAGCGCCAGGGTCACGCGCCGCAACACCGGCGGAGGCCCGGTGTCGTCGGTTCGGGACGTCGTACCCGGGGCGGCCGCGGGAGGCGTCGTCATCCGGTCCGCGAGGTGTGGAGGTTTTCGATCGAGAGCTTGCCGGCCTCGGGATCGACGGCAATCGGGTATTGCCCGCTGAAACACGCGTGGCAGTACTGACGGGGCTCCTGCTCGCAGGCGAGCAATCCCTCCAGGGACAGGTACCCGAGCGTATCCACCCCCAGGTAATCGGCAATCTCCCCCGTCGTTTTTAGCGCTCCGATCAGCTCGCTTCGCCGGGGGGTGTCGATGCCGTAGAAGCACGGGAACGTCACCGGGGGCGATCCGACGCGAAAGTGCACCTCGCGCGCGCCCGCGCGCCGGATTGCCGTGACGAGCTTGCGGCTCGTGGTGCCGCGGACGATCGAGTCGTCGACCACGACGATCCGGCGTCCCTCCATGATCTCGCGTACCGGGTTGAACTTGACCCGCACGCCTTCGTCGCGATCGCGCTGCATCGGCTCGATGAACGTGCGGCCGACGTAGTGATTGCGGATGAGTCCCAGCTCGAACCGGATCCCCGACGCCTCGCTGTAGCCGAGGGCGATCGAGTTGCTCGAATCGGGCACGCTGATCACCACGTCGCCGTCGGCGGGGCACTCCTCGGCGAGCTTGTGTCCGATGCGCCGCCGCACGCGGTCGACCCCCTCGCCGAACACGCGGCTGTCGGGGCGCGAGAAATAGATGTGCTCGAACACGCAGAACTGCGGCGGGTCCGCCGGCTCGAGCGCCTGCCGGGCGCTCAAGCCCCGCGCGTCGATCCGCACCAGCTCGCCGGGCTGGACGTCGCGCAGGACCTGGGCGCCGACGAGGTCCAGCGCGCAGGTCTCGCTCGCGACGACGTAGCCGTCGCCGAGACGTCCGAGGCACAGCGGGCGCACACCGTGCGCGTCGCGGAGCGCGAGGACGTGGTCGGCGGTGAGCACGACGAGCGCGAAGGCGCCGCGCACGCGGCGGGCCGCGTCGAGCAGCGCCTCGGCGGTATCCGTGGCCTTCGAGCGCGCGATCAGGTGCAGGAAGATCTCGGTGTCGAGCGTGGTCTGGAAGATCGAGCCGCTGGCCTCGAGTTCCTGTCGCAGCTCGCGCGCGTTGACGAGGTTGCCGTTGTGGGCGAGCGCCAGGTGGCCGCCGCGGTAGACGACGTGCAGGGGTTGCGTGTTCTCGAGCGTCACGCTGCCCGAGGTCGAGTAGCGGTTGTGCCCGATCGCGAGCGAGCCGGGCAGCCGCGTGAACGACGAGTCGTCGAACACGTCGGACACGAGCCCGAGGCCGCGCTCGACGTGGAACCCGGTCGCCTCGTCGCTCGACACGATGCCGGCGGCCTCCTGGCCGCGGTGCTGCAGCGCGTGGAGGCCGAGCCCCACGATCACGGCCGCCCGCGGCACACCCACCGCGCCGAACACGCCGCACTCCTCGTGCCAGCCCTTGTCCCCGCTCCATCCGTTCATCGCGTGACTCCCCGTCCGGCCCTATCGTCCTCGTCGCCGATCCACGGAACCGGGGCCCGGGCCCCGCTCGCATCCATGGCCTGAGCGAACGGATTGCAGAATAACCCGTGACGCGGATCCCGCAGCGTACCCAGCTCGCGCGACATCGATTCGGCGTCGGCGCCCGCCTCGAAGCGGAGCGCCCAGACCATCCCCTCGCGCGCGGTGACGCGCTCGCGCGCCGCGCGCGACCACCAGCGCTCGATCGCCGGCCGCCGCGTCCGGCCCCGCTCGGTGACGAGCAGGAGCCGCGTGTCCGGCGGCGCCCCCGGCACCGGCTCGGCGGCGTCGCGACGCACGTGGCAGCGCTCCTTGTGCGGGTTGTAGATCAACGCCGAGTCGTGCAGGAGGGCCTCCACACCCCCGCGGTCGCGCGCCGACCCGCTGATTTCGATGAGTCGCGCGCGCCGGAGATCGCCGAGGCGCGCACCCGCCGCGAGGCGGGTCCGGGCGATGTCGGCCGCGGACAGCGCCTCGGGATCGTCACCGATCGGCTCGATCCATGCCTGCCACGTACCGGCTCGGGTTTCGTTCATGATCATGCGTCCTCGAGGTGCTCGCGCAGCGCCCGGAACAGCAGCAGCCCGGGCCCTGGCCCGCCGGCCCCCGCGTCGAGATCGCACGGCGCCGGGGCCGACCACGCGCCGGCGATCGACCGGGCCACGGCGTCGCGCGCGATCGCGCGCTCGGGATGCGGCATCAGGGCGAGCACGTTACCGCGCGCGTTGCAGACGCCGGCGGCGGCTCGCTCGGAGCCGTTCGGATCGTCCGGGAACTCGGTCGCGACGCGCCCGTCGGACCGGGCGTAGCGGAACGGGATCTGTCCCGCGGCCTCGAGCGCCTCCATGCGCCCCGTGGCACCCACGAAGCGGCCCTCACCGTGCGCCATCGGCAGCGGAATGACGAGTCCGGGTTCGAGCCCGCGCGCGAATACGCACGGCGTCTCCTCGACGCGCACGCGGATCCAGCGCGTGTAGTACCCGTCGCGCGCCGGCATCCGGTTTCGCGCCAATGCCAGCTCGACGCCCGCCCCGCCCGGCACGAGACCGGCCTCGACGAGCACCTGGGCGCCGTTGCAGATGCCGAGCACCGGCTTGCCGCGGTCCGCCTCCTCGGCCAGCACCCCGACGATCGGGTGCTTGGCGGCCAGCGCCCCGGCGCGCACGCGGTCCTGGTACGAGAATCCGCCGGGAATCACGAATGCGTCGAAGCCGCGCAGGTCCTCGGGCGCGCGCGTGCCGGCGAACACGGTGGCCGAGAGTCCCGCCGCCTCGATCGCCGCCGCGGTCTCGCGCTCGCAGTTGACGCCCGGCAGCTGGATCACCGCCACACTGGCGCTCACGAGTCGAGCTCCTCGTTCCAGATGCGCTCGAGCACCCGCCCTCCCATCGCCCGGACGGTGCCGGCGTCCCACGACGCCGTCTCCGCACCGGCGGCGACCACGAAGCGCCCGCCGCCGGTGACCTCGCCCCACGCGGCGGCGTCGAGCCCCTGAAGTCGCGCGTCCTCCGCGAACGCGCCCGCCCGATCGGCCGGCACGGCGAACACGATCGCCGGGCACTCCGAGAACAGCGTCATGTCGACCGGCTCCCCGCCGGGGACGCGCACGTCGACGCCGAGGCCCGGCTCCGCGGGCCCCGCCCGCAGCATCTCGACGATCGCGACCAGGGTCCCCCCGTCGCCGACGGCGTGCGCGGCCGCGGCGCGCCGCTCGCGCGCGCTCGCGACGGCGAAGGCATGAAGTGCGGCCTCCCGCTCGAGGTCCAGCGGCGGCGGCGCGCCGCCCGAGGCCGCCGAGCCAGCCGTCGCGCGCAGGAACGCCGAACCCGTGAGCGTCACCGGTGCCGCGCCGACGCGGACGAGCACGTCGCCCGCCCGCGTGAGCGCCATCGGCACGGGGGGGACGTCCGCATCGATCACGCCCGCGCACATCACGATCGGCGACGGCGGAATCGACACGCCGTCGCTCACGTTGTAGAGGCTCACGTTGCCGCTCACGAACGGCAGCGGGGCGCCGGTTGCCGCGAGCCCGCCGAGTGCCTCGGCCGCGGCGGCGAGTCCATCGATGCCCGCCTCGAGATCCCCCATCACCGCCGGGTCGAGCGCGTCGCCGTAGTTCAGGCAGTCGGTGAGTGCCCACGGCACTGCTCCCACGGCGGCGACCTTGCGCGCCGCCTCCGCGACGGCGTGCCGCGCGCCGGCTTGCGGGTCCGCCGCGCACCATCTCGGGTGCCCACCCGAGGCGAACGCGAGCGAAACGGCGCTGCCCCCCCCGGCCCCGACAGCCCCGGCGCGGATCACCGACGCGTCGGCCTCGCCGGCGCGCAGCCGCGCGCGGCCCTGCACCTCGCCGTCGTAGTGGCGCGTCAGGTATTCGCGCGGGCACACCTCGAGCCGCTCGAGCAGCCACTCGACGCGCGCGGCGAGCGGGGCCGCGGGTGCAGTGCCGTCGGGTTCACCCGGCGCCTCGGGCACGCGGACACGCGACGGGCGCCGCACCTCGCGGCCGGCGGTGATCGCGGTGACGTCGCAGTCCACGAGCACGTCCCCGCTCCAGTCCACCGTGAAGCGGCCGTCGTCCGTCACCTCGCCGATAATCGTCGCGGCGGCACCCGGATACACCGAGCCGATCGCGAACTCGCGCTGGTACAGGTCGCACAGTTCGGCGGCGAACGACTCGGGCACCACCCAGCAGAACCGCTCCTGCGTCTCGGCGCACAGCAGGACCTCGGCGGCCAGCGGGCGCGCGACGCGGTGCGCGCGGTCGAGATGGATGCGGGCGCCGCGACCGCCGGCCGCCGCGAGCTCGCTCGTCGCGCACGCGACGCCGCCGGCCCCCAGGTCCTTGAACCCCGCCCTCACGCCGCGCTCGCGCAGCCGGGCGAATGCCGCTTCGTTCGCGACCGACAGCACGCGCTTGAGGAACGGATCGGGCAGCTGGACCGCGCCGCGATCGTCGTCGCCCTTGAGCGCGTCCGAGGCGAAGGCGGCGCCACCGAATCCGCTCGAGTCGGTGGGTTTGCCGACGAGCACGAACACCCACGCCTCATCGCCCGCCGGCACGCGGCTGCGCAGCACGCCGTCGGCGGGCGCCAGTCCGACGGCCATCACGTTGACGAGCACGTTTCGGTCGTAGCCGGCATCGAACACCGTGTCGCCGCCCAGGTTCGGCACGCCCAGCGGGTTGCCGTAGCCGGCCACGCCCTCGACCACGCCGCGGATCACGTCGCGCACGTGAATGCCGGAAGCGGGATCGCCGAAGCGCAGCGAGTCGAGCACGCCGACCACGGTGGCCCCCATGCACGCGACGTCGCGCACGATGCCGCCGACACCGGTCGCGGCACCTTCGACCGGCAATACCTGGCTCGGATGGTTGTGGCTCTCGTGCGCGAGCACGAGCACCTGGTCCGCCGAGGGCGCGGGAAGCGACACCACGCCGGCGTCCTCACCGGGGCCGAGCACGACCTGGGGCGCCCGCGTCGGCAGGCGGCGGAGCAGGTGCCGCGTCGACTTGTACGAACAGTGCTCGCTCCAGAGGATGCCGAACAGCACGGCCTCGGCCCACGCCGGCGCGCGCCCGAGCAGCCGGGCGAGCAGCACGACCTCGTCCGCATCGAGACGCACGCCGCGCGCCCGCAGGGACTCCGAGACGCGTTCGGGGCGGTCCAGCTCCTCGAGAGCAAAGGCGGGCGGAACCCGGACGCCGAGGCTCACCGTGCCGGGAACTCCGCGCGCGCGAACAGCGCGTCGACGTGGCGCAGCGACGGCTCGAGATCGAAACACGCCTCGAGCGCCCCGGCCGCGAGCCGCTGCGTGACCTGCGGGTCGGACGACAGCCCGGCGCGGAATTCGGGGCCGCCGTCCAGCGCGGCCATCGCGTGCTGCTGGACGATGGCGTACGCCTCGTCGCGCGGCATGCCCGCCGCGGTCAGCGCGAGCAGCACGCGCTGCGAGTGCACGAGCCCGCCGCCCGAATCGAGATTGGCGCGCATGCGGCGCTCGTCGACGCGCAGGTCCTCCAGGATCTCGGCCATCTCGCCCGCCATGAAGTCGAGCACGAGGAACGCATCGGGCAGCGCCACGCGCTCGACCGAGGAATGGCTGATGTCGCGCTCGTGCCACAGCGCCTGGTTCTCGAACCCCGCGGCGGCATAGCCGCGCACGAGCCGCGCGAGGCCGCACACGCGCTCGCAGCGCACCGGGTTGCGCTTGTGCGGCATCGCCGAGGAACCCTTCTGCCCGCGCGCGAACGGCTCGGCGGCCTCGGCCACCTCGCTGCGCTGCAGGTGACGGATCTCGAGCGCCACCTTGTCCAGCGTCCCCGCGGCGACGGCGAGCATGGCGAGCAACGCCGCGTGGCGGTCGCGATGGACGACCTGGCTCGCGACCGGTTCGGCGCGGAGCCCCAGGCTCGCGAGTGCGGCGGCCTCGATCTCGGGGCCCAGGTGGGCGAGCGTGCCGACCGCCCCCGACAACTTGCCGACCGCGACGTCGTCCAGCGCGCGCGCGAGCCGGGCGCGGTCGCGGCCGACCGCCTCGCTCCAGGTCAGGCACTTGAGCCCAAAGGTGATCGGCTCGGCGTGCATCCCGTGCGTGCGCCCCATCTGGGGCGTGTGCCGGTGGCGCTCGGCGAGCGCGCGCGCCGCCGCGCCCACGCGCGCGAGTGCCGCGAGCAGCAGTGCGCCGGCCTCGCGGAGCTGGCAGGCGAGCGCGGTGTCGACGAGGTCCGACGACGTCATCCCCGCGTGCACGTGGCGCGCGTCCTCGCCCGCCGTCTCGGCGACCATGCTCAGGAACGCGATGACGTCGTGGCGGACCTCGGCCTCGATGGCGTCCATGCGCGCGGCGTCCAGCCGCACGCGCTGCCGCATCCGCGCGGCGGCGCCGGCGGGCGCCTCGCCGGGAGCCTCGCGCGCCTCGACCACGGCGAGCTCGACGTCGAGCCACCACTCCAGCCGCCGCTCGTCACTCCACGCCCGCGTCATCTCGGCGCGCGCGTAGCGGGCGATCACGGGGCGCTCCGCGGCGCTTCGGCGAGCGTGAACGACATGGTCCGCACCTTGCCGCCGCGCTCGACCTCGACGGCCAGCCGGTCGCCCACCGCCGCGCCGTAGATGGCGCGCTGCGCGTCGTCGAGCGACCGCACCTCGACGCCGTTCACGCGGCGCAGCCGGTCGCCCGCCACGATACCGGCCCGGCCGGCGGGTCCCTCGGCCTCGACGCGCGTGACGATCAGGCCGTTCGTGTCCTTGAAACCCATCCGCCGCGCGATGAACTCCGTGATCGGCTGGACCTGCATGCCCGGCCATGCCGCCCGCACGCGCCCGTACTTCACGATCTCGTCGACGAGCCGGCGCGCCAGGTTGATCGGGATCGCGAAGCCCATGCCCAGCGAGCCGCCGCCCTGCGTGAAGATGAATGTGTTGATGCCGATGACCTGGCCGTCGCCATTGATCAGCGGGCCCCCGCTATTGCCGGGATTGATGGCCGCGTCGGTCTGGATCATGTTCTTGTACACGCCGCCCGACGTCGCCTCGGACTTGATGTCGCGCCGCGTCGCGCTGATCACGCCCGCCGTCACGGTCGGCTGCGTGTCGCTGAGCAGGAAGCCGAACGGGTTCCCGATCGCGATCGCCCACTCGCCCACGACGAGCCCGTCGCTGTCGCCGAGCGGGGCCGCCGGCAGGTCGGTCGCGTCCAACCGCAGCACGGCGAGATCGTACGTGCCGGTCGAACCGAGCACGCGCGCCGGAAGCTGGCGGCCCCCCTGGAGCGTTACGGTGATCTGCTCGGCGTCACGCACGACGTGCTCGTTCGTCAGCACCAGCCCCTTCGCATCCACGATCACGCCCGAGCCCAGCGACGGAATCCGCTCGCGGTACGTCGTCGGCGGGTAGAAGCGATCCCAGAACTCGTCGTGCATGAGCCCGCCGAACGGGTCGGTCCGCACGATCCGCGACGTCACGACGCTCACCGAAACGACCGACGGGCTCACGCGCTGCGATGCCGTCACGATCGCCGTGCGCCGCGACGCCGGCAGGTCCGCGGCCGCCGGCGTGGCGCCCGCGGCGCGGCGCTCACCCGGCCCCAGCGCCCCCAGCGCGACGAGCGCCAGCAGGCCCACGCGCGCCCATGTCCCCGGCATTCGGCTCACGGAATCCGCTCTCCTTCGTAGTAGACGCGCTCGAGGCACAGGCCACGCGCGGGCGCCGTCGCGCTGCCATGCGGCCGCCGCCCCGAGTCGAGGATGCCGAGCATGGCCCCGCGCGGGTCGGGCGCGCGTGCGACCTCGAGCGCGCTGCCCGCGATGTTGCGCACCATGTGATACAGGAAGTGGTCGGCGACGATGTCGAGCACCGCCCCGCCACGGCGCGCGCTCCAGCGCGCCCGCGACACGCGGCAGCGCGTCGGCACGACGCTGCTGCCACGCGTCTGGAACGCCGAGAAATCCGCCTCGACTTCGAGACCGCGCGTGGCGTCGTCGAGTCGCGCCACGTCGAAGCCGTGAGGCGCCGCCCACGCGATGCGATCGAGCAGCAGATCCGGCCGTCGCGACAGCCGGTACGCGTAGCGCCTGGCGGTCGCGGAGTGCCGGGCGTGAAACACCGGGTCCATGTCCCGGGCGTGCGTCACGCGCACGTCGTCGGGCAGCCGGCGCGAGGCGAGCGGCGCGATGGCGCGGGCGGGCAGGGTCGACGACGTCGTGAAGGAGGCGACCTGCCCGCGCGCGTGGACCCCGGTGTCCGTGCGTCCCGCGCCCGCGAGCCGGATCTCGCCGTCGTTCATCACGTCCTTCAGCGCCTCCTCGAGGATGCCCTGAACGGTGCGGATTCCCGGCTGCACCTGCCAGCCGTGGAACCGGGTGCCATCATACGCGACCGTGAGGCTCAGCGTGCGCATTCAGAACCGCCACAGCAGCGCGACGGCGACCAGCGTCCAGCCAGCGAGCTCGGCCGCGGGCCGGCGAGGCGGCCGCGGAATCGGGCGCACGCGATAGTGCCGCGCTTCCATCGCCAGCGCCACCCGCTCGGCGCGCTCGAGCGTGCACACCATGAACGGCACCGCCACCGCCTTGCGGCGCGACAGCCACTCGGCGCGCGAGCGCGGCGGCCCGCCCGCGCGCGCGTCCTGGAGCCTCGCGATGCGGCCGGCCTCGCGCGCCACGATCGGCGCGAAGCGCAGGCCCAGCCCGATCACCGCGCGGCACGCCTCGAGCGGAACCCCGATCCAGCGGAGCGGGCGCGCGCGCCAGGCCAGCTCGTCCGCGGCGCGCTCACCGGGCCACGCCGCCGCGAGACCGTGGATCGCGACCGTGGCACCCGTCAGGCGCACCGCGAGCAGCAGCCCGGCCGCGATCCCCTCGCGCGTCACGGGCAGCGGCCCCGGCAGGCGCTGGCCGACGGTGAGCCATGCGTTCAGCGCGATCGCGATCGCGCACGCCACGGCGAGCCGGACGCTCCATGCCCGCGACGGAGCCCCGGCGCCCGAGCCCCAGGCCGCGAACACGGCACCCGCGGCGCAACCGGCGACGAACGGAGCGTGGGCGCCCGCGAGCGAACCGACGAGGCACCCCAGCAGGATCGGACCCGTGACGTCGCCGCCGAGGGTCCGGGGCGCCGTCATCGACGGCCCAGGCCCCCCGCCCGGGCGAGATGTTCGGCGATCTGCACCGCGTTGAGCGCCGCCCCTTTTCGCAGGTTGTCGGACGCCACGAAGAAGTCGAGCCCGCGGGGGTGCGATACGTCGGCGCGCGCGCGGCCGACCAGCACGTCGTCGATGCCCGCGGAGGCGAGCGGCGTGGGGAATACGCCGGCGGCGGGATCGTCGACCACACGCAGGCCCGGGAATGCGCTCCACAGGCCGCGCGCCTCGTCCGGACTCACCGCGCGGTCGAACACGACGTTGATGGCCGCCGCGTGCCCGATGCGCACCGGCACGCGCGCCGCCGTGGCGGTCACGGGCAGGTCCGGCAGGCCGAGGATCTTGCGTGTCTCCCACACGACCTTCATCTCCTCGCGCGAATAGCCGTTCGATTCGAAGCGGTCGATCTGGGGCACGACGTTGAACGCGAACGGGGCTCCGCCGTCGGGACGCTGCGGCGGATCGCCTTCGAGACCCTGGCGGATCCCCTGTTCCAGCTCCTCGAGCGCCTGCGCGCCCGCGCCCGACACGGACTGGTAGGTCGAGACGACCACGCGCTGAGGTTCCGCGGCGCGCGCGAGCGGCGCCAGGGCCAGCGCGATGGCGATGGTCGAACAATTCGGGTTCGCGACGAGCGACGGGCGCGCATCGAGCAGGCTGCCGTTCACCTCGGGCACCACCAGCGGAACGGCATCGACGTAGCGGAACGCGCTGCTGTTGTCGACGACCGCCGCCCCCGCCTCCTGCGCGACCGGAGCCCATTGCTGGCTCACGGCGTTCGCGCTGCCGAACAGCGCGAGGTCGATGCCGTCGAATCCATCCGCGCTCACGGCGCGCACCGGCACGGGGCGGCCGCGGAACGTCATGACGCGCGACTCCGACCGCTCGCTCGCGAGCAGCACGGGATCGTCCCCGCCGAACCCGCGCTCCTCGAGCAGCGCGAGCATGGTGCGGCCGACGAGGCCGGTGGCGCCGAGAATGGCGACGCGAGCGTGGGTCACGGGCAGGGTCCCAAGGATCCGTCGGAGGCGTGCCGCGCGGCATTCACGACGGCGGGCGACGAACCCGCATGTTAGGAGCCGCGCCGACGCGACGTCAACGCGCGCCCGAACCCCAGTGCCGCCATCAGCGCGGCGAGGACGACGCAACCGATGCCCGGCCAGTCGCCGACGCGGGTGAACAGCGTGCGGGGACCGGGTGGCGCCAGCCGCGCGACCAGCACCTCGGGCTTCCACACCGGCGCCTTCGCGATCACGCGCCCCGAGGCGTCGGTGACGAGCGTCAGTCCCGTGTTCGCGACGCGCACGAGCGGCACGTGGTTCTCGGCCGAGCGGAACACCGCCATCGCCGCGTGCTGGTAGAGCGCCGCACTCGGCCCGAACCACTCGTCGTTCGTGAGGTTCACGAGCCAGGTGGCACCGGCGCGAACGTCTTCGCGCGCGAGTTCCGGGAAGATCGCCTCGAAGCAGATCAGGCACCCGAAGCGGCCGGTGCCGCCCGAGAACAGGGCGCTCTCGCGGCCCGGCGTCCACTCGGCCTGCCCGAGCTCGACCTTCGCGAGCGCCGGGATCAGCCACTCGAACGGCATGCGCTCGCCGAACGGAACGAGGTGGCGCTTGGCGTAGATCGCGGGGTCCTTAGGGCTCGGCGGCAGCGAGCCGGCCGCGTTGAAGTAGCGCGGCGCGCCATCGGGTCCCAGCTCGTAGTCGGGAAACCCGCTGAACACGGTGACGTGACGGCGCGCCGAGAAGTCGACGATGTCGAGCAGCTGGGCCAGCTGCTTGCGCAGGTAGCCCCCGGTCGCCGTCTCGGGCCACACCACGAGGCCCGGCGCCATGGAGTCGGCGGCCGCCCGCTCGGACAGGTCGAGGAACGTGCGGAGGATCTCGCGCTCGTGATGCCCCGCCCACTTGTAGGCACCCGAGACATTGCCCTGGATCAGCCCGACCGCGGGGCCGGCGGCCGCGCGCGGTGCGGCCCGGAGCGCGGCACTCCCCCACGCCCACGGGAAGGCGAGCAGCACGGCGGCGAACGCCGCCGACCGGAGATCGCGCCGGCGCCATGCGCGCCACATGAGAACGTTGACGGCGAGCAGCCACAGCGTGACGAGCGAGACGCTGCCGAGCGAGGCGAGCTGCAGCACGGGCGCGTAGGCGTGCTGCGTGTAACCGGGCTGGAACCACGGGAAGCCCAGCTCGCCCGAGGCGCGCCATTCCTCGACCACGATCGAGACGACGGGGAACGCGAACGCGAACGGGACGCGGGCGCGACGCACGGCGAGTGCGACGCCCACGGCGATGACCCCGGGATACAGCGCGAGATAGGCGCCGGACATCGCCCAGGCGGGATACTTGAGCCACGGCACCGTGATCGCGACGCTCGACATGCTCAGCATCCAGTGGATGCCAATCAGGTAGAACGCGAGGCCGAAGACGTAACCCGATGCGAACACGGAGCGCAGCGTGGCACCCGCCGCGATGCGCCCGTCCAGCTCGGACAGCCATGGCACGAGCGCGAACCAGGCGAGGAAACCGAGCGGCGCGGGCAGGAACGCCAGCCCGAGCAGCGCACCCGAGATCAGCGCGCGCGCGTGCCGGGCGCGGTCAGGCGAGTCGGACTTCCTTTCCGATCTCGGCGGATCGGTAGATGGCGTCGAGGACCTCCATCACCGGCACGATCTCGTCGGGCGTGCCCATCGCGCGCGTGCCCTTCCGCAGGCACTCGGCGAAGTGCGCCATCTGGGCCTCCACCATTCCCCGGTACGGATTGCGCTGGCTCACCGGCTCGGGCGTCACGTTCACGAGCGAGCCGTGCATGCCCTTGTGCAGGCGAAACGGATTCAGCAGCGCCGCACCCCCCGACCCGAACAGGTTGAGGTAGGCGAAGTCCTTCTCCATCAGCAGCCCCCACGTGACCTCGAGCGTGAGCGCCGCACCGGACTCGAGCCGGAAGAACGCGGTGGCGCTGTCCTCGACCTCGCCCTTCCGGCTGCGATGGACACTCGCCGCCACCGACACGACCGTCGGGTTGCCGAGCGTCCACAGCGCCTGGTCGACCATCTGGAAGCCGAGGTCGAGCACGACGCCGCCACCCGAGGCGCGGTTCTGCTGGCGCCACTCGTCCGAGTCCCACTCGGTGCGGCGCCTGAGCCAGCCGGCCTTGGCGTGGAAGATCTCGCCGATGTCGCCCTTGGCGACGAACGTCCGCAGCAACTGGGCGTCGGGCGCGAAGCGGTGCTGCACGGCGCACAGTAACTGGCGGTCGGCCTTCTTCGCGGCCTTCGCCATCGCGGCGGCCTCCTCGGCGCTCCGCGCGAGCGGCCGCTCGCAGATGACGTGCTTGCCCGACTCGAGTGCCGCGATCGCCATCGGCGCGTGGAGGAAGTTCGGCGTGCAGAGGTCGACGACATCGATGTCGTCGCGGTCGAGCATCTCCTCGATGCGACCGTACGCGTGCGGCACGCCGAACTTCTGGGCGGCGCGGGACGCCTTCTCGCGGTCACGGTCGACGAGTGCCACGATCTGGACGGCCTCGAGCTTCTTCAGGGCGGGAATGTGGCTGACCTGCGCCACGGCGCCGATGCCGACGATCCCGACCCCCAGCACCTTCCGCGCCACGTGGTACCTCCTGGCTCCGCGTCGATCCGCTCGCGAGCGGCGGCGGCCCACGCGCGGGACCGCCGCCGGATTCCGGCCGAGCGCTGCGTGAGACCGAAGGAGCGCGGATCGCGCGGCCTTCACGCTCGGCCAAGGACGCGCAATCTAAGCAGCGTCCACGGGACCGTCAAGCTCCACGACTTCGGACGCGCGCGGGTGCAGGCCCATGCGCCTGAGCTTCTTGAGCAGGCCCTGGCGCGACAATCCCAGTGAGCGCGCGGCGCGCGACTTGTTCCAGCGCACGCGCTCGAGCGTTTCCACGAGCCGGCGCTCCTCGAGCGCCCGCGTCTCGGCATGGAGCCCGCGGAGCCCGGCGCCCGACGCGCGCGTGGGTCGCGGCCAGTGCTCGGCGAGCACCTGGCCGCGCGCGCCGGCCACCCGCACGGCGTAGGCGCAGGCGTTCGCCAGCTCGCGCACGTTGCCGGGCCACGTGTGCCCGAGCACGATGTCCTCGACTTCGCGGCTCAGCGCCGGCGCGTGAACGCCGACGCGTTCCGCCGCGCGGTGCAGAAAGTGCCGCGCCAGCACGAGCACGTCCCGGCCGCGCTCGCGCAACGCCGGCAGCACGACCCGCACCGCGTTCAGCCGGTAGTACAGGTCGGCGCGGAACTGGCCGTTCTCGACGGCCTCGTCGAGCGGGCGGTGCGTCGCCGAGACGATGCGGACGTCGACACGGCGGACCCGCGTCTCGCCCACGCGGCGCGCCTCGCCCTCCTGCAGCACGCGCAACAGCTTCATCTGGAGCAGCGGGCTCGCGTCGCCGATCTCGTCGAGGAACAGCGTGCCGCAGTGGGCGGCGTCGAACAGCCCCTCGCGATCCGCGATGGCGCCGGTGAAGGACCCGCGCGCGTGGCCGAACAACTCGCTCTCGATCAGGCTGTCGGGCGTGGCGCCGCAGTTGTGGGCCACGAAACCCGAAGCGTGCCGGGCGCTCAGCGCGTGAAGCGCGCGCGCGACGAGTTCCTTGCCGCTTCCCGTCTCCCCCAGCACCAGGACCGGAAGATCACTCGCCGCGACGCGCGGCAGCAGATCGGTCAGCGATTGCCACTCCGGCGAATCCCCCAGCAGGTCGGGCACCGCGATCGGCACGGGCCGCTCCGTGAATCGTCGCTCCATCGTCTCCTCCGTGCGCACGACGTCCGGGGGCCCCGCTCCTCATGACCATTCGACTCACACCCACTCCACTCCGCGCTCGCCGGCGACGACGTCGCCCAGCGTGAACGCGGACACGCCGCGCGCGGCGACGTCCGCCCGCAGGGCGTCGGCCGACTCGCGCGCGCAGGCGACGATCATGCCGACTCCCAGGTTGAACGTGTCCCGCGCCTCGTCCAGGGGCACCGCGCCTGCCTCGCACAGCCACCGGAACACCGCGGGAACCGGATCGGGCGGCGTGACCCGCGCGCGGCAGCCGTCCGGCAGCACGCGCACCAGGTTGCCGGCGATGCCACCGCCGGTGACATGCGCGAGCCCGTGGACGCGCCGGCCCCCGATCTCCGAACCGAGCTCCGATTCGAGCGCGGGGCCGTACCACCGGTGCGGCGCCAGCAAGGCATCGGCCACCGACTCGCCCCCGCCTCCCGGCAGCGGCGCGTCGAGGGCGAGCCCCGAATGTTCCAGCACGCGGCGGGCCAGCGAGAATCCATTCGTGTGGAGTCCGTCCGAGGCGAGCCCGACCAGCGTGTCGCCGGGAACGATCCGCGAGCCGTCGAGCAGGGCACCCTCGTCCGCGACGCCGATCATGCAGCCGGCGACGTCGACCACCCCCGGCAGGTAGGTGTCCGGCATCTCGGCCGTCTCGCCGCCGAGCAGGACCGCACCTGTTTCGCGGCACGCGCGGCTCAGGCCCCGCACGACCTCCGCGACCACCGCGGCGTTCAGCCGCGCCTGGGCGACGTAGTCCAGGAACGCGAGGGGCCGGGCGCCGTGGACGAGCAGGTCGTCGGCGCCGTGATAGACGAGGTCGGCCGCCGCCCCTGCGAGGCGGCCGGCGGCATGCGCCAGGTGGAGCTTCGTGCCGACGCCGTCCATCGTCGCCGCGACCAGCCGGCCGCCGCCACCGGGCCACTCCATGACGCCGGCGAAACCGCCGACGATGCGGCGAACGGCGGGCGTCCACGTCGAGGTCACGTCGGCGACGAGGTCGCGCTTCAACGCGTCCGAGCGCCGGACGTCCACGCCAGCGTCGCGGTAGCGCATCAGGCCCGCGCGCGGGCCGGGCGGACGCGGAGCAATTCGAGATCTTCGCGGCTCGGGCTCGGCAGCAGCGGGAATTTGCCCGAGCAATCGAGCCCCAGCAGGCACTCGACGACGCGCCCGTCGAACTGGGTGCCCGCCCCGCGACGGATCTCCGACAGCGCGGTCGCCGGCGACAGCGCCCGGCGGTACGGCCGGTCCGAGGTCATGGCGTCGAACGCGTCCGAGACCTTGAGGATGTGCGCGCCGATCGGCACGTCCGCGCCGAGCAGGCCATCGGGGTAACCGCGCCCGTCGGGCTGCTCGTGGTGGCTGCGCACGTACCCGGCCGCGCGCGACAGCGCACGCACGCGCGACACGATCGCCGCACCCGACGCCGGGTGCTGCCGCATGACGCGCTGGTCCTCGGGCGACAGCCCTCCCGGCGTCTGGACGATGCGCTGGTGCTGCGGCCCGATCTTGCCCAGGTCGTGCACCAGCGCCGCGTACTCGATCTCCTCGACGTCGGCCTCGGGCAGCTTGAGCGCTCGCGCGAGGCGCACGCTGTACTCGGCGACGCGCATCGAATGATGGCGCGTGTAGGGATCGATCTCGTCGAGCACCTCGGTCAGCGCGCGCACGAAGTCCTTGAGGTCGGCGCGGATCTCCAGGGTGCCGCGGAACGCCTGGCGCGCGACGAGGAACGGGATCGCGAACAGCACCAGGCCCCACGGGCCGGCGCCGAAGTACGTCACGGCGACGAGCGAGCCGAGCGCGATGAACGACAGGTGATGGAGCAGCGCGGACTGGAAGTTGCGCTGCCAGATCCGCCACGGGTTCGGCCCCGCGGTGAGCCCGATGACGGTGGAGACCAGCGCCGAGTTCGCGAGGAAGTAGACGCCGCCGCAGGCGAGCAGGGCCAGGCCGTCGTGCTCGAGCGTGGCGTGTCCGAGCCTGCCGCCGGCGGCGGAGAAGGCGTAGCCGGCGGCGAAGTCCGTGATCGCGAAGCAGGCGAGGTTGAACACCACCTTCACGGGGGGCTTCCGCAGCAGCGCGCCCTGGATCAGCAGCGTGCTCGCGACGTCCAGCATCGCCGTCCAGAACGGTCCGAGGATGACTAGGCTGGGCAGGTCGAACACCGCGCTCGCCGTGGCGTAGCCGCCGCTCGGCAGCGCGATCGGATTCGCCTCGCTCGCGAGCATCAGCGCCCACACCACGAGCAGCGTGAACAGCGGGGGCGCGGCGACCGCGGGCAGCGCGCGCCAGAACAGCAGCGCCGCGACGACGACGACGACGGCGTAGAAGACGGCGAAGGCACGCGGCGAGCGGATGCTCAAGCCGGGTGCCGCTGGGTGGATTCGTCCGGGCATTCCCTTGCGCGTCAGGACGTGGAAGAAGATGAGACCGACATCGCCCCCGGAGATTTCAAAGGGGGCCCATCACATCGATGCAAGCCGAAGCTTACCAGCCCGCCTTACCGAAGAAATTCACGAGAACCAGGATGAGGTCCACGAAGCCCACCTCCTTCAACTCGGATTCCAGAGACACAGCACTAGTGTTCCGGTGGGTCCGCTTCGCTTGTCCGAGAGGATTCTCGCTTCGCTTCCTCCTATATCGATGTCGGTCTCAAGACGTATTCGGTCGGTTCGCGGGTGGGCAGGCCACCCAGGATCCGGTTGACGGCGGACAGAGTCGCGAGCGCCACCGCCTGCGGCACATCCTGCTCCACGGTGCAGCAGCCCACAAGGCTCTTGTGCTCGCGATGGGCCACGAACTGGACGCCGACGAGGGCCACGTCACGGGCGCCCAACTTGGCGAACTCCAGTCCTTCCAACGCCAAAGCCACGTCCTCCTCGAGGAATTCCTGAACCGCGTGCAGCACCGCCTGGGCGACCAGCCGGTGCCCGCCCTCGCGCGTGCCGTGGCCGGTGGCACTCCCCATCCGGGGCAGGCCCTTCCATCGCAGCTCGACCTGGGCCTGGATGCGCGGGCCCGTGACGAGCAGGTTCGCGGATCCGAACCGAACGCGGTCCTCGGTCGCCGGCGCGCGCCCCGCGGACGGGGCGGCGGCGCCGCCGCCGGTCACGGGCTCGGCGGCGCGCGGCGCGCGGGACGCGGAGACGGACTCGGGCGCCGTGAACGCGACCGAGACGACGCGGTGGTCGATGGCACGCTGGAAGCGCGCGAGCAGCAGCGTCTGGACGTCACGGACGATCTGCTTCGGCGGGCGTGTCGAGGTCGAGAGGATGTGCACCTCGCGGATCTCGTCACCTTCGCCCTGGATCACGGCGCTTTCGACGTCCCGAAGCGCGCGCAAGGCGGTTTCAGCCTGAGACATCCAGGGGGAGCGAGCGGATTCCACGGGGGAGAGCCTCCTGATGCGTCGGCGTGATTCGACCGCACCAGTCTAACACAGTAAATCCGCGGGAATCAGCCCGGAACGCGCTCCTCGAACGGGTCCACGAGATCGAAGTGCATCATGCCGTGCAGGATGCCGAGTCGCTCGCCGATTTCGGCGGATTGGGTCTCGATGAGCCGTCGCGGGCTGAAATCCTCGATCGCCAGGGAGGCCATCGTGGCGCCGAGCGCGAGCGCCTGTCGGAGCGCGTTTCCGTCGCGCCGGCCGGACCGCGCGAGCCAGCCGATGAACCCGCCCGCGAACGAATCGCCCGCGCCCGTGGGGTCCGTGAGCCCGCGGACCGGGAACGCGGGCGTGATGAAGCGCTCCTCGGCCGACTGGTACAGCGCCCCGTGCTCGCCCTTCTTGACGATCACGGCGCGCGCGCCCTGGTCGAGCAGGTGCTCGGCGGCGCGCACGAGCTGCGTCTGGCCCGACAACGCCCGGGCCTCCTCCTCGTTGAGCAGGGCCACGTCGACCCCGCGCAACACCTCGAGCACGCGGTCGGGTTTCCGCGCGATCCAGTAGTTCATGGTGTCCGACACCGACAGCAGCGGCTTCTTCATCTGGCTCAACACTTCGAGCTGCAGGTCGGGGTCGATGTTGGCGAGGAACACGTAGGGCGTGCGGCGGTGCGCCTCGCCGAGCTTCGGGTGGAACGTCGAGAACACGTTGAGCTGGGTCTCGAGCGTGTGCGCGTGGCCGAGTTCCATGGCGTACTCGCCGCGCCAGCGGAACGTCCGCCCCGCCGCCGTCTCGAGCCCGCCGAGATCGACCCCGCGCGACGTGAAGCGCTCGCGGGCGTGATCGGGAAAGTCCTCGCCCACGACGGCCACCATCCGCACGGGCGCGAAGTGGCTGGCCGACAGCGAGAAGTAGGACGCCGAACCGCCCAGCGCGTCGACGACCTCGCCGAACGGCGTGCGCACCGAGTCGAGCGCGACCGACCCCACCACGAGGATGTCCGCCGGACTCGCGGGGGACTGATGCGGGGCGCTCACGCGACGTCCTCCCCGCTGGCGCGGTCCATGCGCTCGGGCGCCGACACGCCCATCAGCGCGAGCCCGTTCCGGATCACGACACGGCACGCCTCGCACAGCAGCAGCCGGTCACGCGTGCGTGCCGCGTCGTCCGACACGACGCGGCACGCGTGGTAGAAGCGGTGGAACACCGCGGCCGCCTCCATCAGGTACGTCGGCACCCGGTGCGGCTCGCGCGCCGCGGCGGCGCCGCGCACGATCTCGGGGAACGCCGCGAGCTTCCGGATCAGCGCCCGCTCCTCCGGAGCCTCGAAGCGCGCCGTCGACGCCGCGTCCGGCGTGACGCCGCGTTCGGCCGCGTAGCGCAGAATGGACGCGATGCGCGCGTGGGCGTACTGCACGTAGTACGCCGGGTTCTCGTCGTTCTGGCGGCGCGCGAGGTCGAGATCGAAGTCGAGGTGCGCGCTGGTCGAGCGCATCAGGAAGAAGAACTTGGCGCAGTCGGCGCCGACGTCGTCCATCAGTTCGCGCAGCGTGATGAACTCTCCGGCACGCTTGCTCATCTTCACCGGCTGGCCGCCGGACACCAGATTCACCTGCTGGACGATGAGCACCTGGAGCGCGTCGGGTTCGAGCCCCAGCGCGGCGAGCGCCGCCTGCATCGTGCGGACGTAGGCGTGATGGTCGGGCCCCCACAGGTCGATCGCGTGGCGGAAGCCGCGCGCGCGCTTGTCGCGATGATAGGCGATGTCGGGCAGCAGGTAGGTCGGCGTGCCGTTCCCGCGCACGATGACGCGGTCCTGCGAGTCGCCGAACGCCGAGGCCCGGAGCCACGTCGCCGGCTGCTCGCCCTCCGCCACGGCGCGCGCATCCTCGGGGCGTTCGTAGCCGGACTCCGGGTGGATGCCCTGGTACGTGACGCCGCGCGCCTCGAGCTCGCGCAGCGTGCCGGCCACCGCACCCGAGGCGTGGAGCGTGGACTCGCGGAACCAGCGCGCGAATTCCGCGCCGTAGGCGTCCAGGTCGCGGCGCTGGCTCTCGAGCATGCGCTCGAGCGCCTGGGCGCGAAACCACCCCGTGCCGTCGTCGGCCTCGAGCGCCACCGCCGCGTCCCGCGCGTCCAGGGCCGCCGCCACGTCGCGAATGTAGCCGCCCTGGTAGCCCGCCTCCGGCATGGCGCGGGCGCGACCCTGCGTCTCGGCGAACCGCGCCGCGACCGAGGCCCCGAGCAGGTCGACCTGGTTGCCCGCGTCGTTGACGTAGAACTCGCCCTCGGCTCGGTGTCCCGTGGCGTCGAGCAGGCGCACCAGCGAGGCGCCCACTGCCGCGGCGCGCGCGCTCACGATGTTGAGCGGTCCCGTCGGGTTGGCGCTGACGTACTCGACGAGCACGCTGTCACCCGCGCCGGCCGAGGATCGGCCGAACGCGTCCCCCTCGCCCGCGATGCGTGCGGGCAGCGCGTCGACGAAGGCGTCGGCGTAACGGAAGTTGAGGAAGCCCGGCCCCGCGACCTCGGGGGGCGCGAAGATGCCCGGATGCGCCGCGATCTCGCGCGCCAGCGACTCGGCGATCTCGCGCGGCTTCCGGCCCAGGTCCTTCGCCAGCACGAGCGCCAGGTTCGTCGTCCAGTCGCCGTGCGAGGGATCGCGCGGGATCGCGAGTTCGAGCCGGGAGAGTCGCTCGGGCGAATGGACGCCGGCGGCCTGGAGCGCCGCCGCGATCGCCTCAGTCAGCTCCGTCCAGACCAAGATCCACGCTCCTCGCATCGCCCCACAGCCGGTCGAGCATGTAGTACTCACGGGTCTTGTCGTGAAACACGTGCACGACGAATTCCACGTAGTCGAGCAGCACCCAGCGCCGCCCCTCGAGTCCCTCGACGTGCCACGGCCGCACGCCGCGTTCGCGCAACCGGTCCTCGATCGCCTCGGCGATCGCCTTGACCTGGATCTCGTTCGAGGCCGACACGATGAGGAAATAGTCGCAGGCGCGTCCCTCGAGATCCCGCAGGTCGAGTGCCACGGGATCCGTCGCCTTCTTGGCCATGGCGGTCTCGGCGGCGAGCTGCAGCGCGTCGCGCGCAACGGGGGCCGCGGGACGACGTGCGGGAGCCTCGGCCGGAGACGACTTGCGGATCGAGGTCACTCGGGGATCAGGACTCTCGAAGGACGGCATAGTCGACCGCGTGGTCGAGCGCGCGCCGCGGGGCGCGCGCCGCCGTGATCGCTCGATTCGGCCGGCTGCCGCGCGCGGCGGCATCGAGGCCGGGCCCCGAGGCGGCGAGCCGGCGGGCCTCCTCGGCCAGCTCGAAGGCGCGGGCGCGGGCGGAATCGAATCCGCCGCACTTCTCCACCAGGTCGAGCAGCTGCGTCCACTGCCCCGGTGTCCAGCGCTTGCGCAGCGCCAGACGCTTGAGCACCCGGCGATCGGCTTCGGTCGCGTTCCGCAGGGCGGCGATGAGCGGCAGCGTCACCTTGCCCTCGGCGAGATCCGAGCCGGTGGGCTTACCCGTGACCTTGCGCGAGCCGAGATAGTCGAGCAGATCGTCGACGATCTGGAACGCCACGCCGAGCGAGTCACCGAACCGGCGGTAGTGCTCCCGCCGCGCGAGGCCCTGCGGCGTCGCGTCGCCGGCCGCGCCGATCTCGGTGGCCGCGCCGATCAGCGAGCCGGTCTTGTACTGGATCAGCTCCTCGTACTGCTCCTGCGACACGTCGAGGTCGTAGGCGTACTGGAACTCCAGCGCCTCGCCGCACGACATCTCCGCCACCACGCGCGACAGCACATCCATCGCCACCTCGAGTTTGTGGCGCACGAGCAGGGCCATCGACTGGGCGTACAGGTAGTCGCCCATGATGATCGCCATCTCGTTCGTCCACAGCCCGTTCACGGTCGGGCGTCCACGCCTCAGGTCGCTCTTGTCGACGGAGTCGTCGTGGATCAGGGCGGCCGCGTGGACCATCTCGACCACCGTGGCGCAGATGAGCGCGGGCTCGTCCAGCGCGCCGCGCAGCCGCGCGACCAGCAGCAGCAGCGTGGGCCGGAACTTCTTGCCCCGGGTGGCCAGAACGTAGCCGCCGACCTGGTTCAGGATCGGGATCGGGGTCTGGAAGGACGCCTTGAGGTGCTTCTGAACCTGTTCCAGGTCCGCGCGTACCGGGCGCTGGACGTCGGTCAGGCTGATGGGCGCGTGCGCCTTGTGGGCGGGCATGGACAGGCTGGGTGAGGGCATAGGCGAGGCCCGACGATACGGTCCGTGTCGAGACAGTGTCAAGCCTTCGGCGCCGCGTCTCCACGCGCCGAATCCCATGCGTGAAGCGCGTTCCGCAGCACGTCGGGCCGGTTCGATTCCGGTGCGTCGAGCACGAGTTCGAGCAGCGCGTCGAGCGCCGCGCCGACGCGCGGACCGGGCCCGATGCCGAGCTCGCGCATGACGTCCTCGCCGCTCAGCGCCAGGTGTCGCACGCTCAGCACCTGCTGCGAATCGAGCAGGCGGTCGATGCGCTCGCGCATCTCGTCGAGCCCCGCCGGAAAGCCCGCCGCTCTGCCGCTGCCGACGACGTCGGCGAGCCGGAGGTCGAACAGGTCGGCGACGGCGTCGATGCCCACGCGCCGGATGAAGCGCCGCAACGCCGCGTCGGTCCATTCGCGCCGGTAGTCGAACATGTGCTCGCGGATCAGGTGAACGATCGCGGCGCGCTCGTCGTTCGGCATGCGGAATCGCTCGAGCAGCGCATCGGCGAGGCTCGCGCCGAGCTCGGCATGGCCGTAGAACGTGGCGTCGGGGCCTGGATTCGCGCGGGTCGCCGGCTTGCCGATGTCGTGGAGCAGCGCCGCCCAGCGCACGCGCGGCTTGCCGGCCGGCGCCGCGTCACAGGTCTGCAGGCTGTGCTCGTACACGTCGTGGAGGTGCCAGCGATTCTGCGGCACGCCGGCGCAGCGGGCGAGCTCGGGCATCCACACCTCGAGCAGGCCGGCGTGGAACAGCGCGTCGATTCCGACCGACGGCCGCGGGGCGCCGAGGAGCTTCACCCACTCCTCGCGCACGCGCTCCATCGCGAGCAGCGGCACGCGGTCGACGACGGCGGACAGCGCCGCCTCCGTGCCGGACTCGAGATCGAACTCGAGCGTCGCCGACAGCCTCGCGGCGCGCAGCGGGCGCAGGGCGTCCTCGCGAAACCGCGCTCGCGGGTCGCCGACGGCGGCGAGCGAGCGCCGCGCGAGATCGGCAGCACCCCCGAACGGATCGACGAAGGTATCCGAGCGCGGGTCCCACGCCATGGCGTTCACCGTGAAGTCGCGCCGCGCGAGGTCCTCCTCGATGCGGTCGGTGAACGCCACGTCGTCGGGATGCCGCGCGTCCGCGTAGGCGCCCTCGCGGCGGAACGTGGTGCACTCGACGCGCACGTCGGACTCGAGGATCAGCACGGTGCCGTGACGGAGCCCGATCGGCTCGACGCGCGGGAACCGGGCGATCACATCGTCCGGGCGCAGGCTCGTCGCCACGTCGAAGAACGGGCCCGGCTCGCGTCCGAGCACGGCGTCGCGCACGCTCCCGCCGACGAGGTATGCTGCGTGCCCGCCCGTCGCGAGCGTCTCGAGCACGCGGCGGACGCCGGGGGCCCAGGCGAACGCGCGGAGGCGCTCGATGGCCTGCGCTCGCGATCGCGCGTCGAACGCCTCGGGCGATTCTCCGCGGCGGGCACGCAGGCGATCGAGCCAGGCGCGCAGCGGCGCCCATCGGCTGGAATTCGAAGTGGAGGCGTCGTTCATGTCGGCAGGTCGCGCGGGTCTCGCATTCGTGATGGTGACGGCATTCGCGTGCGTCGTGATGCCGGCGGCGGCCCAGGCGGACACCGATCGCGCGCCCGCCGATTCCGCCGCCGTCTCGGCGCCAGCGGAATCCTTGGCGCCAGTTGCATCCTCAGCGCACGCGGATTCCGCCGCCATCCGCGCGCCGGTCGGGCGGCCCGGGCTACCCGACCGCGGCGCCCGCGCCTGGCAACTCGGCCTCGCGCGTCCCGACCGGCTCCATCACGTCTCGCTGGCCCTCACCGTGGGACTCGGCGCGGGCCTGATCAGCCATCGTTCGGCGGGTGCGGCGGCGGGCAGCATCGCGTGCGGCGTCGCGAAGGAACTCTACGACATTCCGCGCCAGGGCTTCGACATCGTGGACCTGCTCGCCGACGTGATCGGCGGCGTCGCCGCGACGGCGATCACCGCCGCCCTGCTCGACTAATTCTCGCCCGGCACGCCGCGCGGACCGCCCGGCGTCCCGCCGCCGTCGCCGGCGCCGTTGTTGCGACTCACGCCGGCCGCGAGGACCGCCGCGATCACGCCGCCGCCGACGAGGCCCGTGCGATACCAGTCCAGGCCGTGCCGGGACAGCCGCTCGATGTCGGCGAGCGGGATCGCGAGCGTCGCGATGTCGCTCACCGGCCCGCTCGTGTCGCGCTCGCGATAGCCGACGAGCGTGTCGTTCGCGACCCGCGCATAGTCGAAGTCGTAGACCAGGCCGTCGCGCGTCGAGACGCGGACGTGCTCGCGCTCGGGACGTGCCGCGTATTCACTGCGTGGAATTTCACGGAGGGTCGTGCAGCCCGCCCCCGCGAGCCATGCGAACACGAGGGGTGCCACGGTCCAGCGGTGCTTCGGCATGAGGTTGGAAGGTGCTCCTGTTCCGGTCGGATCGCGGCGGGGCCCGGTCGACGGCCACCAGCATAGCGGAGTGGGCGGAATGGGCCCAACGCGGCCCGGGGCGTCTCAGAGCCAGGGTCGCCTATCGCCAGTAGAGGATTCGGCCGCAGGACTCGCACGTCGTCAGTGGCTCGTCCCCCGACGGGGCCGCCGACGTCGGCAGCGTGATGAAGCAGCCCTGGCACACCCGCGCCCGCACCGACGTGACGCCGCGCCCGTAGCGCGACTGGGCCCGCTCGTAGTGCAGGAGCCAGCGGCGATCGAGGCTCGCGAGCAGCCGCGCCCGGTGCTTGTCCACCGTGCCGGCTTCTGGCAGCTGGAACCCGAGCTTGCGCAGCCGGGCCGCCGCGCGCGGCTCGATCTCGGCGCGGATGAGATCCACGTCCTGGAGCTCGAGCAGCGTCTCCTGCGTCGTCGCGGAGGCCGGCGGAGTCATGACGTGGTCGCGGCGAGCAGGTCGGCGACGGCGCCGGCGTCGGCGGCCTCGATCAGGCGGGCGCGGTTGCGATGGAGTCGCGTGAGCGTCGTCGCGCGTGCCACGCGATCGATGTGCGCGTCCTCGCTCGCCTCGGCGGGCGACAGCACGAGCAGGACGAGCTGGACGGCGAGTCCGTCGGGCGCGTCCCAATCGATGCCCCGTCGCGAACGCCCGATCACCAGGCGCGGTTCGATGACCGCGATGGAGCGCGCGTGTGGGACGGCGACTCCCTTGCCCACGCCGGTGCCGAACCATCGTTCGCGCAGCGCCAGGGTCTCGCACAGCGCATCGACGTTCCGAACTCCGCCCGCGGCATGCGCACGCGCGACGAGCTCGTGAATCACCGAAGCCCGGCGTTTGGTCTTGAGATCCGAGATGCAGAGCGAGGGGTCGAGCACCGAAGGGCCGATCAGCGTCGTCATCGGCGATGGTACCTCCTCAAGCCCTCACGCTAGCAGAACCCCGTCGATTGTGCAGCGAGCAATGTTGCCGGGCGGGCTCAGGTCCTTGCCACTCCGCGAGATGCACGCGGCCAGCGGAACCACCGCATGCTCCACGCCGCGCAGACGACCCCGAGCAACAACCCGGCGAGCACGTCGCTCGCGAAATGCCGGTTCAGGTACGTCCGCGAGGCGGCGATGACGGCGGCGGCGAACCAGATCGGCACGGCCCAGCGACGCCAGCGCCGCGCGAGGATCGCGGCGAGGCAGAACGCGTTCGCGCTGTGGCTCGAGGGAAACGAACTGTTCCGGCGATTGCGGTCGCCGTCGGGGCGCGTCCGCCAGGCGAAATACTTCGTGACCTCGACCACGAGATTCGTCGGCGCGAGCGCCACCACGGCCACGCGCCCCAGCGGCACGCCCTCGGCGGGGACAACGAGCGCCACGGCGAGCAAGGCGCTCAGCACCACGATCGGCGTGCCGATCCGCGTCGCCGTGTTCATCGGCGTTTCGAGCAGCGGCGTCCGGTGCGCCTGCACCCATCCCTGGACGGCGTGATCCACGGCCTCGATCGGCGCGAGCAGGGACAGCACGAGCAGCAGCGTCCTCACGGCGTCCCGTCCCCGGCGATGAGCGCGGATGCCGGGACCGTGCCGCCGATACCGGACCCCACCTCGACCCGGACGCGGCCGCCCTCCCCGCCGCGCATGGACACGATCTGCCCGGCCACCAGCTCCACCGACTCGCCGAGCAGCATGACGGGCACGCGGACGACCGCGCGCGTCGTCCGCGCCGCCCGCCAGGCGTCGATCGACGGCGCCGCCGCCACGGCGAGGGCCGCGAGCGCCAGCGCGATCGCGAACCGTCTTGTGGCGAAGCCGAGCCCCAGCGCCACGATCAACGCGGCCCCGCCCCACTCGAGCGAGCGGACAGGCAGCCGCGGCTTCGCGTAACCGGCGAGCCCTCCCGCGTCGCGCACGTTCGCGATCACCCAGCTCAGCGACGGATCGCGCGGCTCGCCGCGGTCGCCGCGAAGCACCCAGGCCGACGCGTTCGCGACGTCCCCGGTGCGCTCGCTCAGCCACGCGAGCCGGGCGGCGAGACCCGGCGCGCGCGAACCCGAGCGCCACAGCGCCCGCCAGCCGCGGGAGGCCGCCTCCAACTCGCCGGCGGACGCCGCGCGATCGGCGCGCAGCGACTGCTGCGTCGCCGTTCCGGGGCCGGGCCGCGGCAGGCCGAGCACGAGCAGCGCGAGCCCGGCGACGAGTGCCGCGATCGCGCGCGCCCACGCGGGCGCCGAGGAGCGCATCGTGGGCGCGGTCGCCTGGACGCGATCCACGAGCTGGCGCCTGAGGGCCTCCTCGCCGAGGTTCGAGCCGCTGAAGCGCGCCTTCTCGACCTCGTTGCGCCACGCCGACACGTCCTCGCCGCGCGCCGCGAGCTCGTCGCACGCGCGTGCGGCGGCGGCCCAGAAGGCCGCGCCGTGCGTGGCCTTGAGTCCCTGGAGCCATCCCGACGGCGCGGCGCGCCCCGCCTTGGGCGCGCGCGCGGCGCGCGCGCCGCGGATGCCGAGCCCGAGTCCGATCCCCGCCAGGGCGAGCAGCCCCGGCGATGCGGCCCGGGCGCCCGGATCGACGGGATGCGACGCGAACACGGCCGGCCACGCGGTGCCGGCGCGGCTCGATCCGTGGAGCGGCGGCCCGACCTCGATGTCGATCGGCTCGGCCTGGAGCCGCTCGAAGCGCCCGGTCGTGTGATCGAACCACACCACGTCGGGCGGCTCGAGCCGCAACGTGCCGACCCGCCGCGGCAACACGGTCCACTGGAACCGGCGGCGGCCGTCTGCGATGGCACCGGGCGGGGCGAGGCTGTCCTGGATGGAACTCGAGAACACGTCGGCATCGATCGACGCGAGCGACGGCGTCCGCAGCAGCGGCAGGTTGCCCGTGCCGCGGACGTCGAGCCACGCGGTGACCGGAACGTCGAGGGTGGTCTGCCGCCGGTCGGCGCTCCACGCCGCGGTGTAGCGTCCGACGGCACCCTCGAATCCGTTCGGCGCGCGAGCCGGCAGCGCGCGAACCGCGACGTTGATCGGCGCGCTCCGCACCGCGACCTGGCGGTGCATGCCGCCGCCCGTGACCCAGTCCAGCGGCCCGCCCGACGTGGCCGGCAGCGAGAGCGTCAGCACCGCGGCCGCCTCACCGATGTGCGCCACCCCGGCCGCCAGCGGGTAGAGTCGCGTGCGGGTCTCGGTGACGAGCACGCGTGTGCCGCCCTGGTCGGCATAGTAGGACGTCGGCGCGGTGCTCTTCTCGGACCAGAACCCGGGTGTGGCCGGCGGTGTGTAGTCGGGATCCTCGGCGAGCGGCGCCCGCTGGACGAGCCGCACGCGAAGGATCGTCGGCTCGCCGACGTGCGGTTCGCGCGGCGTCACGTCGACGAGCAGCTGCGCCAGGCGCCCGCTGCCGCCGCCGGGCGTCGACTCGCGCGTCGCGGCGACGACGAGGATGACGCTCGAGCTTTCGTACCACTGCGCCACGACGCGCACGCGGATCGGGCCGATCGTGAAGCGGCCCTCGCGATTGGCGCCCAGCTCGACCTGGAAGCGCGTGCGCGTCGCCGTGCGTCCGTTCATCCACGAGAAGCTCTGCGAGCGGCTGACGCCGAGTCGTTCCACCCCGTCGGGCAGCTCGATGACCGGCTCGCTCACGTCACCGCTCCCGCCGTCGACCACGACGTCGAGGACGGCCGTCTCGCCGAGCGCGATGCGCGAGCTCTGGAGCTGGGCCTGCAGCGACACCTCGGCCTCCGCCGGACGCGCGCACGTGATCGCGAGCGCTACGAGCAGAGCGAGCGCGAACACCCCTCGCGTGGCGAGCGCGAGCACGACGCGCGCGGCGAGCACGGCGAGACGGGCGGCGTGGGCCCACCGGCGGAGACCGGCGCGCGCGCTCACCAGTCCCGGCTCCGCGGCGTCTGCACCGCGTGACTCGAACGGTGACGCTGCTGTTCGGTGCGCGCCATCTCCTGCAGCGCGTTGAGCAGCCGGTCGGCCTGCTCCTTCGTCATGCCCGAGGCCTGCCCCGGCGCCGGTGTCCGCGGGGCATTCGACGGCGACGGCGACGGCGCGGTCGCGGACGGCTGCGGCCGGGGTTGCGACGGGCTCGGCTGGGGCGCCCCTCCACCACCCCCGCCGCCCTGCTTCGGCGGCTGCTTCGGATCCTGGTCGTTGCGCTGCCGCGCGAGGACGACCTCGTAGTTCCAGCGCGCGTCGGCGTCACGCGGATCGCGCTCGATCGCGCGTCGCAGCGCCTCGAGGGCCCCGTCGTCGTTGCGTCGCTCGGCCCGGATCGTGCCGAGGTTGTAACCCGCGGCCGCACCCGCGCGCGACGGATCGTTCGCCAGCCGCTCGAGATCCCGCTCGGCCTCGTCGGCGTGCCCGGCGAGCGCATGGACCGTGGCGCGGTTCACGCGAAGCGCCGCCGGACCGCCGCGCGCGAGCCGCTTCGCGTACAGCGAATCCGCTTCGGCGTACCGCGACTTCGCGAACGCCCGGTTGCCGCGTTCCCAGCCGCTCTGCGCGGCGGCGCGCGCCGGGACGAGCAGCGCGAGCGCCAGCATGGCGGCCGCGGCGGTGCGCTCGGAATGCAGCTCGGGTCCAGTCTCGCGCCGCGACTTCGGCCGGCGCCGGCGCACCCGATCGACGAGCAACAGGAACGCCGCGAGTGCCGCGAACAGCGGAAAGCGCGGCACCGGCCGCTCGGACAGTCGCTGCGTGCGGCCGGCGCGCGCGAGGCCGGTCACCGCACCCAGCAGCCGCCCGAGCTCACCGCCCGGGCGGTCGGCCGAGAAGTAGGCACCGCGCGTGCGCTGCGACAGCGTGCGCAGCAGGTTCTCGTCGAGCCGGCTGCGCACGGCCGTCCCCTTCTCGTCGCGCTTGATGTCGCTCACGTGACCATCCGGATCCAGCAGCGGGATCACGTCGCCGTCACGCGTGCCGACCCCCACCGCGAACACGCGCACACCGCTGCGGGTGAGCGCGTCGATCTCGCTGCGAGCGCCCGCTTCGAGATCCTCGCCATCGGTCCACAGCACGATGGCCTGCTCATCGCGGCGCCCCGACGGCACGACCTGCCGCGCGAGGCGCAGCCCCTTGCCGAGATCGGTGCCCGGCGTGCTCAGGGCGCCCGTCGACAGCGACTCGACCACCAGCCGCGCGGCCGGCAGATCGAGCGTGAGCGGGCACAACCGCACCGCGTCGCCGGCGAACGCGACGACGGCCACGCGGCTGCCCTGCAGCCGGTCGAGCACGGCGAGCGCCTCGCGGCGGGCCTCGTCGATGCGGCTCGGCGGCACGTCGCGAGCATCCATGCTCGTCGACACGTCGATGACGAGCACCACGTCCGAGCCGCTGCTGCCGCGGCGCACCATCTCGCGCCCCCACTCGGGGCCCGCCGCGCCGAACAGCACGCACGCGAGTGCCGCGAGACGCAGCGCTGCGCCGATCCAGCCCGCCCGCGGATCGCGCTGGGCGAGCAGCGGGTGCGGCGCACGATCGCCGACCAGCGCGCGCACGCGGGCTCCCATGCCCCGCAGCGCCCACGCCTCGAGCACGGCGAGCACGGGGAGTGCCCACAATGCCCACAGCCAGCGCGGGTCCGAGAAACTCACGAGGGTCCTCCCGCCGACCCGGGGCGTTCGCGCCGGGTCACGGCAGCCGCCGTCCCCAGGTCGCGCCGCCGAGGCTCGCGATCGCGAGCAGCAAGCCCGCGAGCCCGAGCAACGCCGGTCCCAGCTCCAGGTACTCGCGATAGCTCACCGACTTGATCGGCGCGCGCTCGAGCCGGTCGATGACAGAATAGATGCCCGTCAACGCGGCCGGGTCCGTGGCGCGATAGAAGTGGCCGCCGGTTCGCTTGGCGATCTCCCTCAGCGTGCCCTCGTCGACGTCCATGCGCACCATCTCGACGCGGCTGCCGTTCACGGGATCGTCGACCGGCACGGGCACCACGCCGCCCTTGCCGACGAGCACGGTGTACACCTTGATGCCGTAGGCGCGCGCGAGATCGGCGCCGGTCAGCGGATCGATCGAGCCGCGGTTGTTCTGGCCGTCGGTGAGCAGCACGACCACCTTGCTCGGCGTCCGGCTCGACCGCAGTCCCGCGACGGCGGTCGCGAGGCCCATCCCGATCGCCGTGCCGTCCTCGGCGAGCCCGAAGTCGAGCCCCTGGAGCAGCTCGTCGAGCGCGTCGTGATCGAGCGTCAGCGGGCACTGGCTGAACGCCGTCGCGGCGAAGCCGACGAGCCCCACGCGGTCGTGCGTGCGCTGGCGAACGAACGCGCTCGCCGTCGATTTGGCCACGCCGAGTCGGTTCTCGGGCTGGAAGTCCTGGGCCGCCATGCTCGGCGAGATGTCGATCGCCAGCATGATGTCGACGCCCCGCGACTCGGTCTCGCTGAGCCGCAGGCCCTGCTGCGGCCGCGCGAGCGCGACGAACACGATCACCAGGGCGATCCACGGCAACGCGTCGAGTGCCGCGAGCGACAGACCCGAGTGCCTCCGCCACGCCGCCGACGCGTGCCCCCACAGCACCCCCGCGCGGCGCATCGCGGGGCGCCGGCCCCACCATGCGAGTGCCGGGACCACGGCGAGCAGCATCAGCATCCAGGGCCATTCGAGCCGCATCTAGGCCGCCTCCTTCCGCGCGGGCGGGGCCGAGTTCGAATGCGCGCGCACGAATGCCTCGACGGCCGCCTCGGACTGGTGCGCCAGCACGGGGTTCGACGTCCCGCGCGCGAACTTGAGCGCGTCCCAGCCGCGTAGCAGCCGCGTGACCTGCTCGGCGTCGCCGGCCGCGAGCGACGTCTCCGGCAGCCATGCCGCGAGCTCGGTCGTGGTCTGGCCCGGGCGCGGGGCGACGGCGGTCGACTCGAGGAAGCGGCGCAGGATCGCCGTCAACTCGAGCGCGTGAGCACCATAGGCGTCCTGCTCGGGCAGCCGGCGCGTGCGGAGCTCGGCGAGACGGCGGAGCGCGATCGTGGCGGCGTCGGCCGCGGGGACCGCGACCGGCGTCGGCACGGGCCGGCCGCGGCGGCGCAGCCTGCGCACGATCCACACGATCGCCGCCGCGACGAGGAGTCCCGCGAGCACCCAGGCCCAGGGCACTCGCTCCCACCACGGTGCGGCGAGCGGGCCCCGGACGCCTCGCAGGTCGGCGTTGCTGTCCGCGGCCGTGAGCACCGACATCACGTGCAGGGTGGTCACCGGGAGGTGCCGCACGGCGGGCGGCGCCACGCCCTCGTCGACGAACACGACACCGGGCACCGGCACGTCGCCGAGCGCGAACGCCTGAACCGTGGTTTCGATGCGCAGCGTGTCGATGCCGGAGGCTCCCCGGCCGAGGCGCGCGACGATCGGCCCCCAGGCCAGGCTCCCCGCGGAGTCGGGCGGCACCCATCGCGGCCGGGTCAGCTCGCCGCGGCGATAGACCACCGAGCCGCGATAGCGCGCCGGCTCGCCTAGGTGAACGGAGCCGGGCTGCACCGACGCGCGGCACCGGATGTCGGCCGCGGCGAAACCGGCGCCCGCAGACGTCACGGCGGCACCCATCGCCAGCGCCGCCACCCCGATCCGGAACGCTGCTCTCACGCGCGGCCCCGCGCGCGGCGCGACGAGAAGTATTCGATGAGCACGGGCAGGTAGGACCGCGACGTGTCGATCTCCAGCGCCGGCACGCGCGCCTCGCGCAGCGCCGCGACGCGCAGGGCGACGCGCTCGGCGGCGTCCTTCGCGTAGGCGTCGCGCACGCGCCGGCTGGACGTGTTGACGCGGCGCCGCACGCCGCGCTCCAGGTCCTCGAACGTGACCCAGCCGACGTCCGGCAGGCGCTCGTCGCGCGGATCACGCAGCACGAGCGCGGTCAGCTCGTGGCGGCGGCCGAGACTGCGCCACGCGCGCACGTCCGGCGTCTCCTCGAAGTCCGAGATCCAGAACACCAGGCTCCGGCGGCGCGTCGTGCGCGCCAGGAACCGCGCCGCCTCGCCCAGCCGCGTCTCGCGGCCTTCGACGCGCGCCCCGAGGACGTCCCGCAGCATCCGCAGCAGGTGCGTGCGTCCGCGCCCGGGCGGCACGAAGTGCTCGACCCGGTCGCTCGCGAGCACGAGGCCCACGCGGTCGTTGTTGCTGATCGCGGCGAAGCCGAGCAGGGCCGTCAGCTCGGCCGCCAACTCGCGCTTCTCGCTGCCCTGGGTGCCGAAGCGCATCGACGCCGACACGTCCACCAGCACCATCACCGTGAGCTCGCGCTCCTCGACGAAACGCTTGATGTACGGCGCCCCGAGGCGCGCCGTCACGTTCCAGTCGATGTCGCGCACCTCGTCACCGGGGACGTAGGGCCGCACCTCCTCGAACTCGACGCCGCGTCCCTTGAAGACGCTCGACGAGCGGCCGGCGAACAGGTCGTCGACCAGGTGCCGGCTCCGGATCTCGAGCCGGCGAACCCGGCGCAGCAGGTCCTGGGTCTCCATCAGGGAACGCGGACCTGCTCCAGCAGCCGGCGCGCGATCTCCTCGCCGTCGATGCCCTCGGCCTCGGCCTCGTAGGACACGTGGATCCGGTGGCGCAGCACGTCGAGCGCGATCTGCTTCACGTCCTCGGGCACCACGAAGGCGCGGCCGTCCAGCAGCGCGATCGCCTGGGCGCCGCGCACGAGGAACAGCGTGGCCCGCGGGCTCGCGCCGAACGACACGAGCGTCTCGAGATCGAGCCCCGCCTCACGCGGCTTCCGCGTCGCCGTCACGAGATCGAGCACGTAGTCCTGGATCTTCTCGTCGACGTACACCTCGGCGAGCGCCGCCCGCGCCTTCATCACGTCGTCGCGGGAGGCCTGCGGTTTCAGGTCCGGCAGCTTCGCGAGCCCGACGCGCTTCAGGATCTCCTTCTCCTCCGCCCGCGACGGGTAGCCCACCTTGACCTTGAGCATGAAGCGGTCGCTCTGGGCCTCGGGCAGCGGGTAGGTGCCCTCCTGCTCGATCGGGTTCTGGGTCGCGAGCACGAGGAACGGCTCCTCGAGCGCGTGGCTCGCGTCGCCGAGTGTCACCTGCTTCTCCTGCATCGCCTCGAGCAGCGCCGACTGGACCTTGGCCGGCGCGCGGTTGATCTCGTCGGCGAGCACGAGGTTCGCGAACAGCGGCCCCCGTTTCGCGGAGAACGAGCCGTCGCGCGGGTTGTACACCAGCGTGCCGGTGAGATCGGCGGGCAGCAGGTCGGGCGTGAACTGGATGCGCCGGAACGACAGCGACAGCGCGTCGGACAGGCTCTTGACCGCCAGCGTCTTGGCCAGGCCGGGCACGCCCTCGAGCAGCACGTGGCCGCCCGTGAGCAGGCCGACGAGCAGTCGGTCGATCATGGCGTGCTGGCCGACGATGACGCGGCCGACTTCGGCGCGGACCTTCTGCAGCACCTGTCCCGCTTGTAGAATCGCGGGGCTCACCGCGGTGTCGGGTGTCATCGGGTCTCCTTCGAATCGAGGGTGCGCATCACAGCAGCGTGCCGCGCAGGATGACGCTCGCGACACTGAAGTAGATGACGATGCCCGTGACGTCCACGAGCGTCGCGACGAACGGCGCCGAGGCGCTCGCGGGGTCGAGCCCCACGCGCCTCAGCAGGAATGGCAGCATCGAACCGGCCACGGTGCCCCAGGTCACGACCCCGGCGACGCTCGTCGCGATCGTCGAGGCGACGAGCAGGTGGTGGGGCCCGTAGGAATGGAACAGGAACTGCCACAGCTCGACGCGGCTGAAGGCGATGGCGGCGAGGATGGCGCCCATCGACACGCCGGTCGCGATCTCGCGGCGGATGACGCGCCACCAGTCGCGCAGCCGTACCTCGCCGAGCGCCATCGCGCGGATGACGAGCGTGGTGGCCTGCGAGCCCGAGTTGCCGCCGCCGGAGATGATGAGCGGCACGAACACCGCGAGCACGACGGCCCGCGAGATTTCCGCCTCGAACCGGCTCATCGCCGTCGTCGTGAGCATCTCGCTCACGAATAGCGCGGCGAGCCAGCCGACGCGCTTCTTGATCATCTCCGGCAGCTTCACGGTGAGGTACGGCGCCTCGAGCGCCTGGGTGCCGCCGATCTTCTGGATGTCCTCGGTGGCTTCCTCGCGCACGACGTCGACGATGTCGTCGACCGTGACGATGCCCTTCATGCGCCCGTGGCCGTCGACCACGGGGATCGCGACGAAGCGCGTCTGGGCGAACAGCCGGCTCACCGCTTCCTGGTCCTGGTCGGGGAGCACGGTGACGAGCTCGGTGTGCATCACTTCGCGCAGGCGCTTGGACAAGTCCGAGGCGAACAGCTCGCGGAACGACACGACGCCGAGCAGGCGCTGCTCGTCGTCGAGCACGTAGCCGTAATAGATCGAGTCGAGCACGTCGCGCGCCTGCCGGCGCAGGTAGCTGATCGCCTCGTCGACGGTCATGTCCGGGCGCAGCCGCGCGTAGCGCGGATTCATCAGACCGCCGGCGCGGTCCTCGGCATAGGCGAGCAGGGCGGTCACGTCGCGGCGCGTCTGGTCGTCGAGCAGCGCCAGCAGGCCATCGCGCTCTTCGCGCGGGGCGGCCTGCACGACGTCGGCGGCGTCGTCCGGCGCCATCAGACGCATCCAGGAGCGGCGCTCGGCGGCCGGGAGGGCGAGCACGATGCCGGCCTGGTCGCGGGCGCCGCAGCCGAGGAAGGCGTCCTCGGCCTGGTCGCGGGCGATGCTGAGCAGCGTCTCGGCGCGGTCCTCCGCCGACAGCAGCGGCCAGGCGTCCCGCAGCTCGTCCGCGGTGACCCGGTCTTCGGCTTCCCTCGACGCTGCCGCTGCCGTCATGGCATCCCTCCTGGCACTCCGGGCACGTCCTGTGCCCCCGCCACGTCTCCTGCGTGTGACTTACAACTATCCTGTGCGCCGGAGCGAGGCAAGCGCCGCGCTCCGCATGCCGGCTCGTCGCGGGCGGCGGAGCGACGGACGCCGCGGCGCGCGTGACGGCGACGGCGGCGTCACGTGCGGGCGGCCTCGTGTGCGAACAGCGGGAATCCGGCGGCCAGCTCGCGCACCTCGCGCTCGACCTCGCGCGCCGACTCGGCGTCCTCGGGGCGCTCGAGCACGCGCGCGATCCAGCCGCCGATCCGGCGCATCTCGCCGGGCCCGAACCCCCGTGTCGTGAGCGCCGGCGTGCCGATGCGGATGCCACTCGTCACCCACGGCTTCTGCGGATCGTTCGGGACCGCGTTCTTGTTCACCGTGATGCGCGCGCGGTGCAGCGCCTCCTCGGCTACCTTCCCGGTCATGCCGCGCCCCCGCAGGTCGACCAGCATGAGATGGTTGTCGGTGCCGCCCGAGACGAGTTCGAAGCCGTGATCGACGAGCGTCGCGGCGAGCGTTTTCGCGTTCTCGACGACGCGGACCTGGTAGGCGCGAAACCCGTCGGTCAGCGCCTCGCCGAAGCACACCGCCTTCGCCGCAATGACGTGCATCAGCGGCCCGCCCTGGAGCCCCGGGAAGATCGTCTTGTCGAGCTTCTCGGCGTGCGCGGCGCGCGCCAGAATGAACCCGCCGCGCGGGCCGCGCAGGGTCTTGTGCGTCGTGCTCGTCACCAGGTCCGCATGCGGCACCGGGCTCGGATGGAGCCCGGCGGCCACGAGCCCGGCGATGTGCGCCATGTCGACGACCAGCGCCGCCCCCACCTCGCGCGCGATCGCGCCGAAGCGCTCGAAGTCGATCACGCGCGGATAGGCACTGGCGCCCGCGACGAGGATGCGCGGACGATGCAGGCGCGCCAGCGAAGCGACCTCGTCGTAGTCGATGCGCCCGTCCTCCGCACGCACGCCGTACTGGACCGCGCGCCAGAGCTGCCCGCTCACCGACACAGGGTGACCGTGCGTCAGGTGGCCACCGTGCGCGAGACTCATGCCGAGCAGCGTCTCGCCCGGCTTCGACACGGCGAGGTACGCAGCCAGGTTCGCCGAGGCGCCCGAATGGGGCTGGACGTTGGCGTGGTCGGCCGCGAACAACGTGCGCAAGCGCTCGATCGCCAGCGACTCGGCGACGTCGACGAACTCGCAGCCGCCGTAGTAGCGCTTGCCGGGCAGGCCCTCCGCATACTTGTTCGTCATCACCGACCCCGCCGCCTCGAGCACGGCCGGGCTGACGAAGTTCTCGGAGGCGATCAGCTCGAGCGTGTCGCGCTGGCGGGCCTCCTCGCCGGCGATGGCGTCGAACAGCCGCGGATCCTGGCGCTCGAGCTCAGACACGCGGGGCCGCCCCGGGTGCTATGTGGGCGCGCTCGTATGCCGTGATCCGCGCGATGCGCGGCACGTGGCGGCCGCCCTCGAAGGCGGTGTCGAGCCACGTGCGCACCCAGCGCAGCACCGCGTCGTGGTCGGGATTCGTGCGGGCGCCGAGCGCCAGCACGTTCGAGTCGTTGTGGAGCCGGGTCAACCGCGCCGTCTCGTCGCTCGTCACGACCGACGCGCGCACACCGGCGACCTTGTTGGCCGCGATGCTCTCGCCGATGCCGCTGCCGCCGAGCACGATGCCGCGCTCCGCCGTGCCGTCCGCCACGCGCTCACCCACGGCGAAGCAGACGTCCGGGTAGTCGACGGGCGATTCGGAATCGGTGCCCAGGTCCTCGACCTCGTGACCCCACGCGGCCAACTCGCGTGCGATGCGCTGCTTGAGGACGAAACCCGCGTGGTCGGAGCCGATCGCCACCCGCATGGCTCGAGGGATCAGGCCCGTCGCGCCGCGGGGACCGCGGCCGCGGACACCCCCGGAGCGGCGGCATTGCCCGCCGGCGCCGCCGCGCGGCACGGCGTGAGCCAGTCCCGGTGCTTCGGATTCTGCCCGCGCACCGCCGCGAAGAACGCGTCCTGCAACGCCTTCGTGACCGGGCCGCGCCCGCCGTTGCCGACCGTGATGCGGTCGATCGAGCCGATGGGCGACACTTCCACCGCCGTGCCGGTGAAGAACAATTCTTCGGCGGCGTAGAGCATTTCGCGCGGCAGCGTGGCCTCGCGCACGGGGTAGCCGAGCTCGCGCGCCAGCGTCAGGATGGTCGAGCGCGTGATGCCGGCCAGCAGGCTGTTGTGGACCGGCGGCGTGAGCACCTCGCCCTTGATCACGGCGAACACGTTCTGCCCGCTGCCCTCGCTGACGTAGCCGCTCGTGTCGAGCGAGATCGCCTCGGCGTAACCGTCGACGATCGCCTCCATCTTCGAGAGCTGCGAATTCATGTAGTTCGCGGAGGACTTCGCCATCGCCGGCAGCGTGTTCGGCGCCATGCGCTGCCAGCTGCTGATCTTGACGGCGACACCCTTCGACAGCGCATCGGGCCCCAGGTACTGGCCCCACGGATACGCGGCGATCGCGACCTCGATCGGGTTGCCGAATGGGTTGACGCCGATGTTCTCGTAGCCTCGGTAGATGAGCGGGCGGACGTAGCAGTCACCGAGACGGTTCACGTTCACGAGCTCGACACACACGTCGTGGAGCTGCTTGGGCGTGAACGGCACCTCCATGCGGTACACGCGCGCCGAGAACATCAGCCGCTCGAGGTGCTCGTCGAGCCGGAACACGGCCGGGCCGGCCTCGGAATCGTAGGCGCGAATGCCCTCGAACACGGCCGAGGCGTAGTGCATCGCGTGGGTCATGATGTGGACCCGGGCGTCGTCCCAGGCGACCATCCGCCCGTTCATCCAGATCGTCTCGGTCTTCGCGATTGCCATGACTCACCTCAGTGCGGCGTCCTCGAGGGACCCGGTCACAGGGAACGCGCGCGCGCCGCCTCGACCACCTGCGGCGCCACCCGCCGGATGTGCAGCCGGATCCGGCGCCAGCACTCTTCATAGGCTTCGACCGAGGCCCCGAACGGATCGGAGACCCCGAGACCCGGCTCGCCCGGGGCAGGCCACTCGCTCAGCACGAAGACGCGCCGGGGATCGCCCCCGAGGCGTTCGACGGCCGCGGCGTGTGTCCGCTCCATCACGAGCACGAGATCCGCTTCCTCAAGCATCTCCCGCGTCACCCGCCGCGAGCGGTGGGCGCCGAGGTCCAGGCCGTCACGCGCCGCGACCGCGATCGATTCGTCGCTCGCCGGATCGCCTTCGCGGGCGTTCGTGCCGGCGGAGGCGACGGAGACGCGAGACGCCTCCGGACCCAGTGCCTGCGCCAGAGCCGCTTGAGCCAGCGGGCTCCGGCAGGTATTCCCCGAGCACACGAAGAGCACGCGGTACGCCGGATGCGATGACGCCATCGGTCGGGAGGATAGGTAGCCGTTCCGCCCGCGTCAACCGCGCGCGGACACGTCTTCGATGTCCGGAATCACCGGCGTCACGTCGATGTCACCCCGGCGGAGCAGCAGCGGCTTCGGCCCGCTCATGTCCACGAGCGTCGAGGGCACTCCGCCGCGGCGCGGCCCGCCGTCGATGACGAGGTCGAGCTGGTTGCCGAAGATCCGGACGACTTCCTCGGCGGTCTCCGCCGGCGGCTGGCCGGACAGGTTGGCGCTGCTCGACACGACCGGGCCGCCGATCACGTCGAGCAGGGTCGCGCACAGCGGATCGCGCGGACAGCGCAGCGCGACGGTGCCCCCCGCACCGCGCACGCGCGGCGGCACGATCGGCGCCGCCTTGAAGATGAGCGACAGCGGACCGGGCCAGAAACGCTCGATCAGGCGCTCCGCCAGCGCCGGGACCTCGCTCGCGAGCCCGTGGACCTGCCGCGGATCGCTGATCAGCGAGATCACCGCGAGCGACGGGTCGCGACGCTTGAGCCGGGCCACCATCTCGACGGCGCTGGCGTCGAACAGCGAGCAGCCGAGCCCGTAGACCGTGTCGGTCGGGAACGCGATGACGCCGCCCCGCAGCACCGCCTCCGCCGCGGCGAGCAGGACCTGGATGTCGGGTGCGACGGGGTCAACCTTCACCAGTTCCATCAGCTGCTCCTCGAGACGCGCGCGGCCTTGCGGGCGCGCGCTTCGAGCGCCGTCGCGAGCCCCGGGTCGTCGAGCGCCAGGATGCGGAGCGCCAGGTGCGCCGCGTTGCGCGCGCCCCAGGCGCCGACGCCGAGGGTGCCGACAGGCACTCCGGGCGGCATCTGCACGGTGGCGAGCAGCGCGTCGAACCCGCCGAGCGGCGAACTCGCCAGCGGCACACCGAGCACCGGCAGTCGCGAATGCGCCGCGAGCGCGCCGGCCAGGTGCGCCGCACCCCCGGCACCGGCGATCAGCACGCGCAGGCCCCGCGCGCGCGCCGAGCGCGCCCAGCGCGCGGCGGCGTCGGGCGTGCGGTGGGCCGAGCGCACGACCAGCTCGTGCCCGACGCCGAATTCCTCGAGCACGCGGGCGGCCTCCTCCATCGTCGCGCGATCGCTCTCGCTGCCCATCGCGATGCCCACGCGGGCACTCCGCTTCTTCACAGCCATGAGGTCTCCTGTCTGCTGCTACGACGACGCGTGCGCCGCCACGTGACCGATGTCACCGCGGCAGCGCCATCCCGAACCACTGAGCCGCCCGATGGCGGCGTAGGCGCGCGCGCGCGCCTCGGCGCGCGTGACGCCCGCCGCACACACGTACGCGCCCCGCCCGCCGGTGAACCGGTAGGCGTCGCCGTCACGGCGGACGCCGGCGTACCGCATCGAAACCCCCGGCATCCGCCCGGCCACCTCGGCCCCTTCGAGTCGCGCCGCTCCCGAATGCGACTCCGGATAACCTCGATCGGCGAGCGCCACGGTGACGGCGGCACCCGGAACGCGCGGCACGTGCGCCGGCTCCAGCCGGCCCGCGGCGGCGGACGCCAGCAGATCGTACAGCGATCCACCGACGAGGGGCAGGATCACCTGCGCCTCGGGATCGCCGAAACGCGCGTTGAACTCGATCACCTGGAGTCCCTGGGCCGTACGCATGAGGCCGGCGTAGAGCACGCCGCGGAACGGCGCGCCGCGCCGCGCCAGCTCGGCGAGCACGGGACGGACGACGCGCTCGAGCACGAACGCCTCGCCAGCCGCGTCGATCGTCTCGCTCGGCGCCACCGCACCCATGCCGCCGGTATTCGGCCCGGCGTCGCCGTCGCCGGCGCGCTTGTAGTCCCGCGCGGCAGGCAGCAGCACGGCCCGCACGCCGTCACACACCGCCATCACCGACACCTCTTCGCCCTCGAGGTGGCGCTCGAGCAGCACGCGGCGGCCCGCTTCGCCGAGCCGGCCGCCGGACATGCACGCCTCGACATACTCACGCGCCGCCTGCGTGTCGGAGGTCACGAGCACGCCCTTCCCCGCGGCGAGCCCATCGGCCTTGATCACCCACGGCGGGCCGAACTCGCCCAGCGCGGCGATCGCGTCCCGGGCGATGTCGAACGAGCGCGCCTCGGCCGTCGGCACTCCGGCCGCGAGCATCAACTCCTTGGCGAACCCCTTGCTCGACTCGATCCGCGCGGCCGCCCGGCTCGGGCCGAACACGGCGATTCCACGCGCGGCGAGCCGGTCGGTGAGCCCGTCGGCCAGGGGCTGCTCGGGCCCGACGACGACCAGGTCGGGCGCCGCCTCGGCGCACGCCCGCTCGAGCGACTCGACGCCGTCACCTCCGGCGGCCACGCAGCGGAATCGCGAGGCGATGCCATCGTTGCCGGGGATCACGACGAGATCGCGCGGTTCGGGATCCTCGGCGAGCCGCGCCGCGAGCGCATGCTCGCGCCCGCCCCCGCCCACGACGACGACACGCGCGGTCACGATGCTCCGCCCGCCGCGGCGCGCTCCAGCTCCTCGCGGAGCAACCGTTGCACCATGTCGGGCACCGCCTGGCCGCCGCTCCTCTTCATGACCTGTCCGACGAGAAAGCCGAACGTGGCCTGGCGCCCGTCGAGGAACTGCCGCACCGGGCCCGGGTGCTCGTCCAGCACGGCCCGCACCAGCGGACGCAGCTCGTCGTCCGATCCCTGGACCCGTACGCCGTGCCGTTCGAGCAGCAGGTCGAGCGGCCCCGGCTCCTCGGTCATCCAGCCGAACGCCTGCTTCGCGAGCGGACCGGGCAACGCGCGCGACGCCACGCGATCGAGCAGCTCGCGCAGGCGCGCGGCCGGCACGCGCTCGGCCCACTCCGCCATCGACCAGTCGCGCTCCCTCAGTACGCGCAACACCTCGGTCATGATCCAGTTGCTGGCGAGCTTGCCGCCCTCGGGACTCGCGAGCTGGCCGCCTTCGGGACTCGCGAGCTGGCCGCTCTCCGGCGTGGCGACCGCCTCGAAGTAGTCGGCGAGCGCGCGCTGGTCGGTGAGCACCAGGGCGTCGTACTCGGGCACGCCGTACGTTGCGGCGATGCGCCGCGCGCGCGCCCACGGCAGCTCGGGCAGCGCTTCGCGCGCGCGGTCCAGGCGCTCGGCCGCCACGGTGAGCACCGGCAGGTCGGGCTCCGGGAAGTACCGGTAGTCGTGGGCGTGCTCCTTCGAGCGCATCACGGCGAGCGCGTCGTGATCGGCGTCGTAGAGCAACGTCGCCTGTTCGATCCGGCCCCCGCTCTCGAGCACCGCCCGCTGGCGCGTCACCTCCGCGGCCACGCCGCGCTCGACGCCGCGGATCGAGTTCAGGTTCTTGAGCTCGGTCTTGGTGCCGAGTGCCGACGTCCCCTCGGGGCGGATGCTCACGTTCGCGTCGCAGCGGAGCTGCCCCTTCTCCATGTCCGCGTCGGAGATGCCGAGCCAGCGCGCCAGCCGGCGCAGGGTCGTCAGGAACGCGCCGCATTCCTCGGGGGTCCGCAGCACCGGCTCGGTCACCAGCTCGAGCAGCGGCACGCCGGCGCGATTGAAGTCGACGCGCGAGATGCGGCGGTCACCGTGGCGCTCGGGATGGAACGACTTGCCCGTGTCCTCCTCGGCGTGAATGCGGGTCAGCGCGAAGTCACGCGTGCCGGCCGGCAGGTCGACCGGCACGGCGCCGCCCTCGCACAGCGGCCGGTCGTACTGGCTGATCTGGTAGTTCTTCGGCATGTCCGGGTAGAAGTAGTGCTTGCGCGCGAACACGCTCTCGGTCCGGATGGCGCAGCCGAGCGCCAGCCCGAGCCGCAGCGCCGCGTCGATGGCGGCGTCGTTCACGCGCGGCAGCGCCCCCGGGAGCCCGAGGCACACCGGGCACACGCTCGAATTCGCGGGCGCCCCGAACGTGACGGGGCAGCCGCAGAACATCTTGCTCCGCGTGTTCAGCTGGAGATGGCACTCGAGCCCGATCACCGCCTCGTAGGCCATTCGAACTCCCTCGCGTGGTCGCGGCTGATGTGCGCCCGGTCGCCGCGCGCTTCGATCGCGCGCCCTGCCCGCAGCAGCACCGGCTCCGCATCGGCGGGACCGAGCACCTGTACCCCCACCGGCAGTCCGGCGTCGCTGAGCCCGGCCGGACACGTGAGTCCCGGGATGCCGGCGAGGTTGGCGCCGATCGTGAAGATGTCGTTCAGGTACATGGCCAGCGGGTCGTCGACCTTCTCCCCGAGCCGGAACGGCAGCGTCGGCGAGGCCGGGAGCAGCATCAGGTCGCAGCGGGCGAACGCCCGCGCGTACTCGTCGCGGATCCGCGTGCGCGCGCGCTGAGCCGTCAGATAGTAGGCGTCGTAGTAGCCGGCCGACAGGGCGTACGTGCCGAGCAGGATGCGCCGCTTGACCTCCGTCCCGAAGCCCGCGCTGCGCGTGTTCACGTAGAGCGCCTTCAGATCCGGCGCGTCGGTGTGACGGTAGCCGTAGCGCACGCCGTCGAAGCGGGCCAGGTTCGAGCTGGCCTCCGTCGTGGCGACCAGGTAATACGTCGCGACCGAATATTCACCGGGCATGAACTCGATCGGCACGCGGGTCGCGCCGGCGCGCTCGAGCCACTCCGCCGCGCGCTCGACGGCGGCGACCACCGCGGCGTCGACGCCCTCGCGCCACAGGTTCGCCGGCCACCCGAAGCGCAGGCCCTCGACGCCCGCGTCCCAGCCGGACACGTCGGGGGCCGGCCCGCGCCGGCTCGTCGCGTCGTACGGATCCTCACCGGCGAGCACCCCGTAGACGAGCGCCACGTCTCCGGCGTGCCGCGCGAACACGCCGACCTGGTCCAGCGACGAGCCGAAGGCGACGAGGCCGTAACGCGACAACCGGCCGTAGGTGGGCTTGAGGCCGAACACGCCGCAGAAGGCGGCCGGCTGCCGCACCGAACCGCCGGTGTCGGAGCCGAGCGCCACCGGGCACAACCCGTAGGCGACGGCCGCCGCGGGTCCACCGCTCGATCCGCCCGGCACGCGCGAGAGCTCGTACGGATTGCGGGTCGGACCGTAGCAGCTGAACTCGGTGGACGAGCCCATGGCGAACTCGTCCATGTTGCCCTTGCCGGTGACGACCGCACCCGCCGCTCGCAGCCGCGTGACGACCGTCGCGTCGTAGGGCGGCCGGTATCCCGCGAGGATGTTCGAACAGCACGTGGTCGGATAGTCCACGGTGCACAGGTTGTCCTTGAGCAGCACGGGGACGCCGCCGAGCGGGCCCTGCGGCGCGCGGGCCGCGGCCGCGGCGCGGGCCGCGGGATCGGCATGGGCCACGGCGTGGACGTCCGCCTCCCACCGGGCCGCGGGGCCTTCCCAGCCCGATTCCACGGCATCGAGCGACGACACCTCGCCCGAGCGCACGCGCGCGGCGAGCGCCGCCGCGGATTCGCGCCACAGCTCGGCCGGCGCGCTCACGGCTGGATGTTCTCGATGATCGGCGGCACGATGAAGAAGCCGTCCTCCGCCTCGGGAGCGCCCGCCGTCGCCTGCTCCGGCGTCAGCCGCCGGTCGTCGACGCGGTCCTCGCGCAGCAGGGCATCCGCGGGCGCCAGCACGCTGGGCTCGGCGCCCTCGAGATCGAGCCGGCCCAGCGACGCCGCGAAGTCGAGCACCGCGGACAGCTCGCGCGCCAGTACCACGACCTCGTCGTCGCGGAGCTCGAGGCGCGCCAACTCGGCGACGCGGCGCACCTCGCCGGGCTCAATCGCCATCGGCGCCCTCCGACAGGAAGCGGGCCATCACCTTCTTGAGGCCCACGCCGAAGCGCACCGTGTACTTGATCGCGTCGCCCGCGCCCTCGGCGGCGACGACGACGCCCCGCCCGAACGACTCGTGGTAGACACGGCGGCCGAGCGCCTTGCGCGCCACGGCCGGGATGCCCCACGCCGGCACCTCGCTCGCGTCCTCGCCGGCGTCCGCGTCGGCGTCGGCAGGCACGACGCGGCGCGTGGATCCAATCCAGCCGCCGGCGCCGCGGCGCGAGCCCCCCGATCCCATGGCGCTCTCGTCGCGCTCCAGGAACTGCGACGGGATCTCGTCGACGAACCGCGACACCGTGCCGCCGCGCGCGCCGTCGAACCGCCGGCGGTAGGCCGCGGCGGTGAGCGTCACCTCGTCGCGCGCGCGCGTCAACGCGACATAGAAGAGCCGGCGCTCCTCTTCCAGCTTCGACGGATCGTCGAGCGAGTTGCCGTGCGGCATCAACCCCTCCTCGAGCCCCGCGATGATCACGGCGGGGAACTCGAGGCCCTTCGCGTTGTGCGCGGTGAGCATGAGCACGCGGTCCGAGGCAGGGTCGACGCGATCGCCGTCGGTGACGAGCGCCGTCTCGCCGAGGAACTCGGTGAGCCCGCCCCCGCCGGCCGCGAACGCCGCCGCGGCGGTGACCAGCTCCTGCACGTTGGCGACGCGATCGGCGGCGTCCTCGGACTCGCCGAGGAACTCGAGGTAACGGGTGCGCTCGAACAGGTGCAGGATCACGGCATCGGCGGGCCCGAGCGAGCGCTCGCGCAGCTCGCCGACGAGCTCGAGCAGGTCGCGCGCCCCGGCCTGCGCGGCACGGGTCAGCTCGCCGTCGCGCAGCAGCGACTCGAGTGCCGCGAGCGGGCTCATCCCGGTCTCGGTGGCTCGCGCGACGACCCGCGCCTCGACCGTGGCCCCGAGGCCGCGGCGCGGCGTGTTCCACACGCGCCAGAACGACACCGCGTCCTGCGGGTTCACGACCAGGCGCAGGTAGGCGACGACGTCCTTGACCTCGCGCCGCTGGTAGAACGACACGCCGCCGACGATCTCGTAGGCGATGCCCGACCGGCGCAGCTCGGTCTCGAGCGCCCGCGACTGCGCGTTCGTGCGGTAGAGCACGGCGCAGTCGCTGCGCCGGCCGCCGGCCCGCACGCGCGCGTCGAGCACGGCGCACACGCGGCGCGCCTCGTCGACCTCGTCGGTGGCGAGGATGAAGCGGAGCATCCGGCCCTCGTCGCGTTCCGACCACAGCGTCTTGCCCTTGCGCGAGCGGTTATTGGCGATCACCGCGTTCGCGGCGTGCAGGATCGTGCGCGTCGAGCGGTAGTTCTGCTCGAGGCGGATCACCTCGGCACCGGGGAACGCCTGCTCGAACTCGAGCACGTTCGCGAGATTGGCGCCCCGCCAGCCGTAGATCGACTGGTCGTCGTCGCCGACGACGAACAGGTTGCGATGCCCGGCCGCGAGGGCGGCGACCAGCCGGAACTGCGCGTGGTTCGTGTCCTGGTACTCGTCCACGAGCACGTGCTCGAACCGGCGCTGGTAGCGCTCGGCGACGGCGGGGTTCCGTTCGAGCAACCGCACGGTGCAGGCGATCAGGTCGTCGAAGTCGAGCGCGCCGCTCGCGGTGAGCGCCGCCTGGTAGGCGGCGTAGGCGTCGGCGACCCGCCGCTCGAACGGACTCACGGCGCCGGCCGCCATCTCCTCCGGCGAGATCAGGCGGTTCTTGGCGTCGGAGATGCGCCCGAGCACCGCGGACCGCCGGTACTGCTGCTCGGGCAACTCGAGCGCCTTGAGCACGTCGCCCAGCACGCCCTCCTGGTCCTCGCGGTCGTAGATCGTGAAGTCGCGGGGGATCCCGGCGGCCTGGGCCTCGCGTCGCAGGAGCCGCATGGCCGTCCCGTGAAACGTGCCCACCCACAGCCGCGACCCCACCGCGCCCGCTTCGCGTTCGATGCGGTCGCGCATCTCGCGCGCCGCGCGGTTCGTGAACGTGAACGCCAGCAGCGCTTCGGGCGGGAGCCCGCGCTCGAGCAGCCCGGCCACGCGCGCGGTCAGCACGCGCGTCTTGCCGCTGCCGGCGCCGGCGATCACCAGCCGGGGGCCGCCGGGATGTTCGACGGCGAGGCGCTGCTCAGGATTCAGCGGAATCATGGGAGTCCGGGCGGGGGGTCGGCGGCACGACGCGAGCGGCGCGTCCGCCCGAGGCGTGACGCGCAACGAGTCATCGCAATCTAGACAATCGCCCCCCGAGCGTCCACCGAGGCGGTGCCTAGAACTCCGGTCCGATACTGAAGTGCCACGTGGGGCGGCTCACGTCGGCGAGATCCGTGCGCCACGCGACGTCGAGCTTGAGCAGCAGGAACAGGACGGACGTGCGGATGCCGGTGCCGAAATCGAGCCCGACGCCGGGCCCCACCCGCGGATCGTAGAGCACGCGCGAGCCGTCGACGACGTGCGACACGCGGAGTGTCTGGTCCTTGTTCCACGTCGCGCCGACATCGCCGAACACGGCACCCCGCAGGTTGAACATGCCGAGCGGCAGCGGTCCCACCAGCCCCAGTTGCTGGATGAACGGAAAGCGGAACTCGAGCGTGAGCATCGCGAGCCGCGAGGCCAGGATGTCGAAGTTCGGGTATCCGCGCAGCGTGGAGTAGCCGCCGACGCGGAACGTCTGCGGACTCTTGCCGCCGCTGTAGCCGCTCAGCACGCGGCCGTAGAACGTGTATCCGCGCGTCAGGTCCCAGTAGCGGCGCGCGTCGAGCGTGGCGGTCTCGTACACGAGCGCGTTGGGAAACACGTCGAGCGCCGGGCTGAACGTCAGGTTGTAGCGCTGGCCGTTCACCGGGCCGTAGTAACCCACCAGCGCGTTGTCGCCGACGAGCGACACCGACGGCGCCGTCACCGAGCGGAACTGGCGGTCCGTCTCGAAGACGCCGCCGAAGCCGTCCTCGGCGAAGAACTGGCGCTCGAGGAACGTCTGGGTCAGGCCGAACTCCGCGCGATGGAAGCGATCGAACGGGTACGACACCGAGGCGAGCGCGCCGTAGTTCCGCTCCGAGAACAGCCGCGAGGCGCCGAACGACTCGCCCAGCGACGACACCGGCGAGTCGAAGTAGTCCTTGAAGTGGAACACCCCGACGGAATAGTCCCAGCGCCGCGGCAGGTAGCTGTAGATCGCGAGCGCGTTCGTTTCCTGCAGCGAGTTCGTGAACACGTCGGTGGCGACGAACAGGCTGTGGTTGCCGAGGAAGTCGGCGAACTGGAACTGCATCGAGCCGATGAATCCGTAGCCCGTCGCGGCATAGAACGAGCCGCCGCCGTAGTCGGGGCCCAGCCGCGGGCGGTACGGCGAGGCCCGCTGTCCGAGCACGGAGTCCGGCAGGGCGAACGGGCCGCCGGTCTCCTGGAGCGGGACGCGCGTGGCGAGCGGGCGCACGGTGTCGGGCAGCGCGGGGAACGGCTGCGGGCCGCCGCGCGCCCATCCCGGGTCCGGGCCGGGCTCGAGCCGGTCGAGCCGCAGGGTATCGCGCTGGGCCGGTTTCGCCTCCGCGGCGTTCGACGGCTCGAAGGCGAGCGAGTCGTTCCACGCCATCGTCAGTGCCGCGTGCGACGGGGGCGTCGCCGTCGAGTCGCGCGCCTCGTCGTGCAGTGCCGCGAGCGTGCGCGCCGCCGCCGGATGGGCGCGGCGGAGCCGGGTCAGCACGCCGGCCGACGACAGCGGCTCGCGCACCGCGAACAGGTCGTAGCCGCCGCGGTTGTAGGCCGAGAACACCAGCCGGTCGTTCTGCCGCGACCACGACAGGCTCTCGACGCCGCCCAGCACGTCGGTGAGCTGGGTCACGCTGGAGTCGTCGCGGTCGAACACGAAGATGTTCGGCGCACCGGTGTAATCCGACACGAACGCCACGAGCCGCCCGTCGGGCGACCAGGCCGGCGACCGGTCGTCACCCGCGGTATCGAGCAGCGGGCGCACGGCGCCGCCCGCGAGGTCGAGCGTGAACAGCCCGTAGCGGCCGAAGCCGAGTTGATGGCGCTCCGGATGGAGGACGACGGGCGCCAGGCGGTCGGACGAGAACGCCAGCTGCGTTCCGTCCGGCGACCACGTCGGGCTCTTCTCGTCGTAGGCGTCGTCGGTGATGCGATGCGACGCGCCCGAGGCGACGTCCACGACCCACAGGTCGGAGCGGCCCTGATCGACGCCCGCGACGACGATCGAGTCGCTCACGGGCGACCATGCCGGGTCGTAGAGGGCCTCGCACGGCAGCTCGATGCGCTTCTGGACGTGTCCGTCGTCGGCGTTCACCACGTAGAGCACGTCGCGCCCGCCGCTCTTCGCCGTGAGCGCGAGCCGGCGGCCGTCGCGGGACCAGGACATCGTGCTGCGGAACGACGGGATGCTCTCGAACTGGACGTTGCGCTCGCCGCGGATGACGCGCCGCAGCAGCTTCCCGTCGAGTGCCGACAGGATGTAGACGTCGGTGTACTGCCGCCGGTCCGAGAAGAACGCGACGCGGTCGCCCTGGGGCGAGATCGCGGGTGCGGTGTTCAGCACGCTCTCGTCCTTGCGGTGGTCGGTGAGCCGGCGGGCGAACTGCTCGGGCGAATCCTTGGTCGCCACCGTCGGCCAGTACTGCTTGCGCAGCCACGTGCGCCACTGCTCGTCGAACTTGGACTCGGAGAGCCCGACGCTCTTCTCGAACGCCCGCTCGAAGTTGCGCATCTGGCGCGCCCGGCGCAGCACGTCGCGCAGCCGGTCCTCGCCGTAGCGGCGGACCAGGTAGCTGACCGCCGACTGCCCCTGCTTGTAGACGATGTAGCCGCCCGAGTACGGGAGCGGCGGCAGGTACCCCTCGACCGTGCCGTCCCGCAGGAAGATCTCGGCGTTCGATTCCATGCCGAGCGAGAAGTACTCGGCCATGCCCTCGGCGAACCACAGCGGCACGTTGTAGAAGCTCTGGCGGGCGATGAGGGCCGCGGCCGAGCCCTGGTACAGCATGTCGAACATGAACGCGTGCGTCAGCTCGTGGACGACGACGTGTCTCAGATCTTCGTACGAGCCGGTGAACGGCAGCACGACGCGGTTGCGCAGCACCTCGGTGAAGCCGCCCGTGCCCCCACCGATCAGCTCGGGCGTGACGTTCGTCTGCGAGAAGTCGTTGTGCGACCCGTAGAGGATGATGGGGACCTTGCGGCCCAGTGAGTGTCCCATCCGCTTCGACAGCACGACGTTCGTCTTCTCGGCCAGGTCGAGCACCCGCATCGCGAGGCTGTCGAGCCCCGCATAGAAGTAAACCTCGAAGTGATCGGACTCGATCGACTTCCAGTCGTAGCGGTTGTACTGAACCTTGTTCTGCCCGAAGTACTGGGCGTGTGCCGCGGCCGGCACGAGGAGGAACAGGAGGACCCACGCGAGGCCCCACCCTCTCTGCATCATGTCTGGACCCTTTCGCCGTCCCGGCCGGAACGAAGGCTCCCCTGAGGAGCCCTCCACAGTGTACACCGCGCCGCCGGTCCCGGGTCCGTCGCGTCGCCCGCGACGGCACCGGCGCCGGGGTCAATACTCCCAGCGCGCCTTGAGATTGATGTTGAAGTCCGGCGTCGTCGACGTCGTCGTCGTGTTGCCCGACAGCGAGCGGCGCTGGGTGAGCTCCGAACTGATGATGAAGAACCGGTTGAGGCGGTATTCGGCCTCCAGGTCGCGCTCGAACGGGGTGCTGGTCGTCGAGGTCGTCACGGTCTCACGCCCGAGCCCCGGCACACGCTGGCGGTAGCGCAGCATCAGGTTGCGCGTGACCTGGCTGCCCACGCCGAGGATCACCTCGCCCTGCCCGCCGAACAGGCCGCCCTGCTCCCGATCGATCACCCACTCGTTCACGTAGCCCTTGAACGCCCTGGACACTTCCGCCGACAGCGTCCGGTTGATCGCGCGCGTCAGGTAGTTGTCGAACGGGTCACCCTGGGCGACTCCCTGCTTGGACACGAACCGGCCGACGGTGAGCTGGCGCAGGATCTCGTTCTGGTCCCAGTCGGCCGGCTGGCTCTCGAACGCGATCGACGGCTCGCGGGCCCGGCCGCTGATCGTGACGGTCACGTCGTGGGGCGTTTCCTTTTCCAGCCCGGTGGGCACGATGTGCGTCGTCGCCACGGCGTCGAGACTCGGGTTCACGCCCCCCACGTTGTCGTACGTGATCGTCGCGTGATCGATGGCGAACCGGTTGCTGAGGAAGTAGTACGTGCCGCGCACCGCGGTCATCTCGCCGAACAGCCGTAGCTCGGTCGGCGTCTGCTCGGCGGTCAGGTCGGCGCTGAACTCGATGTCGCCATCCGGCGGCTGCCAGCGCAGGTTGCTCGGCGCGTTGACGTCCACCTTGTAGAGCCAGTAGAGGGGCGGGTTGGACGCCGCGAGCTGCTCGGCCTCGGTCTGGTTCGCGAAGTCGATCAGGATCACGCCGCGCCGGACCAGCGCCCGACCCGTGACGTACGGCAGCACCTGGCCGCGCACGACGCTGCCGTCGGTCACCGCGAAGTCGCCATCGAACTGGACGGCATAGACGCCGGGCTCGTTGGCGGTGAACTCGCGCATCGCGAGATCGATGCGGTAGGCCTTCATCGCGAACCCGTCGAGCGTGAGCGCGCCGTGCGCGGTGAGCCGCCCGTGCTCGCCCTGCCGCGCCGTCAGCGTGTCGAGGGTGACCCGCGAGCGCTGCATGCGGAAGTGCGCCGAGACGTGGTCGAGCACTTCGTCGCGGCCCGCCAGCCGCAGCGAGGCGCCGCTCACGCTCGCCGTGCCGTCGAAGTCGGGCTTTCGCGCGGTGCCGAGGATGTTCAGCTCGGCCGAGACGCTCCCCGACGCCGAGCCGATCTGCGGCACCAGACGCGGCAGCAGCTTCAGGTCGCCGTTCCGGATCTGCGCCTTCAGGTGCATCGGCTCGTCGAGCAGTCGCGACGGTTCGCGGAACGACAGGTGCATCGGGATCTCACCGTCCGCCGACGACTCGAGCTGGTCGCGCGCGGCGCTCAGCCGCTCGATCCGGAGCCGGTCGTCCGCGTAGTGCGCCACCGCCTCGATGCGCTCGATGCTGAAGTCGCGCCAGCCCAGCGGCGCCACCGAGGCGCGCACGTCGAGCCGGGGGCTCGCCGGGCTGCCGCCGATCGTGACGGTCCCGCTCATCGGGCCCGTCCACCCCTGCGACGCCGGGTTGAGCCCGGTCACGCGCTCGATCGGCATCGCGTGGAGCTCCATCGCGCCGTCCCACGCTCGCGCCGTGCCGAGCCAGCGAGTCACCGCCGTGCCGGTCAGCGAGTCCGGCCACGCGGCGGCGAGATCGTTGAACCGCGCGTGCGCGTCGATGGTCCCGTCGCCCAGGCGGAACATGCCGCGGCCGAGGTCGACGCGGTGCTGCGAACCCGAGACGCTGATCGCCAGCGAGTCGCCGCGATGACCACCGAACGCCGGCGAGCCGCCCATGCCGCTGAATGCCCAGCGCGGGTCACCGGACGTGCCGTCGACGGTGAGCGTGCCGGTGACGCGGCCGCCGAGCCCCCACGACTCGGGGAGGCCGATGTGCGCGAGGTCCACGTCGCGCAGGCGGCCCTCCCAGTCGTAGCTCCCGCCGGGCGCCGCCCATCGTCCCGTGACCGTGATCCCGGCCGCGCCGTCGCGGGCCTCGAGCCGCCGGAACGTCACGCCGGTGGCGTCGCCGCTGAACCGCGCCGGCGGCACCGCGTTCCACTGGAACTGGTGGCTGCGCGCCGAGGCGCGATCGAGGTCGAGCTGCCAGCCCGCGGCACTCCAGCCCGCGCGGCCCGACAGGTCGAGCAGCGTGTCGCCGGCCCACACGCGCGAGCCGAGCAGGTCGAGCGTGCGGTCGCCGAGGTGGATCGGGCTCGCGGCACTGTCCCAGTGGACGCCGAGGAACATCATGTCCTCGAGCTGGACCGAGCTCGTGAGATCGGGCGCCGGCAGCAAGGCGCCGTTGACCTGGTGCAACCGCCACCGCGCGGAGTGCATCCCGAGCCAGTCCGTACCGGCGCCCACCAGGTCCCCGGTGACGTTCAGGCGTCCGCCGCCCACGGCCTCGACCGTTCCCGCGCCGGACTCCAGCATGCCGTGGATGCCCGAGACCCGGCCGTCCGGCCATTCGTCGAGCGGCAGGCCGGCGACGCGGTAGTCGCCGCGCCAGCCGTGCTCGGTCGTCAACCCCTTGAGCGCGAAGTGGCCGCCGCGCCGCGCGGCGAGCACGTCGAACGTGCGCACGCCGTGCGCGGGCAGGTCGGCCGTCACGGCGCACGAGTCGATGCGCCAGCCCGACAGTTCGGAGTCCAGGACGCGCGCCGTCAGCGTGCCGTTCGAGACGTGGTTGTGGGTCTGGACGGAGTAGGTGAAGCGCCCCGCGACGTTGCCTTCGGGCCAGCCCGGCACGCCGATCGCTTCCCAGCGCTCGGGATGGCCGTCGCGCACGTCGCCACCCACGTCCCAGCCGGCGCGCGACCAGTCGGCGAAACCGCGCAGCTGGCCGGCGGGCGAGCGCGCCGCGAGCGGCTCGATGCGCAGTTGCCCGGCGCTCCAGGTGAAGCCGCCCTCACCCTCGAACGGCAGGCCGTCCCACGTGAGCGTCGCCGTGAAGTCGCCGCGGCTCACCGAGTCGGCGCGCACGTTCACGCGGGCCCTGACCTCGCCGGGCACGTCGAAGGCGTGGTTGCCGGTCACGCGCGCGAGCCAGGTCCAGCGCATGCGGTCGAGCGTCAGGTGCACGTCCTTGCCGCGTTCCCCCTTGAGCCACCCGCCCACGGCCGACAGTTCGGCGTCCTCGGTGCGCAGGCGGCGGACGTCGAACCGCACGCTGTCGCCGGCGCTGATCTCGCCCGCCAGCTCGAGCGAACGCGTCTCGAACGGCCCGCGTCTCCAGCGCAGCGACTTGACCAGCGCGTGCGTCTGGGGACCGGTCGAGAGCAATACGTCGAGATCGAGCCCCTCGACCCGCCCGTCCTTCCGCGGCAGCATGATGAGCCCGTTCCGGAGCCTCAGGTGCATGCCGAAGGCGCGCGGCTTGCCGATCTTCCCCGACGTCTTCCACGTGGGGACGCGCAGGGACCCGTCGGGGTTCCGCGCGAGGCGGACGACCGGCGATTCGACCACCATGTTGACGCTCTCGTTCCCGGGCCTGAGCAGCGACATCGGCGAGTAGCCGAGGTCGATGTACGGCGCCTCGAGCAGCGGCGCCCCGCCGTCACGGAACACGACGCGGGGATTCACGAGCCGCACCTGGCGGAACGGGTTGCCGCGGATGTCCGACACCTCGATGCGCACGTTGCTGCGCGTGGCGAGTGTGTGGTTCAGGAACAGCGTCAGCTCGTGGGCGGCGAGCTCGGTGCGATTCATGTAGTAGAGGATGACCGACGCCACACCGACGATGATCAGCCCGATCAGGATCGCGACCGCGAGCAGCACGAGCTTGCGCACGGTCCACCGCACGCGGGGTGGCACGTGCTCGACGGCCTCCTCGATGTCGTGCTTCAGCTCCTCGACCAGCCCGTGCGGCTGCTCGGGATCCGGAGGCGCCGGTGGATTCATGTGCGATGCGTTCATCGGGATGCGCTCATGCGAGTCCACATCAGAAGGCCGGGCCGATGGCGAACTGCGTCCGGGGCTTCCGGTCGCGCTGCGGCGGATCGGGCCGCGCCGACCAGCTCACGTCGAAACGCAACGGACCGACCGGCGTGTTGAGCCTCAGCCCCACGCCCCCGACGACCCGCAGGTCACCCGGATCGTAGGGCTCGTTGCTGAAGCTCACCTTGAAGTCCCCCGCACGAACATACGACGGCCGCGCCCAGACATTCCCGGCATCCCCGAAGACCTCGAGGCCCAGCGGGCCCTTGAGCGGCATCCGGACCTCGACGTTGGCCTGGATCAGGGCCAGGCCGCCCAAGGCCGGCAGGGCGTTCTCGTTGTATCCCCGCAACGTATTGACGCCGCCGATCCGGAATCGGTCCTCGATCGGCACGCGCGCCACGCGCGAGTCCACGTCGCCGGGGAGGAACGCCGTGGCGTTGCCGAACGGGTCGATGGCCCCCGCCCGCGCGTGCAGCGCCAGCACCGAGTTGCGCCGCACCGTCCGGTACCACGAGGTCACCGCCTGGATGCGCGTGAAGCTGCTGGTGCCGCGGAACGGTCCGCCGGCGATTTCCGCCGAGAAGTTCTCCACCGACCCGCGGAACGGGTTGATCGGGTCGTCCCGGCTGTCGCGGTCAATCGCGAGCTGGAGCCGGTGGGTCGAGTAGCGGGGCGGCACGTTGAGGATCAGCGAGTCCCGCACCGAGTCGGGGATGGCGCCGGTGAAGTCGATGTGCTGGCGCACGAAGGCGTTGTCCTGCGTCACGAGCAGGCGCGTCAGGCTGCGGTACTCGCGGCGGATCTGGAAGCTCACGCCGCGGCCCTCCTGCCGCACGATGTAATCCGGGTTCGCCCGGTCGTGGCGGTTTTCATAGTAGATCGACGTCAGGCCGCGGCGGCGGGCGCCGAGCACCCACGGGTCGTAGAGCGTCGCCTCGACGCGCGCCAGCAGGAACTTGGCCTGTCCGTCGAACGCGGTCTTGGACGACAGCACCGTCTGGAGGCCGCGGGCGTTGAAATTGCGGTGGCCCCATTCGCCGGTGAAGCGCAGCCGCTCGGACGTGCCGCTGCCGACACCCGCGTCGAGCCAGCGCGGCCGGCGCTCGCGCACGCGCAGGTCGAACTCGACGACACGGTTCGTCGAGTCCGGCAGCGGCGTCATCTGCACCTGGCTGAACAGTCCCGTGCGGTAGATCTGCTCGATCGACTCCCGGACGAGCGATGCCTTGTACGGCTCGCCCGGCTTGTAGACCAGCTCGCGCAGGATCAACCGCTGCTTCACGCGGATCTGCTCGGGCGACGACAGGTTGGCCTGGCCGAACCGGTAGAGCGGGCCCTGGACGACAGCGTAGTGCACGAACACCGAGTCGCCCTGCCGCGTCGCGAGCGCGCCGACGTCCGGCAGGTAGCCCTTCTCGCGGTACAGGTCGGCGATGCGCACGGTGTCGGCGAGCACGTACAACGGGTTGAACGGCCGGCCCGCCCGCGCGTAGAGCTTGCGACGGATCTGCGATTCGGGCACGGCGTCGAGTCCCTGGAAGTCGACGCGGGCGATACGGCTGCGGCGCCCCTCCTCGATCACGAACGTCACGACCTGGCCGTCACTGTGGCGGCCCTTGTCGAGCCGCGCGTGCGCCCGCACGTCGAGGTAGCCCTGCTGGTGGTAGACCTGCTCGATCGCCGCGGTATCGGCGCGGACGAAGTCGAGCCGCAGGAATTGCGACTTGCTCCAGGGCCAGATCGAGGGCGCGCGGGTCTTGAGGACCGACACGAGGTCCTTGCGCGACACGTGATGGCGCCCCTCGAAGCGGAGCTTCTCGATCGTCTTCAACTCGGTGGGGAATTCGCCGTCGGCGGCCGCGTTCCGTGGGCCCGCGACGCACCCGAGCGCCGTCAGCGCGAACAGCGCCAGCACCCGCGTCGCCACGGCCCGCCCTCGGATGGCGCGCGCGCGGCGTCGGATCATGAAGCTCCTCGGTATGCCGCGAACCGGGCGTTCCGTCGCCCGCCGTGCCGCATCGCTAGGGCGTCGCCGGCGCCGATCGCTCCGGGCTCGCCGGCCGCTGATCGAGGGCGCGGTGCCGCTGCACGAGCCGCAGCGGATCGTTCGCCAGGATGATCACCAGCAGCGTGCCGAGCACCACGAGTCCCACCTTCTGGAACCGCAGGTAGGCGCGCGCCGAGATCGCCTGGTGCCGGACGGCTTCGAGCAGCGCGAGCAGGATGTGGCCGCCGTCGAGGACCGGCAGCGGGAGCAGGTTGAAGGCCATGATCGCGACGTTGATCATCGCGATGAACTGGAGATAGGAGTCGAGGCCGCGGCGCGCCTGTTGCCGGGCCGCCTGGGCGATGAACAGCGGCCCGCCGACGTACTCGCGGTAGTAGAGCGGACGGCTCACGGTGAGCCACATACCGGCGTACACCGACTGGACGAGCGAGCCCGTCGCGTGGAACCCGAGATCCACCGACTCGAGGAGCCCGTGGCGTTCCGTGTAGATCGAGCGCCGCGGCGGCTCGATGCCGATGCGTCCGTTTTCGCGGCCGCGGCCCTCGGGGTCCATCGGCGTCACGGTGAGATCGCGCGTCTGGCCGTCGCGCACGATCCGGATGCGCACGGGCCGGTCGACCTGGCCCTTGAAGGCGAGCGGCAGCTCGTCCCACGACGTGATCGGCGCGCCCCCGACCGACAGGATGCGATCGCCTTCCTTGATCCCGGCCTTGTAGGCGGGCATGCCCGTGGCGACGGCGCCCACGACCGGGGGATCGGACGGGCGCCGGAGGCTCGAGAAGAACGGCTCGCGCTGCTCGGCGGTGAGCGGGATGGTCACGGTCCCCTCGGCGCCGCGCGCGACGACTTCGACCGGCGTTCCGGCCTTCGTGTCCGAGTTGCGGACGAAGATCTCGACCCATGAACCGGTGGGCTTCCCCGCCACCGACACGATGGCGTCGCCCTCGCGGAGTCCCCGGCGCGCAGCGACACTGGTGTCGGGGGTAGCACCCAGGCGGTTCGGATAGTCGGGATACGTGACGCCGATGAGCCCGACAATCACGAGCAGCAGGAACGCGGTGACCAGGTTCGCCGCCGGGCCCGCGACGGCGATGAGCACCCGGCCGAACCATGGGTGAGACAGGAACTCGTCGCGACCGCCCGGCATGCCGCCGCCTTCGTCCGGGTGGTCGCCCGCCATCTGCACGTATCCGCCGAGCGGAATCCAGCACAGGCAGTACTCGGTCTCGCCTCGCGTGAAGCCCCACAGCTTCGGGCCGAATCCGAGCGCGAAGCGCAGCACGCGCACGCCGCGCCACTTGGCCATCAGGAAATGGCCGAGCTCGTGGACGAAAATGACCACCCCGAGCAGCACGGCACCCGGCAACACCATGTTCCCCATCGCGGACAACTCCTTGTTCGAAAACGAGTTCGGAGCAGGCTAAGTCGCCTGAGGTCCGACGTCAAGACCCGACGAGGTGTCGGGCGGCCACAGTGCCGTGTTTCAAAGCAATTCTTCCGCCAATCCCGCCAACCTGTTGGACGCCACCACCCCTCACGCGATCCCCGCGATGATGTCACGGCGCCGTCAACCTTGGAGCCGCGCCTCGGGCCGTCGCCCGCCCGGGGCCAGGGTCACCGCGGCGCGGCGAGCACCCTCGCGTATTCCGAGAGCGTGCGATCCACCATCGCCTCCACGCCGAACTCCGCGACGCTGACGAGTGCGGCGCGGGCCCACTCGCGCCGCCGCTCCGGGTGATCGAGGGCGTCGATCACCGCGGACTCGAGCTCCGGCGCCCCGACCACGCGGCCGTTCGATCCGTCCTCGATCGCGTCGCGCACGCCGCCCGAGTCGCGCGCGACGACGGGCACACCGAGCGCCTGGGCCTCGAGCACGGCGGTGCCCAGTCCCTCGGTGCGTGAGCACGACACGAACAGGTCGAGCTGGGCCATCAGCTCGTGGGCGTCGGAGCGGAAGCCGACGAAACGCACACCGTCAGTACCCGACTCGCGCACGAGCGATGCGCGGCGTGGCCCGTCGCCGATCCACACCCACCGCGCCCGCCGGCCGGCCGCGGCTGTCGCGGCGGCGAGGGCGACGAAGCGGCCGGGCTCCTTCTCGTCGCTGAGCGCCGCGGCCGTGCCGACGATGGGCTCGTCCGCGGCGCCGGCGAGGCCGCGCAGCGTCAGGCCTAAGCCGCCTCGCGCGACGCGCTCACGGATCGCGGCGAGCGCGTCGAGATCCACGCCGCTCGGCACGAGCGCGAGCGTCGAGGCGTCGACGCCCGAGGCCCGCATGGACTCGACGACGGCGCGGCTGATGCACAGGTACCGCGCCACGCCGCGCGCGTACTTCCGCCGGCTCCAGGGATGGCGGCCGACCGCGGCGAGCACGCGGCGCGACACCACGACCGGGCAGCCGAGCCGCGAAGCGGCGCGCACGGCGACGGTGTGCGCGTGGGCGGAGTGCGCGTGGAGCAGCGACGGACGCCACGGCGCGAGCCGCGCGGCCGCGCGGGCGCCCGAACCGAGATCGAACTCGCCCAGCACCCGCAATGCCGCGGCCTCGATGCCGGCCGCGCGCGCGGCATCGAGCAGCGGGCCCTCGGGCGCGAGCAGCACGACGTCGTGGCCGCGGCGCCTGAGTCCCTCGAGCAACAGCAACACCTGGCGCTGGCCGCCGCGCCACGCGCGACCGGTGTCGAGATGGGCGATGCGCATCAGGCGCGCACCACGCCGGCGAGGATGTCGCGCAACTGGCCGCCGAGCAGCGCGGCCGTGCCGGACTCGGTCGCGTGCGCTCGCCCCGCGGCCCCCAGCCGCACACGCAAGCCTTCGTCGCGGATCACCCGCGCGAGTGCCACGGCGAGTGCCGCGGCATCGCCGCGCGGCACGGCGAGCAGGTGGGTGTCGTTCTCGAACAGCTCGACGAGCCCCTCGCCCGCTCCCGTCACGACCGCGCGTCCCGAGGCGAGCCCCTGCCACACCTTGTGCGGAATCACGCGACCCGCCTTGGCAGTGACGCCGAAGGCGCCTAGGACGACGTGCGCGGTCGCGAGCAGGCGCGGCAGGTCGGCGTAGGGCCGCGGGCCCTCGAACGTCGCGCGTGCGAGGCCCGCGCGCCCCGCCAGCTCGCGCGAGGCGTCGTACTCGATCCCCTTGCCGATCAGGCGCACGCGATACTCGGGCAGCGCGGGTTCGCGCTCGAGTCGCGCCAGGGCCTCGATCAGCACCGGCACGCCGTGGAGCGGCAGGAATCCACCCGCATACACCAACTCCACCGGGCCGGCGGCGGGCGCCGGCGGCACCTGGAAAAACGCGTCCTCGGCCCCCACCGGCACGCGGCGCAGCCGGTCCCGCCGGGCGCCGAGGGATTCGAACAACGCGCCGTGCGCCCACGTATCGCACAGCACGACGTCGGCGAGGCCGAACGACCAGCCGTCGATGCCACGGTTCCACGCCGCCTGGGCCGAGCCTTCGCCGTGGATCGCCCAGTCGCCGACGAGCGTGTCGTGGCGCGAGACGAGCGGATCGAACACCACCGGCCTGGCGCCGGCGAGCGCGCGGGCGAGCGGGACGTCCTTGTGGCGGAACGACGGCACGAACAGCGCGTCGGCGTGGCCGCTCGCGGCGTAGGCGGCGAGCAGCGACGGATAGCGGAACACCGCGCGCCGCTCGGTGACGCGAGCCTGCGTCACGGGGACGCCGGCCCGCTCGAGCCCGGCGAGCAACACGCGGTTGCGCGGGTAGCCGGGATCCCATGCGCCGAACCAGCACACTGTCATGGACGCGGTCCGCCCTCCTCGCCGCGCGCGGAGGCCCACCGGCCGGCGTACTTGAGGAACACCTGTGCCGCGGCGAGCGCGCAGACGAGCGCCCCGCGCGCGCCGTCGAGGACGCCGGCCTGCAGCACGTACATGCGGAGGAACCGGAGCGGCGGGCGCAGCATCACGTCGGCGATGGACACGCGACGCCCCTCGGCGCGCAGGCGTTCGGCGTTCGCCTCGGAGTACTGGACCAGCTTCCGGCGGCACGTCTCCCAGTCCTCGTAGCTCAGGTGGTCGAGCGTGAGCGGCGCATCCGCGATGGCGCCCTCGACGGTCACCTGTTCGTGCACCGGCGCGTCGTCGAAGCGCGCGGCGTCGCGGCGGAACAGGCGCAGCACGCGCTCGTTCTGCCAGCCGCAGTACCGGATCGGGCGGCCGAGGAACCACGTGCGCCGCCGCAGCCGGAACCCGGCCACACGCGGCGTGCCGACGAGACGCGCGAGCACGGCGTCGGCGCCGGCGTCGAGCCGCTCGTCGGCATCGATCCACAGCACCCACCGCTCGCGGCATTGCGCCAGGGCGAACGCGCGCTGCGAACCGAATCCGTCGAGCGGGCGCCGGAACACGCGCGCACCATGGCGCTCGGCGACTGCACCTGAGTCGTCGCGGGTGGCCGCGTCGACGACGACCACGACGTCGGCGGCGAAGGCGAGCGAGGGCAGCAGCGCCTCGAGGCGCCGCGCCTCGTCACGCGCGAGCAGCAGGACCGAGATCGGCAGCGGCATGGAGGCGGGCGTCGAAGTGGCGGAGCGCCAGCGTGGCGGCGCGCTCGGGTACCAAGCCCGGCAGGCAGACCCAGTGCGGGCAGGCGGTGAGATTGCAGCCGCGGCACGGCACGTCGGTGCGCCACGTGGCGTGCGCGGGGTCGCGCGGCGTCCAGTTGTCGGGATGCGTCGGTCCGAACCACGCGAACGTCGGGCGCCCGAGCGCCACGGCGACGTGGCGCGGCCCGCTGTCGGTGCCGACCACACCCTCCAGGCGTTCGATCACCGCGACGAGTGCCGCGACGTCGCAAGACGGGAGCACGCGGACCGCCGGCGCGAGCGCGCGCATCGCACGCGTCACGGGCTCCTCCCCCGGCCCGGCGAGCAGCAGCACCTCGCGTCCCGCCGACACGAGCCGCCGCGCGAAGGCGGCGGCGTGCGAGGCGGGCCATGTCTTGGTCGCCCACGTTCCGGCGGCGACGAGCCCCAGCGTACGGGCAGGATCGGCCACACCGGCCTCCGCGAGCAGCGCGCCCGCGCGCTCCCGCGCGCCGTCGGCGATCGCCACGCCGGTCGCGACGCCGTCGTCGACGCCACCCGCGGCGCACGCGAGGCGCACGTGGGAGGCGGCAGCGTACTCGCGCGGGGCGTCCGTCACGGGCAGGTCGCGCGGCACACGGCGGCGATAGGCGTACCGGCGGCCGCGCACGTCGTACCCCCACGTCACGAGCGCGCCCGACATCGCCGTCAGCACGGCACTGCGCGGATTGCCGAAGAAGTCGACCGTGGCCCCGTAGTGGCGGCGACGGATCATCGCCACCGTCTCGAGCATGGCGGTGCGTCCCCGGCCGACGCCGATCACGCGGTCGATGCCCGGCAGGCCGTCGACGAGCGCGACGTAGCGAGCGTCGGTGACCACGTCGATCGGGCCGATGTGCCCGCGGACGAGCGCCCGCAGCGCCGGCGTCGTGAGCACGACGTCACCGAGCGCCCGCAGCCGGATGGCGAGGACCGCATCGCTCACGCCGGACGCCCCCGCCGCGCGCGCAGCTCCGCGACGGCGTTCGCGGCCGCCGACGCGACCACGGCGACGCCCGGCACCCGCGTCGCGATGGCCCGCGCGGACATGCCGGCGTCGAGCACGAAAACGACGTCGACGGCACGCAGACCCGCGACGATCACCGCCCGCTCCTCCGCGGGCAGGACGGGCGATCCCGCGCCGAGCATGGCGGCGGCGGTCACGTCGTCGACCACCGCCACGATGACCCGCGCGCCGCCCCGCCGGATCCGCTCGAGCTCGCGCGCGTGCGCGGCACCCGGCAGGTCGAAGGCGCCGTGCACCACGGTGACGCCCTCGCCGGCCCGCAGCCACTCGGCGGCGCGGCGCGTCGCCTCGTCGAATCCCACCCGCTTCGTGCCCGCGCGGCGCGGAGTACCCGCGCGGTCCGCAGCACCCCCGCTCATGTCGCGACGGCGCCGCGCGCGGCGACGTTCCGCGCCTCGGCCCGCGCCCACGCGTCGATCGCGCGGAGCTGGTCGAGCGATTCGACGTCCTCGCGCGCGTGCCGGTCGAGCACGCGGCGGATCACATCGACGACGTCGGCGATGCCGATGGCACCGGCGAGGAACGCCTGCACGGCGACCTCGTCGGCCGCGTTCAGGACGCACGGCATCGTGCCTCCCGCCCGCCCGGCCTCGAGGGCCAGTGCGAACGCCGGGTAGCGCTCGACCGGCACGGGCTCGAAGTTAAGCCCCGCGAGTTCGGCGGGCGCCAGCGGAGGAACCGCGCCCGGCCAGCGCTCGGGCCACGACAGTGCGAGCTGGATGGGGAGCGCCATGTCGGGGGGTGCCGCCTGCGCGACGATCGAGCCGTCGACGAACGTCGCCCACGCGTGCAGCCGCGCCTCGGGGTGGATCACCGCGTCGAGCTGGCTCCAGTCGAGATCGAACAGGGCGTGCGCCTCGATCAGCTCGAGTCCCTTGTTGAACATGAGCGCCGAGTCGACGGTGATGCGCGCCCCCATCGACCACACGGGATGTGCGAGCACCTCCTCGCGCGTGGCGCGGCGCCAGTCGGCGTGCGTGCGCAGCGGGCCACCGGACGCCGTGAGCGTGAGCCGGTGCACCTCGGCCGGCGGGCGGCCGCCGAGGCACTGCATCGCGGCACTGTGCTCGCTGTCGACCGGCACCAACTCGCCGCCCCGCGCCAGCGCGGCCCGAATCAGCGGCCCGCCGACGACCAGCGTCTCCTTGTTCGCCAGCGCGAGGCGCGCGCGCGTATCGAGCGCGGCGAGCGACGCCTCGAGCCCGGCCGCGCCCACGATGCCGTTCAGGACGACGTCGGCGCCGCCCTCGCGCACCAGCCGCGCGGCGGACCCGGCGCCCGTGAGCACGCGCGCGCCCGGCGCCGCGGCGGCGAGTGTCTCGGCGGCGCGGGCGGCGTCCGCCGGATGCTCGAGCGCCACGATCTCGGGCGCGAGCGAGGCGGCCTGCGCCGCGAGGGCGTCGAGGTCGCGGCCGGCGGCGAGTGCCACGATGCGCACGCGGTCCGCGTGGCGGCGCGCCACGTCGATCGACTGGCGCCCGATCGAACCCGTCGAGCCGAGCAGCGCGAGGCGGCGCGTCACGTCACGGCACCCGGAAGACGACGAACGCGAGGTACCAGTAAACGACGGGCGCGGCGAAGTAGAGGCTGTCGAAGCGGTCGAGCACGCCGCCGTGGCCGGGGATCAGGTCCGAAGAATCGTCGTGGCGCGCGTCGCGCTTGAGCAGCGACTCGACGAAGTCACCGACCTGGCCGAACACGCCGACGAGCGCCCCGAGTGCGGCGGCGTCCCACACGCCGAGGTACGGCGCGAACCAGGCCCGCGCCGCGAACGCCGCCAGCGTGGCGCACGCGAACCCGCCGACGGCGCCCTCGAGTGACTTGCGCGGCGAGATGTCGGTCCACGGGCGGTTGCGGCCCCACAGCCGGCCGACCAGGTAGGCGCCCGTGTCGCAGCTCCACGTGACGAGGAAGGCGAGGTAGACGAACGAGGCGCCGCTCGCGTAGTCGGTGCCCGCGATCCACGGCAGCTCGCGCAGCAGGACGAAGTGCGACGACAACCAGCCGACGTACAGCACGCCGAGTGCCGTGACGGCGATGTTCTCGACCTGGTGCGGGCGCGCCGGGTGGCGCAGCGCGAGGCCCAGCGCGAGCAGCAGGGCGGCGCTCAGCAGGAACCCGGCCGGCGTCGATTCGGGCCGGTAGGCGACGACGAGCAGGCCCATCGCGCTCGCGAGGCCGAGCCAGGTCCGCGGATCGAGCCCCTTGCGCCGCATCATCCGGTAGAACTCGAGCAGGCCGAGGACGACCTCGACCGCGACCAGCAGCACCCACGGCCAGCCGCCGGCGCGCGCGAGCACGATGAGCAGCGGGACGAACAGCGCGCCGCTCGCGATGCGCAGCGGCAAGGCCCACCCCGACGACTTGGGAACCGGCGGACGCGGTCCAGCGGCCGACGGGGCGGCGGACTCCGCGCGGGCGAGTTGCGGCGCCGGGGCGCTCAATCGACGCGACCGAAGCGGCGCTCGCGCTTCTGGTAATCGGCCACGGCGCGGAACAGGTGGCGCCGCCGGAAGTCGGGCCACAGCGTGTCGGTGATCCACAGTTCCGTGTAGGCGAGCTGCCACAGCATGAAGTTCGAGATGCGCATCTCCCCGCTCGTGCGGATGAGCAGGTCCGGGTCCGGCAGGCCGGCCGTGTAGAGGTAGCTCGACAGCAGCTCCTCGTCGATGTCGGCGGGCTTGATCTCGCCCTTCTTCTGGTCGGCGAGCACGCGGCGCACCGCATCCACCATCTCGCCGCGCCCGCTGTACGACAGCGCGAGCAGCAGCAGCATGCCCGTGTTCCGCGACAGGAACCGTTCGGTTTCGGCGATTTCCTTCCGCACCGCGGCGGGCAGGTCGTCGGGGCGGCCGACGACCTGGAGCCGCACGTTGTTGCGCTTGAGGTCGTCGCGCTCCTCGCGCAGGGTCGCGCGCAGGATCGCCATCAGGGCGTCGACCTCGCGCTTCGGCCGGTTCCAGTTCTCGAGCGAGAACGTGTAGAGGCTCAGGACCTCGACACCGAGATCGACGCAGCCGCGGATCGCCTCGCGCACGGACTTGCGGCCCTCGCGGTGCCCGAGCAGCCGGGGCACGCCGCGGGCGCGGGCCCACCGCCCGTTTCCGTCCATGATGATGGCGATGTGCCGAGGCAGGTTGCCCCGCTGGAGCAGTTCCTCGGGAGTCAGCAGTCCGGTGGACAAGGCGCCTCCGCTCGCGCCGGGAGCAGACCGCGAGTCTTCGCCCGTGCGCCGCGTCAGACTTCCATCACCTCGGCGGTCTTCTTCTTGAGGATCTCGTCGAGCATCGCCACGTAGCGGTCCGTCAGCTTCTGGACCTCGGCGACCAGCCGCTTGGCGTCGTCCTCGGGAAGCTCGTGATCGTGCTGCTTGCTCTTGAGCTGGTTGTTCACGTCGTGGCGCACCTGCCGCACGTGCACGCGGCCTTCCTCGGTCATGCGCGCGATCAGCTTGACCATGTCCTTGCGGCGCTCCTCGGTGAGCTGCGGGATCGGCACGCGCACGACCGTGCCGTCGTCGGCCGGCGTGAACCCGAGGTCCGCCATCTGGATCGCCCGCGTCACCGCCTTGACGAGCGCCTTGTCCCAGGGCTGGACGACCAGCAGCCGCGCCTCGGGCGCGCTCACGCTGCCCACTTGCTGCAGCGGCACCATCTGCCCGTATGCATCCACCTTCACCGTGTCGAGCAGCGCGGGAGACGCCTTGCCGGTGCGGATCGTCGCCAGCTCCCGCCGCGTCGCCTCCACCGTCTTCTTCATCCGCTCCTCGGCTTCCGCCACCATCTTGACGAGGACCATCCCCTACTCCTTCACGATCGTTCCGACGTGTTCGCCGCGGACCACGCGCATCAGGTTGCCGCGGACCCCGACGTTGAACACCACGAGCGGCAGCTTGTTGTCCATGCACAGCGAGATGGACGTGGAGTCCATCACCTTCAGGCCACGATTCAGGATATCGAGATAGTTCAGCGACGG
>JANLWK010000141.1:0-20135 GCA_031364505.1 Candidatus Eiseniibacteriota bacterium | reverse complement strand
CCGAAGCAGAGACCGAGCGCGAGCAGCGCGGGCAGCGCCGAAATTTGAGGGCGACGGGTACGCCGGGGGCTGGCCATGGTGGCCCTCCTACTCCCCGGGTGGCCGGCGCTCGAGAGGTGCCCGGCGGGTGAGCCGGGGAACAGGGGCAATCGTATCAAAGCGCCGGAGTCGCGGCGAGTGAGGTGAACGTCGAGCAGACCATGCAACTCACGCCTCTGGCATGACGAAATTACAAGAACGTGGCTGCTTTCCTCGAGTTTGGTTGCATTTGCGGGGATTGAACACGGGCATGAAAGATGCTCATTCGATCCCCCGGTAGCAACTGATCGTTGCCCAAGAGAAGGGAGTCGCAATGCCTCTGATGTCAATCGTATTGGTGCTGATCGTGGTGGGTGTTCTGCTGTGGCTCATCAACACCTATATTCCGATGGACCGGAAGATCAAGAACATCCTCAACATCGTCGTCGTCGTGTTCGTCATCATCTGGCTGTTGCAGGCATTCGGACTCATGGGATCGCTGAACAGCGTCCGGGTGAAATAGCGGACACGAAGTCGGTGCGGATCACGATACCGGACTCCGAGGGCGCGGCCGCCGGCCCACGAGACTCGACCCGTCCCCGGGCCGGCGCGCTCACGACGCGGGCCCCAGCGGCGGAAGCTTGCGCAGTGCAGCTCTAACGGCCTTGCACGCCGTGATCAGATCAGCGAGGAAGCGTTCATCGGGCGCAAAGCCTCCTTCGTACTCCCCTCGGTTCCGCTCGTTGTGCGCTCGATCGAGCACACGCCAGACCTCGGGCCCCAAGCCCAGCGTGTGAGGCAACGCCTGGAACACGACGTAGCGCTTGGACGATCGGTAACCGCGGTATCGCAGTGCCGCCAGGCAGAACACATGAGAAGCGTTGTAGGCGAGATCAAATCGGCTTTCGAGCGAGTTCGCCGACCGTTCGGCATCCGCAAGGCGCGCGTCTCCGGATCGGAGCAGCCCCTTGAACTCGACGGGATCGGGAGGCTCAGCCTGAACGGTGCTGAGGGATTCAAGCGGCGAGGGCATCCTCGTCTCCGATCAACCACACCTTGGGCTGCGACAGGACCCGCGCCACGAAGGCATTCCCATTGCGCTCGCGTTCCTTCAGTTCCTCGAGGGAGTACAGCGTAGGCGCGACCTTCCTGCCCAGCTCTACGGACGCTGTCTCGAGCGCTCCGAAAAGGTCTGCATAGGTGAGCTGATCGCTGATCACGAGGACATCGATGTCACTCGACGAGGTGTCGGTGCCCTTCGCGATCGACCCGTAGACAAAGGCCGCCTGGATCCCTGCCGCCAGCGGTTCGAGCGCCGAACGCAACACATCGGCCATCCCGAACGTCTTGAGCGACAGCCGCCGAAGCTCCTCGAACAACGGCGACTCGGCGTTGGCCTGGTAGTGCTTCTGCCTCCCTACCTGCTTCGCGGTCACGAGGCCAGAACCCTGCAGACGTGCGAGCTCGCGCTGGACGGCGCCGGTTCCGGAGCGGGCGAGTCGGATGATCTCGGTGGCGTAGAAGCTGCGGCCGGGATTCCCGAATAGAACGCCCAGAACGCGCTGCTGGACCTTCGAGAACAGGGCATCGGCGAGCCCAGGCGACCGGGGCGGCGGTATAGGCGCCTTCGAAGGCCGGCTCTTCGGGCGACTTGAAGCCGTCTTGCGCGCTTTGGGAGCGACTTTCTTCATTCCCATATTGGGTACGTTAGAACCCATTCTGGGTACAGTCAAGAGGCGTTTGGAATGGGGCGGACGCTACGGCCTATGATGCGGCCGGTCGATCGCTACGCAGGGCCGCGAGCTTTTCATCCCCCATCGAAGGAGAAGTCCATGTCTGTCGCGCGCGTCACGGAAATCACGGCTGCGTCCAAGAAGAGCTTCGACGATGCCATCCGCTTAGGGATCGCGAGGGCGAACAAGACGCTGGAGAACGTCCGAGGGGCGTGGATCAAGGGCCAGAAGGTCGTCATCCAGAACGGCAAGGTCACGGAGTACCGCGTGACGATGAAGGTGACGTTCGTCCTGAAGAGCTAGTGGCCGAGTGGGGCGACGGTGGTGACGCGTGAGGGCGGTGTCGCGAATCAGCGCGACGTCGCTCCCAGCCCGCGCGTCACGCCGAGTCGCCAGGAGTCCGTGCCCACGGCCAGCAGCGGCGTCCACCCTTGCGCCGGCACGGCCGCCGAACTTGCGTCCCGCTCGCGCCGCGCGGCGTTGCGCTGGACGACGGTGTGCGCGATCAGCGTGCCGGTGACGGCGGGCAGGAACACGTCCGACGGCCAGTGATTGCCGCTGTCGATGCGCTGCCACGCGCCGAGCGTCGCCCCCGCGAACAGCGCGACGGTGACCGGCACGCGGTCGACGTGCTCCGACACGATGGTGGCCAGCTCGAAGAAGATCGACGTGTGACCCGACGGGAACGAGGTGCCTTCGTCGAACTCGAAGTGGCGCGAGCCCAGCTTCTCGTACGGATGCGCGCGGCCAACGATGGGCTTGAGGACGTTCCGGATGCTGCCGGCGATGATGTGCGACTCGATACACTCGATCGGAATCTGCTTGAGCGGATCGTACCCCGTCGCGTAGCCGATAATGGCGACGCCGGCCTCGGCCGTGAACGCGTGCGGCATGAAGCCGATGGGCGCATAGCTGTCCGCGAAGTCCATCACGTTGCGGTACGAGCTGTTCGCCTGGTTGCGTTGCGAGGCGGCGTAGATCGCCTCGTCGTTCGCGTACAGCACGGCCTCGGCTCCGAACACGGCGGCCGTGCCGGCAGCGGAGACGAGATTGAGCCGCGCGGGCGCGGAGAGGATGTACCACGCGTCGCTGACGAAGTGCCCGGCGCCCGAGACCGCCCGCTCGTAGAGGTTTCGCGATTCGCGATGCGGCGCAGTGGTGTCGGGAGGCGCGGGTGCGGGTGTCGTGACGGGCGGCGTCATCGCGAGCGAGTCCGCGGCGGGGATCGAATCGACGACCGCGCTGGAGTCGGCATCGGCGGACACCTGAAGGCCCTCAAACGCCTCCGCCGCGATCGCCGGAGCGACGGAACCGGCGATGCACAGCGACGCGATCAGGAGTCCCGTTCGCGAAACGACCCGCGCATCGAACGTCATGCCGCATCCTCCTGTGCTTCGAACGGTCGGCCGGCTGACGCTTTTGCGTACCGCCAGCGCCCCGGATTCTAGTCCACGGGGATCGCGGCCGATGTCCCGGCCTTGAAACGAATCCTTCCGGGCAGAAGCAGGGCCGCGAAGCCGGCGATCACCAGCGCCGCCGCGTAGCAGAGCGCCGCGGTCCGGTGCGATTCGGCGCCGCCGTCCGCGGCGAGCAGTGCTCCGAGCACGGAGATGCCGAGGACTCCGCCCAGGTACCGCGAGGTCGAGAGCGATCCGGCCGCCATACCCGACTGGTGCGCTGGGATGGTGCTCATCGCGGACGACTGCGACGGGGACGTCGCGAGGCCGAGCCCTGTCCCCACGAGCGTCAGTCCGAGCAGCGCGTCGCGTGGGACCATGAGTCGTGCGAAGTCGGCGAGCACGAGCACACCCGCGAGCGATATCGCGCAGCCGAGGAGCGCGATTCGGCGCGCTCCGAAGCGTTCGGAGAGCCGCCCGCCGATCGGCGCGCAGACGACCATCGCGACCATCATGCCGATGATGACGCGCCCGGTCGTCCCGGAGTGGATGCCGCGGACGTGCTCGAAGAAGATCGGGATCTGGAACAGCAGCGAGTACATCGCGAGGTTGTGTAGCGCCACGACCGCGTTACCCGCGGCGAACGCGCGGCGCGTGAACAGTCGCAGGTCCACGACGGGGGACTCGGCGCGCCGCTCCCACCAGACGAACGCCGCGAACAGCGCGACGGCAAGGATCGCGACGATGGGCGCGCCAGCGCCTTTCATACGGCTCGCGACGACGATCAGCGTGAGTGCCGCGGCCAGCATCGCGCTGCCCTCGATGTCGAAGCGCGCGCGATGCGTCGTGGGGGCCTCCGCCGCGTCGTGTCCCGTGAATCGCACCAGCGCGTACGCGAGGGCGATCACGGGAAGCGTCGCGATGAACACCGCGCGCCAGCCGAATCGAGCCGTCAGCTCGCCGCCGATCAGCGGTCCAATCGCCGCCGCGGTTCCCATGATCGAGCCGAAGAATCCGAACGTGCGGGGCAGGCGCTCCGCGGGCACGGAATTCCGCGACAGCGCCATCGTGGCGGGCACGACCATGGCGCCGCCGATGGCCATGGCGATCCGCGCGATCGCGAGGCTCGGCAACGTGGCGAGCACGAACGCCAGCGTGGACCCCGCCGCGTAGACGCTCATGCCGATCATCAGGCTCCGGCGGTGCCCGATCACGTCGCCGAGCTTGCCGCACGGGCTCATGGCGGCGATGCCGGCGATCAGGTAGCTCGCGACGAGCCACTGCGTCAGCGCGCCGCTGGAGACGTGCAGCTCGGCGCTGATCGACGGCAGCGCCACCGCGACCATCGTCGAGCCGAGCGGCGACAGCGTGCTCGCGAGGAACATGCCCGCGAGCCGCACACGGCCGCGCGCGTCCAGCGGTGTTGCGGTGGAACTCACCGCGTGATCGCGCGGCACTGCAGCAGGTACAGGCGGTCGTTTTCGAACGCCCACTCGATGTCGAGGTCCTGCCCGAAGACGGCTTCGCACCGGAGCGTCAATGCGTGCAGCGCGGCGAGTGCTTCGTCCGTCAGCACCGCGGCGTGCGCGCGCGCGTCGTCGACGACCACCTCGGTCGTGCCGCCCCCCCCGTGGAGCCGCAGCGCGATGTCCTTCACGCCAATGGTGCGCTCGAGCACGCGGCCTTGCGTGTCGAGCCGGTAGGAGTCGGGATCGACCGCGCCGGACACCACGGTCTCCCCCAGCCCCCACGCGGCCTCGATGATGCGTTCGCGCGCGCCGGTCGTCGGATGGCGCGTGAACAGCACGCCGGCGCAATCGGCGTCGACCAGGCGCTGGACCACGACGGCGATCCGCGGCGGGCCATCGATGTTCATTCGGGCGCGATACGCCAGCGCGGACGCCGTGTGCGCGGACTGGCGCACCTCGACGATGGCGTGGATCAACGCCTCGGCGGAGGCGGCGTTCAACACGGTGGTGTGCTGGCCGGCGAAGCTCGCGTCCCGGGCATCCTCGCCGATCGCCGAGGAGCGCACCGCGACGTGGCCGCCGAGCGTGCGCAGCATCTCCTCGCACGACGCCGTGGCGTCCGCGCCGAGACGTGCGATTTCATCGACGGTGTCGACGTCGAGAGCCATCCCGTACGGAACCGGCAACCCATCGCGCAGCGATCGGCCGAGGCTCGCCGCTTTGCCGCCGAAGCGGCTCTCGTCGTCTACGTCCGACAGCGCGACGGGTCGGATCACAACAGGCGAACGCGTCCCTGCGTGCCGTCGACCTCGACGCGCGACCCGTCCGGAATCGTGGTGGTCGCCCGATGCGTGCCGACCACCGCGGGGATGCCGTATTCGCGCGCCACGATCGCGGCGTGCGACAGCTGCCCGCCCTTGTCGGTCACGATCGCGCCGAGCAGCGGCAGCACGATGTTGAGCGCGGGTGACGTGCAGGACGTGACGAGCACGTCGCCCTGCTCCAGCCGGTCCATGTCACTCGTCTGGATGATCAGCCGCGCGCGCCCCGTGTAGACGCCCGGGCTCACGGGCTTGCCGGTGATCGTTCGCCCTTCGGACTCCTTGCCCGCGCCGAACAGCTCGCCCAGCACGGTGCCGAACGAGCGCATCGCGAGAAGCGCGTGCCGAGGCAGGCCATCGAGCGGAGGAGGACCCACGGGCGGCGGTCCGAGAAACGGCGGCACTTCGGAGAGCGGCGCGTTCAGCCGCCAGTCCTGCCGCTCGCGCCACTCCGCGACCGGCACGGCGCCGCCGCGCAATGCGGCGATCAGCTCCGCCTGCGTCGCGTCGATCGCCAGGTTCGCGTCGTCGATGCGGCCCGCCTCGGCCAGCCGCCACCCCGCCTCGAGCAGCGCCTGGCGCGCGATGCCGCTGCCCCACGTGTCGTTGAAGACGCCGCGCTCGTCGCGCAGCCGGTTGATGCGGCGCGCGTGATCCAGCAGCTCGTCGAACTCCGCGCGATGCGCCGCCGGCACCGCCTCGCGAACCTTCGCCGCCGCGTCATCTTGATTCGAACGCGCGACGGGCTCGCGCGAGGCCCAGATCGTGCCGAGCATCATGTCGGAGAGTTCGAAGGCGCACGGTTCGCACACGTCGTAGCCGCCGGCGAGGCGCATGCCCACGGCGTCGAAGTACGCGCGCACCGCGGCGCCCAGCGCGTCGGGACGCGCCTTGAGTGCCGCGACCGTGTCGGCGGCGCTCATGCCCTTGAAGTTCGAGGCGTCGACGCCGGCCTCCCGCAGGCGCGTGCCGACTTCCGCCAGCTCGTCGGGAGCGCCGATCGATACGCGCGAGCTGCCCTTCAGGGGCGCCAGCAACGTGCCCGCGTCGAGCCCCGTCCACTCCGCGGCACTCGCCAGGTAGTGGCCGACCGGAAACACCGACCCCACGGTGAAGATGTGGTGCCGGTACACCATCTCCGCCGCGTTCTCCTTCACGGCCTCGAGGTGGCGGATGAACGCCTCCGTGTCGAGGCTCCGCAGCGGAGTGGCTTCGAGCGCACGGTTGCGACGGATGGAGTCCGGCTTGATCTCGCGGTCCCAGCGGTCGAGATCGTCGAGCCAGAGCTGCTTCTCGAACGCCTCCGTCGCCGCCGCGAAGCGTCGCCCGACCTCGGCGCCGTCGGACGCGTCGACGACGACGTCGCGGTAGAACAGGAAGTCGTTCACCACCGCCGGCTCCAGGTGGTCGAACAGCAGGCCGAAGCGCGCCGTCCCCACCTTGAATCCACGAACGAACGGCTCCTTGAACGTCTCGAACTTCCACTTGGTCAGGGGCCGCGGGCTGTGCGCGCCATCCTGCTTCCAGGTGCCGGCGTCGGGAGCGGTGAACGGTCGGGACAGTGGCTGAGTCGTCATGATGGGGCTCCGCGGATGGGCCGGTGGGTGTGGGGTGAGAGCGGCGGATTCTATCGCATCTCGCCAGAGGTCAGCATCATTCCCGGTGAGCACCGATCATGCTGTGCCTCAGTGGCGCGCCACGCAGGGTCTGGTAGTTTCCTCGCTCTCTAGGTCCACCGCCATCCAAGCCGACGTTCAAGCCGCAGGGAGAGCCGCCGCCGCATGCCCTTCTGCACCCAGTGTGCACACGCCATCCCCGATGGAAGCCGCTTCTGCGCGGCCTGTGGCGCTCCCGTCGCTGAGGTCGCCCCCGGCACGGCGCCCGCGGATCGAGCACCCTCGCCGTCCGTCGCGGCCACCGTCGCCTCCGACGCCCCGATCTCCTCGTCCGGCCAGCACGGTCGCTTCGAGCCCGGCACGCGTCTCGGCACGCGCTACCGCATCGTCGGACTGCTCGGGCGCGGCGGGATGGGCGAGGTCTACCGAGCCGACGACCTCGAGCTGGGCCAGTCGGTCGCACTCAAGTTCCTGCCCGCCGGGCTGGCGTCGAGTCCCACCGAGCTGGCGCAATTCCGGACCGAGGTGCGGACCGCCCGCCTGATCGCGCACCCCAACGTCTGTCGCGTGTACGACATCGGCGAGATCGACGGCCATGTCTTCCTCTCGATGGAGTACATCGACGGCGAGGATCTGGCCTCGGTGCTGCGGCGCATGGGGCGGCCCACCTCCGACAAAGCGATCGAGCTGTCGCGGCAGATCTGTCTCGGTCTCGCCGCGGCCCACGAAGCGGGAATGCTGCACCGCGATCTCAAGCCCGCGAACGTGATGATCGACGGGCGCGGCCGCGCGCGCATCACCGACTTCGGCCTCGCGGGCCTCGCGGACGAGCTGACACGCGCGGGCCAGATCGCCGGCACGCCCGCGTACATGGCGCCCGAACAGCTCGCCGACGGGCGGGTCTCGGTGCGCAGCGACGTCTACTCGCTCGGGCTCGTGCTCTACGAGCTGTTCACCGGGAAGCGCGTGTTCGACACGCGCAGCATGGCCGAGCTGCGCCAGATGCAGGACTCCAGCTCGATCACCACGCCGACCGACGTCGCGCGCGGCATCGACCCGGCGGTCGAGCGCGTCATCATGCACTGCCTCGAGCGCGACCCCGAGTCGCGGCCGCCGTCCGCGTACGCCGTGCTCGGCGGGCTGCCGGGCGGCGATCCCGTGGCCGCCGCACTGGCCGCCGGCGAGACGCCCTCGCCCGAGCTGGTCGCAAACTCCGGCGATCGTGGAACGATGAGACCGCTCGCGGCGGCGGCGTGCGTCGCGGTGGGACTCCTCGCGATGGGCATCTGGGCCGGCATCATCGGCCCCGAGTTCCGGCCGCTCACCCAGCCGACGCCGGTGCTCTCGGTTCGCGCGGCGGACGTGCTATCGAAGACCGGCAGCTTCGGTGCGCTGCCCTCGCACTCGGCCGAGGGGTTCGATCTCAACCGTCCCTACCTCAAGCACCTGCGCACCGATCGCGCCGAGCGCGAGGCCAGGCGAAGCGCCGTCTACTTCTGGCGCCGCTGGAGCCCGCGGCTGATCGAGGCGCCGAACATCCATGCCGAGGTCGTCGGAGTGAACTTTCCGCCGTTGCTCGCCACCGGCGAGGCGGCCGTGCTGCTCGACCCCGCCGGGCGGCTGATCGGGCTGCGAGCGCTTCCGCCCGACACCATGCGCGCCGCGAGCCGCGCCGCGCCGGCGTGGTCGACCCTGTGGGCGGCGGCCGGCCTCGATTCGTCGACGTTCGCTCCCACCCCGCTCGCCCGGCCCGTGCCCGCGATGTGTGACTCGGCCGCCGCGTGGCGCGGGCCGATGCCCTCGAGCGGCGGCGAGCCGGTGACCGTCCAGATGGGGGCCTCGCGCGGGCGGCTCGTCTATTTCACCGTGATCCACGACTGGGGAACGACGACCGCGGCCGTGGATTCGCTGGGTGCGGACCCCTCGGCGTCGCGGGACTGGGCCGATTTCCTGCTGTTCACGTTGCTGCCGCTGGTCGCGAGCGTCTATTTCGGCATGCGCAACCTGCAGCTCGGGCGCGGCGACTGGCGCGGCGCGACGCGCATCGCCGTGTTCGTGTTCGTGATGAACGTGCTGGAAGCCGTCTTCACGACCAAGCTCCCCGAGGTGGGACTGCTCGGCGTCGGCTGGGATCTGATCGCGGGCCGGGGATTCGGGCACTCGCTCATGCACGCGGTCGGCATGTGGTTCGCCTACGTCGCGCTCGAGCCCTACGTGCGACGACTGTGGCCGCGCATTCTCGTCTCGTGGGCGCGATTCGTCTCGGGGCGAGTGCACGATCCCCTGGTGGGCCGCGATCTCCTGATCGGCGGGGTCGCCGGATCGTGCCTCATCGCGCTCGGGATGCTGGCCGAATTCGGCGGCGCGCGACTGGGGCTGACCAAGGTGCCCACGCAGGTCGACACCGGCATGCTCGAGTCCCTGACCAGCCTCGCCAACACCGGCTATCACCTCGCCTATGGCGGATCCGTCTGCGTGCTGACCGTGCTCGAATCGCTGGTCATGCTGCTCATGCTGCGACTCGTCCTGCGCCGCACCGGTCCCGCGGTGGCGATCACCATGGCGCTGACTGCCGGTACGCTTGCGTTCGGGGGCGCACCGGACAGCGGCTGGCCGATCGCGATCCTGCGCGCGGTCATCTCCGCGTCCGCGATCCTGGTGCTGATGCGCTTCGGCCTGCTGGCCGGCGCCGTCACGACGTTCGTCACCCTGGTGCTGGGCTCCGTCGTGGGCACGTTCGACTTGTCCTCGTGGTACGCGGATCGTGCGCTGGTTCCCGCCGGGCTGCTGATCGCGATCCTGATCTACGGCGCCGCGACGGCCCTGGCGGGCAAGCCGATCCTGGGCGATCCGCTGAGGGAGGGGGCCGGCGGTTGACTCCCGCCGACTACTCGAGCCGGACGACCGCGCGAGAGAGCGTGAGCCCCAAGCCCGTCGCGCGCAGGAAGTAGATCCCCGGCCCCGCCGGGTTCCCGGCGCTCGAGCGGCCGTCCCACGCGAGTGCGTGGTTTCCGGCGGTCAGGAGTCCGGGCTCGTACGTACGGATGATCCGGCCGCGGACATCGAGGATTTCGAGGCGCACCGTCGCGGCTGTCGGGAGCACGAAGGCGAGCTGCACGCGATCGAGGAACGGGTTCGGCCACGCGCGGGCCGTCTCGCGGACCTGCGTCCCTCCCGGAACGGAAAGAGGAAGGCCAGTCGAATAGACGCGACTGACGTAGATGTCCTCGTTGCTGCCCGTGCGCCGGTCCTGCCACGCGACGAACGCGCCGCCCGCCCCGTCCGTTGCGATCGTGGGTAGCTGCTGGTCGTTCGCGGCCTTGCACAGCGCCACGCCATTCGCGGCCCACTGGGATACACCGTTCGCGTCGAGGCGATCGGCATAGATGTCGAAGGCGCTGGAGAAAAAGCGTCCGTCGTACCACGTGATGATGGCGCCCGTCCCCCCGTCCGAAACGATCGTGGGCGCGAGTTGGTCATCCTGGACCATGCATACCGTTGCGCCGTTCGCGACCCACTGGGTCGCCCCCGCGCCATTCAGCTTCTGCGCGAAGATGTTGTAGTTCGAACCGGTGCGGAAGTCCTGCCACGTGACGATGGCGCCACCGGCCCCATCCGGGATCATCGTGCACTGGTTGCCATCGGCGCTCAGAAGGACGCCGGCATTCGTGGGCGACCACAGCTTGTCGCCGACGGAGCTGACACGCTGAACGAAGATGCCCGTGTTGCCGGAAGCCCAGCCGACGACGGCGCCGCCAGCACCATCGGTGACGATGGCGGGGCGTCGATTGTTCGAGGCATTGCTCAGGATCGTCGTGCCCCATTGGCCCAATCCCGTCGCGCTCAGTCGCTCGACGCGGCAGCCGCCGGTGCCATTGAACCATGCGACGATCGCGCCGCCGGCACCGTTCGAGACGATGACCGGAAGGTTCTCGTTGTTCATGTTCGTCGTCGTCACGGCGGCGCCGGCGGAACCCCACTGCGTCGCTCCCGCCGCGTCCACCTTCTGCGCGTAGATGTCGGAAGTCCCGCCCGTGCCGTTGAACTGACGCCAGACGACGATGGCGCCGCCCACGCCACCGATGTCGCGAACCAGCCCCAAGTCGCGCGTCGTCGTGACCGCGTTCGTGAGCTGAACGCCGTTGGGGCCCCACTGAGGAACGCCCGCGGCGTTCACCCACTGCACGCGCGGCTGCGAGCTGCTGCCTCCGTAGGCGACGAAGGCGCCGCCCGCGCCGTCCGAGGCGATGGCGGGCGCCGGCGGATCACTGAGATCCCCGGTGGTCGACAACGCCACGCCGTTCAGAGCCCACTGCGAAACGCCCGTCGCGTTCACGCGCTGCGCGTAGCAGACGCCGCCCGAAGGCTCGGTCGGACGCGCATCGTGCCAGGCCACGAGAGCGCCGCCCGCGCCATCCGACACGATGGTGGGTTGGAGCTGGTCGCCCGCCGCGGTGCACACCGCGACGCCGTTTTCGTCGGCGGCCGCAGGAGCATTGGTGAGTGCCGGCGTCGCCAGAGCGACAAGGAGAATCAAGACGCGTGCTCGGGGGTTGCGGTTCACGTCCACCTCGGAGGGCTAGGCAAGGAGAAGATCGCTCGAACGCGGCGGCGGCGAGGATGCTACCCGGCGGAGCGGCACTCAAGGATTGAATTTCGTGCCGCCCCGCCGCCGTGAGAAGGAGGACGTCATGTCCCGGGTCATCCCGCCGCCGGGCCGAGCGCTTCGCGAACCCTTCGGACGATCTCGTCGAGGGTGAACGGCTTGCGGAGTATCGCGACACCCGAATCGAAGTCATCGGGATGTGCGAACGGCTCGGCGGTGTACCCGGACATGTAGAGGACCCTGATTCCGGGGCGCAGGCGCGCGACCTGCCCCGCCAGCGTGGGGCCGCTCATCTCGGGCATGACCACGTCCGAGAGCAGCAGGTGGATGTCCCCCGGATGATCCGCGCATTGCCGCAGGGCGGCCGTTCCGGTATCCGCCTCGAGCACCCGGTACCCGTGCCCGCGCAATGCCGCGCATGCGAGATCTCGGACCATTCGTTCGTTGTCGACGACGAGCAGCGTCTCCGTGCCGCGGAAACCGTCCACGCTCGCCGTGGGGCCGGCCGGGTCGGGCGGTGCATCGACACGCGGCAGGCGAATACGGAACGTGGTCCCGTGCCCCGGCTCGCTCTCGACGGAGATCGAGCCGCCGCTCTGCGTGACGATGCCGTGCACCGTGGCGAGGCCCAGCCCCGTGCCGCGGCCGCGCGCCTTGGTGGTGAAGAACGGCTCGAAGATGCGCCGCTTCGTCTCGTCGTCCATCCCGTGCCCCGTGTCGGTCACCGTCAGCACCGCGACTGGCCCGGCGCCCGCGGCGGCACCGTCCGCCGCGTCCGCGTCGCGCCCCGCGCCTCGCGTGGTGATGATGAGCCTGCCGCCGCGCGGCATCGCGTCACGGGCGTTGACCGCGAGGTTGACGATCACCTGTTGCAGGTGCACGGGATCGGCGCGGACACTCCCGAGATCCGGATCGCAGTCCGTGACGAGCTGGACGTCGTCGCCGACCATGCGGCGCAGCATCTTGGCGCTGCCCTCCACGACGGCGTTCAGGTCGAGGATGCGCGGCTGCATGACCTGCCGCCGGCTGAAGGTGAGCAGCTGGCGCGTGAGGTCGGCCGCGAGCGTGGCCGCGTCGCGAATCTCCTCGGCCCTCGCCCGCAGCGGATCGTCGACCCGCATGCCGCCGACCAGCAGCTCCGCGCAGCCGAGGACCGCCGTCAGCAGGTTGTTGAAGTCGTGGGCGACGCCGCCCGCCAGGAGCCCGATCGCCTCCATCTTGCGCGACTGGGCCAGATCCTCCTCCAGCTGCTTGCGCGCCGTGATGTCTGTCGCCACACCCAGGATCTGGTCGGCGACACCCTCGGGGGACACGATGGCGCGCTTGATCGTCTGGAGCATGCGCACGCGTCCCGTCGCGTCGGTGATGGCCTCTTCGGGGATGAGCTTGTCGCGGCGCGTCTCCATCACCTCGAGATCGTCGCGCAGGAAGTGCTCGACCTCCTCGCGGTTGGGATTGAAGTCCGCGTCCGTCTTGCCCAGCAACTCCTCGGGCGTCGTGCCGTAGGCCTCCGCCACGGCCTGGTTCACCAGCGTGAATCGCCCCTGCCGATCCTTCGCGAAGATGAAGTTGGGATCGAGGTCGATGACGCGCCGCAGGAACCACCGCTGGTGCGCGAGGGCGTCGGCCGTGCGCCGCTCGTCCGTGACGTCCCGCGCGATCCACAGGACCGTGCCGTCCCCGACCGGAGTGACCCGGCCCTCGAACCAGACGGTCGCGCCATCGCGTGGCAGGGAGTAGCGAACATCGACCGGCTCGCCCCGCTCGATGGCGGAGCGCACGCAGGACAGGCAGTACGCGGCGTGCTCGGGAGTCGCGACCTCGGTGATCCTCCGCCCCTCGAGCTCGCCGACCGGCCGCCAGAGGAACGGCAGGCGCGTGGGCGCCACCTTGATCAGCCGGCCCTCGGAATCGAGGACGGCGATCATGTTGTTGGTCACGCGAACGATCGCGTCGACCTCACCCGGCGTGAGACCGAACCCCGGCGCCCGCCCCGCCCACCCGTCTCGATGTGGCATGCCGCCGGCAAGGCTACAGGCGGCCGGGCGCGCCAACAAGCCGCGGAAGTACCCGGTCGATCGGCGATGGGTCAATTGAAAATAATTATTGTCTATTCACCGAGGCTTCATTACATTCCCGCCCCATGTCCACCGTCCGCGTCATCGACGACCCGCGCCACGCCGCGTTGCTCGCCGCACCCCTGCGCCGGCGGATCCTCGATTCGCTGGCGCGGCCCGGCTCGGCGTCGTCGGTGGCACGGTCGCTTGGGCTGGCGCGGCAGCTCGTCGCCTACCACCTTCGCCGGCTCGAGTCGGCCGGCTACGTCGAGCTGGAGCGCGAGGAGCCGAAGCGTGGCTGCGTCGAGCGCATCGTGCGCCGCACGTCGCAGTACCTCGTCGCGTCGCAGGGCGTTCTCGGAACGCAGGGCGCCGACCTGCGGAAAATGAAGGACAAGTTCTCGAGCGGCTATTTGATCGCGCTCGCGAGCCGCATGGCCACGGAGGTCGGCGAGGCGCAGGCCGCCGCCGAGAAGGCGGGCCGGCCCATCGCGACGCTGTCGGCGACGACGGAGGTTCGCCTGCGCTCGCCGCGGGAACGGCAGGCATTCGCCGAAGAGCTGCTGGACGCCATCACGAAACTGGTCGAGAAGTACCACGACGCCGATGCGCGGGACGGTCGCAGCTACCGCCTGGTCGTCGGCGCCCACCCGATACGCGCATCGCGGAGGAAGTCATGACGAAGGACGTGAAGGCGGAGCACACGCTCGAGTTGCACGTCGACGTGGACGCGCCGATCGAGCTGGCGTGGAAGGCGCTGACCGAGGCGGAAGGCATCGCGAACTGGTTCGCCCCCATCGCGAGGGTCTCGGGCACCGGGCTGAACAGCGAGGTCACGATCGCCTGGAGCGAGGACATGGCGTCGACGGCGCGCGTGGACGCGTGGGAACCGAACCGCCGCGTGCGCTGGATCAACGAGGACATGATGGGCCCCGGCATCACGCTCGCCATGGACTGGCACATCGAGACCACCGGCGGCAAGACGCGCGTGCGCCTCGTCCAGTCGGGCTTCGGCGAGTTCGAGGGGTGGGACGACTTCTTCGAGGGCACCAAGACGGGCTGGACGTATTTCCTCTACCAGCTGCGCCTCTACATCGAGACGCACCAGGGCCGCACGCGGCGCATGATCTCGGAGCGGATCGAGGTGAAGGCGCCCCGCGACGCCGCCTGGAAGCACATCGCATCGTCCGTGACGGGCGTCGCGCCCGCGGCCGTGAGCGGGCTCAAGGCCGGCGATCGCGTTCGCGTCGCGTTCGACGGCGGCCCCACGGCGAACGGCGTCGTCGAAATGGTCGTGCCGAACGCCGCGCTCACGATCCGGTTCCCCGAGCTGATGGATTCCGTGCTCTTCATCGAGCTGGAAGGCAGTTCGCCGGATTCGTTCCACACCGGCTGGTGGCTGTCGGTCTACGACGCCGATCGCGCGACGGAGCTCGAGGCGCCCGCGAAGGCGACGTTCCGTCGCATCCACGAAACGATGCCCGCGAAGTAGGGCCGCGGAACTGGAACCGGGGGCGCCGGGTCTCGAACGAGAACCGCGCGCCCCTCAGGACATCTGCGCGGGTTTGAGCCCCGACACATAGCTCGTGGGCTCGAAGTACATCGCGCGTTCGATGTCGACGAAGCCGGCGCGCGCGAGCCAGCCCGCGTATTGCTCGGCCGATCGCTCGACGTCGGGAGCGCCCAGGGTGATGTCCTCGAGGCTCAGGAGCGTGGGCAACAACGGGCCCGACTTGTCGTCGTCGAGCATCCATCCGCTCAGCACGATGCGGCCGCCCGGCGCCAGGTGCTCGTAGACGCGGACCAGCAGCGCGCGAATCGCTTCGCGGTCGAGCATCGACAGCACGTTCGCGAGCAGGACGACGTCGCTTCCCTCCGGCAGAGGCTCCGCGACGAAGTCGCCCTCGCGCACTGCGATCCGGTCGAGGCCGCTGTCCCGGACGTGAGCCCGGGTTTGCGCCGTGATCGCCGGCAGCTCGAGCACGATGGCCTCGAGCGCCGGAAAGCGCCGACACAGCGCGATCGACATGGCTCCGGTCCCGCCGCCCAGGTCGAGCAGGCGCCGGTGACCCGTGAGATCGAGCGCGCCCCCAAGCGCGTTGCCGGTCAGCAACGACAGCCGATGGTGGCCCTCGATCTCGTCGCCGGTGGGCGCCAGCTCGGTCGACAGCGGGCCGCGTGCCCCACCGGAGTGCCACGCGCGCAGGCTCCGATCGAACTGTGCCCACGCATCCGACACCGATGCGCGTTCGTATCGATGGAACGCGTCGCCGAGATAGTCGGGAGCGCCGCGCACCAGGAACCGCTGCGCCTCGGGCGCGTTTCGGAAACCGTCGCCCACTCGGATCAGCAGACCCAGCTCCGCGCACGCGTTCAGGAATCGATGGGCCGCCAGGACGTCGACGCCGAGGTCCGACGCGATCTCGCCCAGCGAGCGCGGACCGCCGGCGAGCAGCGTCGGCACGCCGAAGCGGATCAGTGCGAACAGGATCTTAGAGCGCTGGTAGGCGGTGGCGAGCTCGATGAGCTTGGCGGGTGACGGTGAGGACATCCAGTGAACCTACACCGGGCCGCTGAATGACGTAGCATTCATCTCGTGACGGTGCCGCCCGACGGGCGGTTCGCGTGGGGGCGTGAGCCTCCGCGCTTCCCGGAGCTGAACACGCGGATGAACCTAGCGACGAGCCCGTAGAGTGCGTCGCCGGCGCACGACAGGCGGTCTGTGATGAAGGCATTCGTCGTCGAGAAATATGGCAAGGGCGGCCTGTGCGCCGCCGACGTGCCAGATCCCACCATGGGTCCTCGTGACGTCCTGGTCCGGGTGCGTGCTGCCAGCGTCAACCCGCTGGACAAGAAGGTCCGCAACGGCGAACTCAAGCTGCTCCTGAAGTACAAGCGGCCGTTCGTGCTCGGACACGATCTCGCGGGCGTCGTGACGCGTGTCGGAGCCGACGTGCGGGACTACAAGGTCGGCGACGAGGTCTACGCCCGCCCGCGCGACTTGCGTATCGGGGCATTCGCGGAATACATCGCCATCGACCACGCCGACATCGCCCTCAAGCCGAACTCGCTCACGATGGAGGAGTCTGCAGCGGTCCCGCTGGTGGCGCTTGCCGCGTGGCAGGTGCTGGCCGACCTGGCGCGGATCAAGCCGGGGCAGAGGGTCCTCGTTCACGCCGGCGCCGGCGGACTGGGCTCGACCGTCATCCAGCTCGCCCGGCACCTGGGCGCATACGTTGCCACAACGGCGCGCGGCAACGACGCGGAGAAACTGCGCGACCTCGGCGCGAACGAAGTCTTCGACTACACGAAAGCAGACTTCGCGGGGCTGCTCTCCGGCTACGACGTGGTGCTCGACTCCCTGGGTGGCGACACCCTCGTGAAGTCGCTGACGGTGCTCAAGCCGGGCGGCCTGGCGATCAGCGTCGTCGGCCCACCGGACGCCGCGTTCGCCGAGCAGATCGGCCGACCATTTCTGAAGCCCGTGATGAAACTGATGAGCCGCAAGGTCCGGGCACAGGCCAGGAAACTGGGCGTGCGCTACTCGTTCTTCTTCATGCGCGCCGACGGCGAGCGACTGAAGATGCTGGCCGCTCTCTATGATGCGGGCGCCCTGCGTCCCGTACTCGACCGCACGTTCGCCTTCGATGAGACGCTCGATGCGATGGAATACGTGGAACAGGGGCACGCGAAGGGCAAGATCGTCATCAGCGTGCCGGGGGGCGTGTCCGGTACGCGTTCTTGAGCGAGCCCCACGACCGCGCGCCGATCGGCTCGTCGTCAGCCCCGCCGCGCTGCCTCGATGGTGGCGATGTCGATCTTCTGCATCGGCATCATCGCCTCGAAGGCACGCTTGGCCTCCGCGCCGCCCGCCGCCAGCGCATCCATGAGGGCGCGCGGGGTGATCTGCCATGAGATACCCCAGCGGTCCTTGCACCAACCGCACTGACTTTCCTGGCCGCCGTTGCCGACGATCGCGTTCCAGTAGCAATCCGTCTCGTCCTGATTGTCCGTCGCGACCTGGAAGGAAAAGGCTTCGCTGTGCTTGAAGGTCGGGCCACCGTTGAGGCCGAGACACGGGATACCCAGAACGGTGAACTCCACCGTCAGATCGTCGCCCGCCTTGCCGCCCGGATAGTCACTCGGCGCCTTGTGAACGGCGGTTACTTTGGAATCCGGAAAGGTGGCGGCGTAGAAGCGCGCCGCCTCGTGTGCGTCCTTGTCGAACCAGAGGCAGATCACGTTCTTCGGCTTCATGTTCGTGCTCCTTTTGTCTCTCACTCCACGCCCTTCACATGCAGGACGCGCGAGAGGTAGTCGGGCTGCGACTTGATGCGCTCGGCGCCCGGGTAGCGCATGCCGCCATGATAGTCGATGGCATACGTCCGATATCGCTCGCCCGACGACACGAGCAGCTGCATCGCGCGACGGGACGTGCGCGCCGACTTGAGCGCGCTCATGAGGTTCTCCTTCGAGAACGTCCTACCGTCGATACCGAGAACCTTCATGCCCGGCGCGAGGCCCGCCTTTCCGGCCGGCCCGTCTTGGCTGACCTCCTGGATCGTGCCGTCGTTCTTCATGGCGAACCCGAGTGAGTAGATCAGGTTGATGCTCTTGCTTAGGCCCTCGCTCGCGGTGTCGTAGGCATTCGCCGTATCACTGAAGGCAAGCCGCCAGCCGCTGGCTTCCAGCGCGCGCTTCGGCTCCGGTGTGTCGACCGCATCGACGCGTTCATGGAGGAAATGCGCCCAGTCGTACGGCTGGACGGCGTCGAGGGCGGCCACGACATCGGCTTCGGAGTACGGATTCACTTCCGGGCCCGTGTTCTCGCCACCGAGGAAACGCCGAATGAAGTCCTCCAGCGATCGCGAGTCGTTCGACAGCCTGCGGATGATCGCATCGGCTTCGAGCCAGATCAGCGCTCCTTCGATGTAGTAGTCCTGCCCGCGACGCCAGGTGCTCCAGGCGAACGATGCGTCGCGCAGCGGACCGCTCTCCGCGGCCGTGTCGCGCAGCGGGCGCCACGCGCGGCCGGGGCGATACGCGAGCGAAGCCGCGTTGCGGATGAACTGGAGGCGCGCGCTCGATTCGGAGAACATGCCGCTCCGCGCGTTCATGATGTAGCCGATGTACTGGTCGAGCCCCTCGTAGACCCACAGCAATTCGCCGTTCTCGGGATGCTGGTAGTCGCGGAACGTCAGCCCCACCGGTCGCCGGTACTTGCCGCACCACGAGTGCGTGAACTCGTGGCCGATGTTGTTGAGCGAGAGCGGCGTCGAGCCGATGTCGAGCAGGTCGCGCTCCTGCGCCTGGTAGAGCGTGCACTGATGGTGCTCGAGCGTCAGGTCGCCGGTGAGATCGCCGAGTCCGATCAGAAACCGGTACCGATCGAAGTGCCGCGCGCCGAACAGGCTGTCCGCCGCCTGGACCATGGCCTTCATCTTCGCGACGAACTCCGGCTTGAACTCGAGGCCCTCCGTGCTGCTGCAATAGATGTGCGCATCGACCGGCGCGCCCTGGCATCGCCCGAGATCGAGGCGCCGGTGGTGCGCCCCGGCCAGTACCGGCGAGTCGATCAACCTCTCGAGGCTCGTCGTGCCGAACTGCACCGCGCCATTCGAGGTGCCGGCCGAATCGAGTGCCGTGGCGCACGTCCATCCCGCCGGCAGCCGCACGCACGCGCGGTAGTAGAGCTGCGAGACCGGCGTCCCGGCCGGATAGAGCACCACGGCGTTCCAGTCGAAGCAGCCGATGTCCGTGGCGGTCGGCACGTTGAGCGCGTCGAGTTGCACGTCGAGGGTTCGAGCGCCCGCCGGCACGTCGCAGTGCAGCGTGTGGTAGTCGAGCGTGTCGCGCACCCACGCCAGCCGCCGACCCCGGGCGCTCATGGTGATCCCGGCGAGGTCCGCGATGTTGCCTTCGGGACGATGGGTGCCGGGAATCCACTTCGGGAAGTACAGCGTCATCGGCCCGGGCCGCGCCGGGATGGCGAGCCGCGCGTGGAGGATGCCACGCGGCCAGTCGGTCCCGTCCACCGCGATCCGGATCGGGTTCGCGCGATCCTGCGCGCGCGCGACGGTGGCCGGCGCCATCAGCGCGAGCGCCGCCAGCGAATGCGCTGCGTACCGCACCAGTCGATCGGCGAACCATGAGCGTGCCCCGCGCGCGTCCATGGTGCGCCACTGTAGTGGCGCGACCATTCGCGTGTCGAGACCCGAGGTCGCGGCGGAGCGAATTGCGCTATCTTCGGGCCCGCCCGGCTACTGTCGCCGACGTTTGAATGGGGGTCTCATGGAACCGGTCGCAGGTGCATCGGATCCGTCGCCGGACACCAAGGCGTGCCCGGCGTGCGGGGAAACGATCAAGGCGAGCGCGCTCAAGTGTCGCTTCTGCGGCGAAGACATCGAAGCCTTCACCG
>JANLWK010000107.1:0-5585 GCA_031364505.1 Candidatus Eiseniibacteriota bacterium | reverse complement strand
CACCTGACGCACCACCTCGCGCGGCCCGAGGACTACTGGTTCCACGTCCACGGCTGCCCGGGCTCGCACGTCGTGCTGCGGCGCGGCAAGGGGAAGAACGAGCCATCGAAGCGCACGCTCGAGGAAGTGTCGGCGTGGGCGGCGTTCTACTCGCAGGCGCGTACCGCGGGCAAGGTGCCGGTGATGTGGACGCTCAAGAAATACGTGCGCCGGCCGCGCAAGGCGCCGCCGGGACTCGCGGTGTGCGAGCGCGAGAAGACATTGATGGTGCGCCCCGCCGAGCCGCCGCGCACAGCGCTCGCCGACGAGGCGGACGCGGCCGACGCGGCGTCATGATCGGCGCCGCGGCCCATCGGCGGGGCGGCGGCGCGCAACTCGAATGGAACATCGGGCTCGCGGCGTCGTAGACTGCGCGCGCCGAGTCGGACGATCACGCACCTCTGGAGCCGCGCATGACCGAATCCTCCCGCTCTCCCCGCGATGCCAAGCGAGCCACCCCGGCGCCGAAGCCGGCGGCCGCGAAACCCCGTGCGACCCGGCCCCGCGCGACCGCGCGCCCCGCCGCGACCCCGTCACGTACGAAGCCGAGTCCCGCGGTCATGTACGCGCTCCGCTCGGTGCTCGAGGCCTACGCACCCGCGCTGCACGTCGCGCGTGACGAGGCCGGCACCTACGAGCTGTCGACCACGAAACCGTACCAGGGCAAGCCGATGTTCTTCGGCGCGGTCACCGCGCGGAAGGAGCACGTGAGCTTCTACCTGATGCCGGTCACCGTGTTCCCCGAGCTGCTCGAGGGCATCTCGCCGCAACTCCGCGAGCGCCTGCACGGCACGTCACACTTCAACTTCACGACCGTGGACCTGAGGTTGATCCAGGAGCTGGCGGGGCTGACGGCGGCGGGGCTGGATCTGTTCCAGCAGGCCGACCTGGCGTAACGCGGCCGGCGCGCCTCCGCTCTAGGCGCCCACGATCGCGTCCAGCTCTTTCGGCACGGCCGCGGTGAGGATCTCGGGCGGGCCGTCGGTGACGATGACGTTGTCTTCGATGCGGATGCCGCCGAATGCCACGAGCGGCTCGACCTTGTCCCACGCGATCGCATCGCGATGCTTCTCGCGCTGCTCCCGGTCGTTCAGCAGCGCGGGAATGAAGTAGACTCCGGGTTCGATCGTCATCGCGTAGCCGGGCTCGAGCGGCAGGTCGGTGCGCAGGTTCGAGAGTCCCGGCCGCTGGCTCCGGACGCGGCCAGGAAGGAAGCCGCCCGCGTCGCGCACGCCGAGCCCGACCATGTGGCCGATGCCGTGCGGGAAGAACAGGAAGTGGGCATCCGACTCGACGAGCGACGCCGGATTGCCGCGCATGAGCCCCAGCTCGACGAGTCCTGCCGTCAGGCCCACCGCCGCCTCGAGGTGAACGTCTCGCCACTCGCGGCCGGCCGTGCAGCGCGCCACCGCCGTCTTCTCGACCGCCAGCACCACGCCGTACAGATCGCGGAACCAGCCCGGATCGCCGCCCGCGACACGGTACGTGCGCGTGATGTCGCTGGCGTAGCGCCGGACCTCGGCGCCCGCGTCGATGAGCACGGCATCGCCGGGCTCCAACACGCGCTCGGTCGGCATGAAGTGGAGCACGGCCGAGTTCGGGCCCGAGGCCACGATCGTGTCGTACGCCGTGCGCGTGCCGCCGCGGCGGTAGAACTCGGCGTTCAGCTCGATCTCGATCGCGCGCTCGGTCACGCCGGGCTTCATCATCCGCCGCGCCACCTCGAAGCCGGGCGCCGTCGCCGCGGCCGCGTCGCGCATACGCTGGCGTTCGGCTTCGTCCTTCGGGCGCCGCGCGTGCGTCAGGGCCTCGCGCAGCTCGGCGCCGCGCGCGGCATCGCCCTTTGCCTGGGCCGGCGGCACGCCGAGCGTGACCACGCGGCGCCCGCGGCGTGCCTCGAGCCAGCCGTCGAGCCGGGACAGCGGCGTGCCCGGCGCGTCGGTCTTCCCCTCCCACACGCGCTCGGCCGTCGTCACGTCGGGCACGAAGTCGGTCCAGCCGTCCCTCGGATCGAACGCCACGACGCCGCCCGGGCACTCGCGATCGGTGAGATAGAAGTATTCCGAATGCGACAGGAATGGATAGACCTGATCCGCGGCACCGGGGATCGAGATCGGATGCCCGGCGCCGATGAGCACGACGTCATCGGTCAGGTTCCACGCGGCGGCGATGCGCGCACGGCGGCGTTCGAGGTCGACGATCATCGCGGGAATCTAGCCAGCCAGGGCCGCCGCGGCAATCGAGGTGACGCCCGGCGCGGGGGGCGTGCGGATGAACGTGGCGCGGCGATGAGGGGCAGCCGGCGGCGATGAGGGGCGGTGGATGACGGTGGGCGGCGCGTGGAACCGCGGGCGCGTGGAACCGCGGGCGCGTGACATCCGGTGATCACATTCTCGAGGGGGTTGCGCTCTCGAAGTGTCTGCGCGGACACCTGCACTGTCCTCAAGGACAGTTTCGTTCACGCGCATGAAACGAAACTGTCCCCGGGGACAGCTCGATTGCTGGCGTGTCGCCCCTTCAGTCCGGACCGGCAGGCACGGAGTGCAGGTGGGCGGGCATGTCGTTCGCCGGCGGAGCGAAGTAGCCTCTTCTGCGATCGAAATCGCAGCCGGCGGACGACGTGCCCGCCCGCCGCGTGGTGCGGGTCCGGCGCGAGACATCCGCACGCAAACCTCGACTGTCCCCGGGGACAGTTTCGTTCATTCGTATCGAACGGGGCCGCTACGAACCGAGCTTCGGCCCCACCTTGCGCACGTCGCCGACGCGCGTCGTCCAGCCGACGCGGTCGCTGTGCTCGAGCAGCGGCACGCCCCACTTGCGGCTGACGCCCGCGAGATCGCGGAACTCGGCGACCGTGAGCGTCGCGGCGCGCGCGAAGTGTTGCGCGAGGCGGGCGCGCAGCTCGTCGAGCTGGCGCGTGGTGAGCGTGTACTCCTGGCTCACGCGCACGAGCCGGCCGAGGAACGCGCCGAGCGCCACGACCTCGGCGGCGGGCGCGCCGAGTTTCGCCATCCACAGGGGCGCCTCGGGCACGGCGAAGCCGGCGGCGGTCAAGTCGGCTTCGAGCGTCTCGAGCAGCCGCAGCGTCTCGGCGGGCGGCTCCCACGGAGTATCGGCAGGGCGCACGCGCTCGCCGCGCTGCTCGAGCACGGCGTCGTGCGCGAGCGACTCGAACGCGGCGTCGAACAGCGCGGCGTCGATCTCGCCCGTGAGTCCGCGCTTCAGCTCGCCCTTGGGCATGCCGTAGCGCGCCGGGAAGCGCGCGGCGAAACCGCGCACCTCGCCTTCGATGCGCCCGCGCACGCCGGCCCAGCGCTCGGACGCGAGCCAGCGCCCGGGCGCAGGCGTTTCGACCTCGCCCGCATCGGCCAGCCGCGCGAGCGCCTCGGTGACGGCCAGCTCCGGTTCGCCCAGCGACTGGGCGATCGCCGCGGCGCCGGCGAGCTTCGTCTCGCCGGCGAGGCGCTGGAGGATGCGCGCCTCGATCGAGCCCGACTCGAATACCGCGAGCTGCTCGAGCGCTCCGCCGCGCCGGCGCTTGCTCGCCATGGGTTCGATGACGCTGCCGCCGCCGACGGTGCGCGAGGGCGAGTAGCTGCGGATCACGAACCGGTCGCCGCGGGCCGCCACGGTGGGACGCTCGAGCCGGAGCTGCGCGAGCGCGTTACTCCCCGGCCTCAAGACCTCGGCGTCGAGCAACACGAGACGTCCAATAATTTCGCTCGCGCCGAGGTGGAACCGCACGCGCGTGTTGCGCGGCCAGTCGCGACCCGCCTCCGCGAGCAGCTCGAAGCGCACGTCGAGCGTCGTCGACGCGCCCAGCGAGCCCGGCGCGATGACCCAGTCGCCGCGCTCGACCTGGTCGCGTTCGACGCCGTGCAGCGCCAATGCCGTGCGCTGGCCTGCCAGCGCCTCCTCGACCGTGGCACCGTGCACCTGGACGCGGCGCACGCGCACCGCGCGCCCGGGGGGCTGCAGCTCGAGCGTGTCGCCCATGCGCACACGCCCGCGCCACAGCGTCCCGGTGACGACGGTGCCGAAGCCCTCGACGGTGAACACGCGATCGACCGGCAGCCGTGCCGGGTCGCCAGCCGGCCGGTTCGCCACGTCCGCGAGCTGGCGATCCATCTCGGCGAGCAGCTCGGCCTGGCCGGCGCCGGTGACGGCCGAGAACTCGACGATCGGCGCTCCCGCGAGCGAGGTCGGCGCGAGCAGTTCGCCGACGTCGCGGCGCACCTCGTCGAGCCACGCGCGCTCGGCCAGGTCGGACTTGGTGAGCACGACGATGCCGCGCGCGATGCCGAGCAGCCGCACGATCGCGAGATGCTCGCGCGTCTGCGGCATCACGCCCTCGTCGGCGGCGATGACGAGCAGCACGAGGTCGATGCCGCCGACGCCGCTCAGCATGTTCTTGACGAACCGCTCGTGACCGGGCACGTCGACGAGCCCGACGCGCACGCCGCCCGGCGTGACGAGCGGCGCGAAGCCCAGGTCGATCGAGATGCCGCGCTGTTTCTCCTCGGGCAGCCGGTCGGTGTCGATGCCGGTGAGCCGGCGCACGAGCGCCGTCTTGCCGTGGTCGATGTGGCCGGCGGTGCCGACGACGGCGAGCCGCGGCGGCGCGGCGGAGGCGTTCATTCGCGGGCCGCCCGCCGTCACGGGCGACCGCGCTCGAAGGCGGTGAGGGTGTCGCGGATGTCGCGCGGGACGAAGGCGTATAGACCGATCGGCGTGAGCCCCGCGCGGCCGAGCAGCCGGGCGTACGCGGCGGCGGACCGGTCGTGGTACTCGATCTGGTCGCCGATGGACTCGTCCTCGGCAGTGAACACCTCGATCCACGCGAGCCCGCCGGTCAGGCGGCCGAGGGCGCGGATGCCGGGCGCCAGCTCGCGCGCCGGAACGTAGTGGAGCACGTCCGAGCACACGACGAGGTCGAAGCGAGCCGTGAGCCCGAGCCGCCCCAGCGCGCCGAAGCGCGCGAGGCGGATGTTGCGGCGGCGGCCGTGGCGCCGGACCACGTACTCGCTGCCGTCCACGCCGACGTAGCCCAGGGCGGGCCGCAGGCGCTTGAGCGGGGCGCGCCACAGGGCCTCGCCGCAGCCCACGTCCAGCACCGATTGAACGCGCCGCCCGAGCACGAGTTCCGCGGCGGCGAGTGCAAGGGCCACCTTCCGCTGGAGTGCCGCGCCGAGCAGGATGCGGGTGCCCGGGTCGTGGTACCAGTGCTCGTAGTAGCGGCGATCGTAGACCTTCACGCCACGAAGGTAGCGGCTCGCGGCACCGCGGCCAAAGAAGCGGCGCAGCCCGCCTCGGGCGCCGAAACGAAACGGCGCTTGTGCCGGGCACGGGCGCCGCGGTGCTTCGGACGTTCGCTCCTGCCGCTACTCCCTGACGCGCTCGATGCGGGCGCCGAGGCCCTTGAGCTTCTGGTCGATCGCCTCGTAGCCGCGGTCGAGGTGGTAGATGCGCGAGATGCGCGTCTCTCCCTCGGCGACGAGTGCCGCGATCACCAGGGCGGCGCTGGCGCGGATGTCGGTCGCCATCAC
>JANLWK010000017.1:0-1930 GCA_031364505.1 Candidatus Eiseniibacteriota bacterium | reverse complement strand
AAGGCTAGACGGGGGCCGGAGATGGGTCAACGGAAAGTCGAGTCTCCGGGTCGAAGATGAGAGGCTCTGACCCGATCACTCCATCCGGGGGATACCGTGGCGCTCACCGCGACGATTCACCAGTTCACCATTCAGCTCTCGCACGTGGATCGTGGCGTCTACGAGACGCTCGATCTGCGTGTGGCGCGTCATCCGTCCGAGAGCGAGGACTTCATGTGCGCGCGCGTGCTCGCCTACTGCCTGGAGCAGCAGGAGGGGCTGGCGTTCTCGAAGGGGCTTGCCGATGCCGACCAGCCCGCGCTCGAGGTCCGCGACCTGACGGGCACGCTGAAGGCGTGGATCGAGGTCGGACTACCGGAGGCGGCGCGATTGCACCGGGCCGCCAAGGCGGCGCCTCGCGTCGCCGTCTACACGCACCGCGACGTCGAGCGATACTGGGCGTCCCTCGCCGGCGAGCGCATCCACCGTCCGGAGTCGCTCGAGCTGTACGGGCTCGGCGGCGCGCCGCTGTCGACGCTGATCGCGCGGCTCGAGCGCCGGACGGCGTTCGAGCTGTCGGTGATGGAGGGCGTCATGTACATGACGCTCGATGGAGCGCTGGTGCAGGGCGCGGTGGCGAGGGCGCCCGCCACCGCGTAGGCCCCGGCACGCGGCACCGTCACGACGCATCGAAGGGAAACGAAAGGCATGCCGATGGACGAATCGAACGAGGTGTTGCTGGCCGTCGCGCGAGCCTGGATGGACGCGGGCTGGGGCAAGCCCGACCGCGAGGCCTTCATGCGCGTTCATGCCGACGACTTCGCGGACCGCAGCGCCGCGGGCCGCCCGCCCGATCGCGACGGCTTCTGGCAGGGCGTCGTGCGGTGGGCCGCGGCGTTCGCCGATCTCGTCGTGACGACGGACGACCTCGTCGCGTCACCGGCGCGCGGGATGGTGACCGTGCGGTGGTCCGCCGTGGGCACGCATCGGGGCGCCCACCTGGGCTACGCTCCGACCGCGCGGCGGATCCGGTTCAACGGGATCGAGATCATCCGCATCGCCGGCGGCCGCGTATGCGAGCGCTGGGGCGAGTGGAACGGCATGGAGATCCTGGAGCAGCTGCGGGGATAGAGTGAAGGTCGTGCACGATCCGCATTGAACTCACAGCTCCCCGAGCGCGGAAGGCACGGGCGGCATGCCTGTACGCGCGCGGGCTCGTTGCCGAATTCACACCGGCCTCACGGACGCCCTTGTTACGATCGCGGCCATGCGACGGAGCGTGGGTGTGATGTGGTGGGCGGCGGGCCTCGTAGCCTTTGGGGGACTCGCCGTGGGAGCCGCCGTGGGAGCCGCAGGCTGTAGCTCCGTGTCGGTCGGCGTCGGTGGATCGAACATGGGCGTCGGCGCCGGCGTGACGTTGCCGACCTCGCGCAACGAGGCGCGCGCGCTCGCGGACCGAATCAACCGGCATCGGGGTGCGATCGGTTGCCCGTCGCTGCGCTGGGACGAGCGGCTCGCGTCGGTCGCGCGGCGCCACAGCCAGGACATGGCGAAGCGCCGGTTCTTCTCGCACACGAACCCCGACGGCCGCGATCCGTTCGACCGGCTGCGGGCGGCGGGCGTGCAGTACCGCGCCGCCGCCGAGAACATCGCTTACGGCCGCACGAGCGGCCGCGACACCTACGACGACTGGATCGAGAGCCCGGACCACCGCGGCAATATGGAGAACTGCGAATACACGTCGTTCGGCATCGGCCTCGTCGACCGGCGCTGGACGCTGGTGCTCGCGCGCTACGAGGACTGACCGCGCCGCTAGCCTTGATTATTCGCGAGGGATAGCAGCAAAAAGCCATCGCACCGCTGTGCGGATGTGATAAAGAGCGGGTGTTCGAGTCCTGCTCCAATCACAGCACAGGAGGTGCGATGGCTACACGGTGTGTACCCCAACTCG
>JANLWK010000469.1:0-3964 GCA_031364505.1 Candidatus Eiseniibacteriota bacterium | reverse complement strand
TGGCGACGATGCGGTCGAGGCGCGTGTCGCGCGCCTTGTAGACCTCGCCCATGCCCCCCGCGCCGATCGGCGACAGGATCTCGTAGGGACCCAGTTGGGACTGCGCGGCCAGCGTCATGATGGCCCGCACGCTAGCACACGGCGGTCCCGCGCGCCTTGACCGCCCCTTGCGGCGGGCAGAGAATCAGGGGTCGCGAATGGGCACGGCCGACGCCCCGCTCCCACCCCGTCGGCTCACGGAAAGGATCTCAGGCATGGTCGGTTGTATCGCGCGGTGTTCGATCTTCTTCGCCCTTGCCCTCACGCTCGGCGCCGGCGCGGCTTCGGCCGACTTGCAGGGGCAGTACCTCGATTCGTTCGGCGGCTTCGGCGCCGGCCAGGCCCAGCTCAGCAGCCCGGATGGCATCGCGACGAGTGACGACGGCTTCATATACCTCGCCGACACCTACAACAGCCGCGTTCAGAAGTTCACCCTGGGCGGCCAGTGGGTTGCGAGCATCGGCAGCAACGGCTCGGGGCCCGGACAGTTCATGCGGCCCTACGGCATCGACGTCGACGCGGGCGGAAACGTCTACGTCGGGGATCTGGACCGTCACGACGTGCAGAAGTTCGCCGCCGACGGGACGTACCTGCTGACATTTGCGCCCGGGATCACGCAGCCGTTCGGCCTGTGGGCCGACGACGCGGGCACCGTTTACGTCACGGACCGGCCGGCCAGTTGCGTGCGCACGTATGGCTCCGGCGGCGCGCTGCTCGGCACGATCGGCCCCAGCATTCAGGGCCACGTCCTCGTCAAGCCGCAGAACATCGAGGGCAACGACCAGGGCCAGCTCTACATCTCGGACGGCGACGGCGCACTGACCGTCGTCGTCATCACCACGGCCGGCGCGTTCGTGCGAAACATCGCCTCCCCGCCAGCCGGTCCCTCGAACGGCAATCCGACCGGTGGAGACTTCGCCGCCGGCCAGTTCTATTTGACGCAGTACAACATCGATCGCGCGGTGGGCATCGATGGATCCGACCTCGTCGTGGACATACTGGGTGACAACGAGCCGGTGTCGATCAGCTCGCCGCTGGACTGCGCGACGTCGGGTGATTCGCTCCTGCTCGTGCTGAGCACGGGCGACAGCCGGGTGCACCGATTCCGCCTCGTCGCTGCCGGCAGCCAGCCGCACGTCACTGCGGAGTTTCTCGACGCATTCGGAAGCGTCGGCGCGGGACCCGGCCAGTTCGGCGGCCCGGATGGCATCGCGGTGAGCGGCGACGGGCACGTCTACGTTGCCGACACCTACAACAGCCGCGTTCAGAAGTTCACATTGGATGGCGCCCATGTATCGAGCTTCGGCTCGTTCGGATCGGGCGACGGCCAGTTCTCGCGTCCCTACGGCATCGCGGTGGACGAGGACGGCAACGTCTACGTGAGCGATCTCGATCGTGCGGACGTCCAGAAGTTCGCGTCCGACGGATCGTACGTGTCCACGTTCGGCGGAGGGACGCTCGGGCAGCCCTTCGGCCTGTGGGTGGGTGGCGGCGTGGTCTACGTCACCGATCGCCCGAACCGCCGGATCGCACGGTTCGGAATGGATGGCACGTCGATGGGCTTCTGGGGCCCCACCATCGGTCCGCTGGAGCTCGCGGCGCCCCAGAACATCGAAGGCGACGGACTCGGCGGGCTGTACGTGTCGGATGGCTTTCCCGAAGCTCGGGTCCACCTGATCACGGAGAGCGGAGTGTTCGGCCGCACGATGCCGATCCCGCTTCCCGGCAACCCCACCGGCGCCGCCGTGGCGCTGCAGACGTTGATCCAGACCCAGTACGACGCGGATCGGGTGCTGGGGCTCGACGTCGTGACCAACGCGCTGTCGTTCGTACTGACGAGCGCGAACGGAAGGCCGTTCGATTCACCCATCGATTGCGCCAGTTATCACGATTCGCTGTTGTTCGTGCTCGATACGGGCGTCTGTCGCGTGCTTCGCTACCAACTGACGAGCCCGGCAGCGCCCCGCGTCAACACCATCTACCCGAATGGCGGTGAAGTGCTCGGCGTCGGCCAGCCGGCGACCTTGCGCTGGGCGGCGTCGGATGACGTGTCGGTCACGTCGGTCGATCTGGAGCTGTCACGCGATGGCGGCGCGACATTCGAGCCGATCGTGACGGGGATCCCGAACGACGGATCCTACCTGTGGACCGTGACGGGCCCGGTCTCTCCGGCATGCCGGCTGCGGGTGACGGCACACGATGCCGATGCGCACGAAGTCTCGGACCTCAGCAACGGGAACTGGACGATCCTCGACGGCCCGATCGTCGGCTCGCTGGCCTTCGACTACGCGTTCGGTGGCGACCTGCTGAGCGGGCCGAACGGCATCGCCACCAGCGACGACGGCTTCGTCTACGTCGCCGACACGTATCACAGCCGCGTCGTGAAATTCACCGCCGACGGCCAGCTCGTATGGACGCTCGGCGACGGCGATCGCGAGCCCGGCCGGTTCACGACGCCGTACGGCATCGACGTCGATGCGGCGGGATTCATCTATGTGAGCGACTTCACGCGTCGCGACGTCCAGAAATTCGACTCGGAAGCACACTATCTCGCGACCTTCGCGGGCCCGAATGAACTGGCGGAGCCGCTCGGACTCTGGGTGAGCGATCAGGGCGTGGTCTACGTGACGGATCGCCAGGGCAATGCGATCCGGAGGTTCACGACCGACGGAGTCGCGCTGCCCTCGTGGAACATCTTCGCGCCGCAGAACATCGAGGGCACGAACGGCGCTCCCGGACAGCCCGCCTTCTACGTCTCGGACGGGGGCAACTGGCGTGTCCTCGCGCTCGACGCCAACGGTGGCGTGGTGTCGTCCTTCAACAGCCAGCAGAACGGCAACCCGACGGGGGCCGCGCTGCTGGGGCCGCGGCTCCTCCTGACCGAGTACAATCTGAATCGCGCGTTCATCTTGACCACGCCGGGCGGCTCGCTGCTGGAGGCCCTGGGCGACGACGAGCCCTATTCGCTCTCGTCCCCGCTGGACGCGGCCACGCTCGGAGACTCGCTGGGGTTCCTGCTCGACACCGGGAACGCCCGTGTCGTGCGGCTGCGCTGGACCGGGTCACCGCCGCCCGAGGCCGTCGTCACTGCGCCGAATGGACCCGAGTCCTACATGATCGGCGACCACGTTCCCCTGACCTGGCAGGCAATCGACGACCAGGTCATCACGAACGTGGACCTGTGGATCTCGCACAACGAGGGCCAGACCTGGGAGGCCGTTGCGATGGGCGAGCCGAACGACGGAACGTATGACTATGTCGCGACGGGCCCCCCCTCGTCGGGCTGCCGCTTCCGTGTGGTGGCGCACGATTACGGTGGCCTCGCGGGCGCGGACCTGAGCGACGAGCCGTTCGACATCATCGCGAACAGCTTGTCCGTGGATGGCGTGGCACCGGCGCTCGAATTGTCGGCAGCGCCGAATCCGATGCGCACGGGCGCGTGCGAGATCACGTACGCGCTGCCGCGTGCGACGCACGTGCGGCTCGTCGTGCACGACGTGCAGGGTCGCGAAGTCGCGCGGCTCGCCGACGGGCCGAATGCCGCGGGCACCCATCGCGTGACGTGGCGGGGTGAGACCGGCGGCGGGCGCTCGGCGTCGGGGCTCTACTTCATCCGGCTCGAAGTCGCGGGCGATCGCACGCTCGTGCGCCGGCAGGTCGTGATTCACTAGAGATACGCACGGGGGCGGGGCGCCGCGCGCGCCCCGCCTGTCTCACCGCAACGCACCCCACCACAGCGCGACGAGTCCCGCCGCGGCGGCGAGCAGACCCCAGCGGGCCTCGCGCGGCACCGGCGCCGGGGGTGCCGGCTCCGCCGAGCGGATGCCGAGCGCCTCGCGAGCCTGGCCGGTGACCGAGACGAACGCCGACACCCACGCGACGGCGAGCAACGCCAGTAGCAGCGGGCGCGAGCTGACCATGAGCG
>JANLWK010000456.1:0-1710 GCA_031364505.1 Candidatus Eiseniibacteriota bacterium | reverse complement strand
TCGCTGCGCGCGAGCCCGAGCAACTCGACATGATGGAGGTCGAGGTCGTCTCCCAGGTCGCCACCGACCTGGCGCTCGCCGAAGCCGCGAACGCCGGGCGTTCGCCCACGGCAGAGTTGGTCGCCGAGGACGAGGAGGACGACGAACACGCCGAATTCAGCGGCGACGATGATGACGATGACGACGACGAAGACGACAACGAGGACTGGGACGAAGCGGGCGAGCCGGCGGAACCGTCGCGCGCGCGCGGGCCGGAATCGGGGAACGCGTGAGTCTCCGCATCAACAAGTTCCTCGCCCAGCGCGGCGTCGCCGCCCGGCGCAAGTGTGACGAGCTGATCGAGGAGGGCCGGGTGCGCATCAACGGCCAGGTCGTGAAGGAGCTCGGCACGATGGTCGAGCCCGAGAGCGACCGGGTCGAGGTCGATGGGCGCGTGCTGCCGCCGCCGGCCGAGCACCGCTACTACGTGCTGAACAAGCCCGTCGGCGTGATCACGACGCTCGACGATCCCGAGGGGCGCCGGACGATCCGCGAGTTCCTGCCCGGCGGCACGCGGTTGTTCCCGGTCGGCCGCCTCGATGCCGACACGAGCGGCCTGCTCGTGCTCACGAATGACGGCGACCTCGCCCACCGGCTGATGCACCCGCGCTACGGCGTCGAGAAGGTGTACCGCGTGTGGCTCGCCCATCCGGCGAACGAAGCGCAGCTCATCCGGCTCCGCAACGGCGTGGAATTCGAACCCGGCATCAAGAGCGCGCCGGCACGCGCGAAGGGGCTCAAGAGCGACGACTCGCGCGGCCTGATCGAGATCGCCGTGCACGAGGGCCGCTACCGCCAGGTGCGGCGCATGTGCGAGGCCGTGGGGCTCACCGTGCTCGGCCTGCACCGCTCGGCGTACGGGCCGCTCAAGCTGGGGCCCCTCGCGCGCGGGATGTGGCGCGAGCTGTCGCAGCAGGAGGTCGACGACCTGCGCGAGGGTACGGCGCGCCCGCAGGGGAGGCCGCACGGCCGCGGGACCGGCGAGTACTTCAGCGCGCGGCGCGGTGTCGTGCGCACTCGATCGGAGGGCGCGGCCGCGACCACGGGGGACGAGCGTCCGGCTCGGGCCGCCGCGCGGCCCCGCGCCTCGGAGCGCCCCGCGCGCGAGGACCGCGGAGCTCCGCGCGAGCGTGCGGGCCGTCCGCGTGAGGATCGCGGCGCGGCGAGCGTGCGCACGGAACGTCCGCGCGCGGATCGCGGTGCGCCGAGTGGGCGCACGGAACGTCCGCGCGCGGATCGTGGCGCGCCGGCCGGGCGCACGGCACGTCCGCGCGAGGATCGCGGTGCGCCGGCCGGGCGCGGCTTCCGCCCGCGCGAGGATCGCGGTGCGCCGGCCGGTCGCGGCTTCCGTCCGCGTGAGGATCGCGGTGCGCCGGCCGGGCCTGGCTTCCGCCCGCGTGAGGATCGTGGCGCGCCGGCCGGGCGCACGGCACGTCCGCGCGAGGATCGCGGTGCGCCGGCCGGGCCTGGCTTCCGCCCGCGCGAGGATCGCGGTGCGCCGGCTGGGCGCGGCTTCCGTTCGCGGGAGGATCGCGGTGCGCCGGCGGGGCGTGCCTTCCGTCCGCGTGAGGATCGTGGCGCGCCGGCGGGGCGAGGCTTCCGTCCGCGCGAGGACCGTGGCGCGCCGGGCGCGCGCCCGGCACGACCGCGCGAGGATCGTGGTGCGCCGGC
>JANLWK010000441.1:0-5458 GCA_031364505.1 Candidatus Eiseniibacteriota bacterium | reverse complement strand
TGGCATTGACGGCGCGGTCTCTGCGGGTGTCTTCTTCGGCACGGCGGCGTCTCCTTCCTGTCGGGCATCTGCCCGGGTTCTTGGTCGAACCAGAAAGGTACGTCGCCTTTAGCCTTTTACACACCTCGTGAGCTTAGCCCTGACGCGGGAGGCGTTTGCGCAATCCGGCATTGTCATCGGCCGCACGGCAGCCAGCAACATTGCACTCACCGCGGAGTGTCCGGGTGAGATCCGGCTCAATGCCGAGCGCGCGGTCGAAGTCCGCCCGCCTTACGCGGGCCTGGTCCGGAGTCTTTCCAAACACCTCGGCCAGGCTGTCCGTGCGGGTGAGCCGCTCGCAGTCGTTCGAAGCAAGGAGAGCCTGAGCGACTACACCATCACTGCCGCCCAGCCCGGGACCGTCATTGCCCGCAACGTCTCCGTCGGGCAGTCCGTCGATGAATCATCCGTGCTCTACACCGTCGCCGATCTCTCCAATGTGTGGGTCGACCTTTCGGTGTACCCGCTGTACCAGGGAGCGATCAGGCGGGGTCAATCGGTTCTGATCACCACGCAAGCGGAACCGCCGCGCCGGGCGAGTGGCGTCATTTTCTATGTCGGCCCGGTGCTCGACCGAGACGCCCGTGTTTCGCAGGCGCGGGTGGTCCTGCCCAATCGAGGCGGCGCGTGGCAACCCGGGATGTTTGTGAAGGCGGTCGTGACCCTCGAACGGTTCCCTGCCGCCGTCGCCGTGCCGACGGAGGCGATCGTCCGCACGTCAGAGGGGCCGGCGGTGTTCCGGGCGGCGGGGCTCGTCTTCCAGCTTCAGCCCGTCGTGACGGGCCGCAGCGACGGTGTGATGACAGAAGTCCGCTCCGGACTTGAGCCTGGCGTCGCAATCGTGATTCGAAACCCGTTCCTCCTGAAAGCCGAGCTGGGCCGCGCCGAGGTCGAACATGAAGAGTGAGGACCTCGAGGCCCCGCCGCGGGTAGGTGTACTCGAACAGGTGCTGCGCGTCGCCCTCCATCAGCGCTGGCTGGTGGTGTCGGCCGCAGCGGCGATGGCGGCCTTGGGCATCTTCAACTTTATGCGCCTGCCCATCGACGCAGTGCCGGACATCACCAACGTGCAGGTCGTGGTCAACACCGCCGTGGAGGGCTTCCCGCCCGTCGAAGTGGAAAAGCAGGTGACGCTCCCGATCGAAACGGCTATGGCCGGCATTCCGGGCGTCGTTCAGGTGCGATCACTTTCCCGCTACGCGCTCTCCCAGGTAACGGTCGTGTTCCGTGACGGCACGAACATTTACTTCGCCCGCCAGCTCGTGAATGAGCGATTACAAGAGGCGCGCGACAACCTTCCCGGCGGCGGACACTTCGAGCCGACGATGGGCCCAACCGCGACGGGCCTCGGTGAGATTTTCACCTGGACCATCGAAGCCTCGCCGAATGCACGCAAGAGTGATGGTACCGCCTACACCCCGACCGATCTGCGGGAGCTGCAGGATTGGGTAGTCAAGCCACAACTTCGCACCGTGCCCGGCGTGACTGAGGTCAATACCATCGGCGGGTACCGCAAGCAATATCACGTGACGCCCGATCCCGACCGGCTGAGCGCCTACGGCCTCACCTTTCACGACGTCGCGCTGGCGTTGGAGGAGAACAACAGCGCGGTAGGTGGCGGGTATATCAACCACGGCGGGGAGCAGTACCTGGTCGGAACGACCGGTCGGCTGAGCGGATCCGAGGACATCGAGCAGGTGGTAGTGGCCACCCGCAACGGCGTGCCGATCCGGGTGCGGGATGTGGCCGGCGTGGGTCGGGGCAAGGAACTGCGGACCGGCGCCGCCACGCAGAACGGCAATGAGACCGTGCTCGGCACAGCGATCATGCTGATCGGCGAGAATAGCCGGACCGTGGCCGAGCGCGTGGCGCGCAAGCTCGTCGACATCAACCACAGCCTTCCCACCGGCGTTGGCGCCCGTCCCGTCTACAACCGCACCGCCCTGGTCAATGCCACGCTGGAGACGGTCTGGCACAACCTCCTCGAGGGCGCACTCCTCGTCGTCGCCGTGCTTTTCATTCTCCTCGGCAACTTCAGGGCGGCCCTCATCGTCGGGCTCGTCATTCCGCTCTCGATGCTGTTCGCGGTCTCCGGAATGGTGGGCGGAAAGATCAGCGCCAACCTCTTGAGTCTCGGGGCGATCGACTTCGGCATCATCGTCGATGGTGCGGTGGTGCTGGTGGAAAACATTCTCCACCACTTCGGCGCCCGCCAGCGCGAGCTCGGCCGGGTACTCGACGTCCACGAGCGATTGCACCTCACCTGGGTGGCCTCGGGCGAAGTGGCACGGCCAACCCTCTTCGGTGTCGCCATTATCATGATCGTCTACCTACCGATCCTCACACTCTCGGGAATCGAGGGAAAGATGTTTCGCCCGATGGCGGAGGTCGTGCTGCTCGCGCTCGCCGGCGCGCTCCTCCTCGCCTTTACCTTCGTGCCGGCGCTCCTGGCGATCATGCTCCGCGGTCGGGTTGCCGGAACCAACAATCCGATCATTCGCGGCGCTCGACGTTGGTACCTCCCAACTCTCGGCTGGGTGCTGCGGCGCCGGGCGCAGGTCGTGGCCGCTGCGGTGGTGCTTCTGGTCGTCTGCGGCGTCGTTGCCTCGCGACTCGGAAGTGAGTTCGTCACCACGCTCGACGAGCGCGACCTCGCAGTCGAGACGTCTCGCATCCCGGGCACCAGTCTGGAGCAGGGTATTGCGATGCAGGAGCAGATGGAGCGAGCGGTCGCGGCCTTTCCGGAGGTGGCGCGCACGTATTCGATTATCGGGACCGCGGAGATCGCCAGCGATCCGGTACCCCCCGGCAACGCCGACCTGTTCATCATTCTCAAGCCGCACGCCGAGTGGCCCAATCCACGAAAGCCGAAGCCGGAGCTCATCGGTGAGCTCGAGAACGCCCTCGAGCGGCAGCCGGGAAACATCGTCGAGTTCACGCAGCCGATCCAGATGCGCTTCAATGAATTGATCGCCGGGGTTCGCAGCGACGTGGCCGTCAAGATATTCGGTGACGAACTCGACGTCATGCGCCCGGTCGCCGAACTGATCGCCGAGCAACTTCGCTCGGTCCGGGGCGCGAGCGGTGTGCGGGTGGAGCAGGTCGGCGGCCTGCCGACGCTCACCGTCAGCATCGATCGCGGCGCATGCGCGCGATATGGGCTCAATGTGGCGGACGTCCAGAGTCTCGTTCGCATAGCGCTCGGTGGCCAGGAGGCGGGTGAGGTGTTCGAGGGCGATCGCCGCTTCGAAATCGTCGTGCGCCTGCCCGAAGAACTCCGCGCCGACCTGCGAGCACTGGAGAATCTGCCCGTGCCGGTCGCCGCACAGAGTTCCGCCGATCATTCAAACGAGCCGATTGCCGTCGTTGCCAGCTCCGCCGGCACACGCTTCGTGCCGCTTGGTACGGTGGCCCACTTACTGATCAGTGAAGGACCCAACCAGATCAGCCGCGAGAACGGCAAGCGCCGCATGGTCGTTCAGGCGAATGTGCGCGGCCGCGACCTGGGTAGTTTCGTGGCCGAAGCGAGACAGAAAGTCGACCGAGCGGTGAAAGTGCCCGCGGGTTATTGGCTCGCGTGGGGTGGCCAGTTCGAGAATCTCCAGACAGCCCGGCAACGGCTAACCATCATCGTGCCCTTGGCGCTGCTGCTGATATTCATACTGCTCATGATGGGCATCGGCTCCGTCAAGGATGCCCTCCTGGTCTTCAGCGGGGTGCCCTTCGCGCTCACCGGCGGCGTGCTCGCGCTTGCGCTGCGCGGTCTGCCGTTCTCCGTCACGGCCGGGGTGGGGTTCATCACCCTCTCGGGCGTCGCCGTGCTGAATGGTCTCGTCATGGTCTCCTTCATTCGGCCGTTGCGTCAGCACGACACTGGACTCGAAGCGGCCATCATCGAAGGTTGCTCAGCGCGCCTGCGTCAGGTGTTGATGATCGCGTTGGTCGCGTCGCTGGGCTTCGTCCCGATGGCCATCTCGAAAGGAACCGGCGCCGAGGTCCAGCGGCCCCTCGCCACCGTGGTGATTGGCGGCATCATCTCCTCAACCTTGCTGACGCTGCTCGTGTTTCCGGCACTCTACCGCCTCGCGCACAAAGAAACCGAGGTCGGAGAGAACATCTGACATCGCAATCTCCACCCACCCCAGTCGACCATGCGAAGGAGGAAGCCATGAAACGCCTCGTCATCATGGGGCTAGCAGTAGCCACTGTGCTCGCCGGATGCTCTTCAGGCCTCAATCATCCCGTGCGAGAAGTGACCGCCACAATGGGCCCGGATAAGATTCAGCACGTCCGCGTCACCACGCACTCGTTTTGGTTCGAGCCCAACCGTATCGTGGTCAAGCGCGGGATTCCGGTTGAGCTGACGGTCAGGAACGGGGCCTTCTTCGTTCCGCACGACTTCTCCTGCGAGGCGAAGGATGCTGGAGTCGCCGTGGACATGAGGGTCGGAATGTTCCATGGATCGAAGAAGGCGAGATTCACGCCTACTCGCGACGGCGAGTACCATTTCCACTGCGACGTTGACGGTCATGCTGGGAAGGGAATGATGGGAACGCTCGTCGTTGTCGCGCCGTGACATCATCGCAGCTCCTGCTTCCGTTCTGCGTAGAGTCTCACGGCGGCTGCGATGCAGCTCTGTACTGCGGCGTGGCCCTTGCAGCGCGTCGATCGCCACCTCCTTCTCCTCGAGCACCTTGTATCTAGAAAGAATCGCTTCAGCTCCGAGAGCACGTGGGGCGGCAACTCGGTAATGTCTCAGTATCGTTCCACCAGTGCCGACAGCCGAGACGAAGGCGTCGATACGGCCTTCCGTGTCTTCCCACACGTCGGCGGCTGTGGCCCGGCGATGCACTTCGGGATTCGCCGGATTCTTGAACTGGTCGAGATTGATCGCGCCGGGGATCTCATCGAGGAAGGCAGCTTCTCGGCACGAGTTCGGACGGCGTCAGGAGAGGATCCCGTCCCCATTTCTGGAACGGATTTGGAACCCAACCAGTTTCGCGGCGCTAAGGCAACGGCGCGTTCGATCAATTTACGGTCGGTGTGGCGATTCAGGGGAACCACGATTGCCACTTCCAGACGTCCCTCGGTGATGGTTCCGGTCTTGTCGAAGGCGATCGCCTTGAGTTGAGCGCAAGCAGCATGACTGCGGGTGTGTAGCGGCGCGCGAAGCGATCGACCCACCTCTCGGCACTGCCGCGCTTTGATTGCGCGTCACGCACGAGGCGGATGATCTTGGCCAGCGTCGTGTCACCGGCGGGGCGTGTGGTGCGAACCTCTAGCCTTGATTATTCACCAGGACCAGCGCGCCGGTGAGTTTAGGTACCGGAACGACGGCAGAGTCGCGCGGGTGCTCCGCCGCGTGCGTTATTCGAGCCCGCCCGTCGAGCGTGTCGGGTCTTCGCGAGCGATTGGCGCA
>JANLWK010000440.1:0-11533 GCA_031364505.1 Candidatus Eiseniibacteriota bacterium | reverse complement strand
TGCGCCAATCGCTCGCGAAGACTCGACACGCTCGACGGGCGGGCTCGAATAACGCACGCGACGGAGCCCCCCCGCGACTTTGCCATCGTTCCGGTACCTAAACTCACCGGCCCGCTGGTCCTGGTGAATAATCAAGGCTAGTCGCCCACGGAACACGATGTATGGCGGGCGGCTCCCCGGCGGCTCCACGGGGGGACGCCCGCTTCACGTGTCGACGGGGCGCGAGGCGGCCGGGCCGATCAGGCCGTGAGTCCCATTCGGGCGGTCAGCCGGAAGAACTCCTCGACGTCTCCGACCGAATCGTGCCCGGTCTCGAGTGCAGCGAGTGCGGCGATCTCGTGGAGACCGCGGGCGCCGTCCGCGGCGAACCATGCGATTTCCAGATGGGCGTCCGGGCAGCGGGCCCGCAATTCACGGAGTGCCTCACGGTCCGCGGCGTCGAGGCGTTCGTAGCCCGGGTTCAGCTCGTCCAGAAAGTCCATCGGGCCCCGCTTGAGGCGCCGGGGCACTGGGCTCGGGCCCTGCGCGCGGCGCGCGCGCGTCGGGGGCGGCGGCTGGGACGCGGGCCACGCGGCGGCCGACTCCGCGGCGAAACGTTCGAACGCGTCGCGCCGGCCGCGCGCGTCGAGCCCGAGGCGGCCGAGGCTCTCGATCGCCGCGCTACCCCGCACGCGTTCCCGGGCGAACTCGCGCGACGGCTCGGGCCGGTCGAGCGCCGCGAGCAGCCGGCGGCGCGCTCCACGCTCCACGAGGTCGGCCAGCGCATCGAGTGCCTGCGCGTCCGCCGTCGCCAGCGACGCGGCGTAGGCCGCGGCACAGCGCGCGGCGAGGGCGAGCGACCGGGGGTCGCAGCGGTCCACGGTGTCGAACGAAGAGTGATAGAAACGGTCCGGCCACTGGATCAGCAGCGGGCACGGCACGCCGAAGCTCGGGTCCACGAACACCGCGTGGTCGCTGCCGCCCGAATACGGCACCTCCGCGAGCCGGTCGAGCGAGAAGTGCCCGGGTCCCGAGAAGGACGTGATCCAGTCCAACGACTCGGCGCGGATGCGCCCCAGCAACTCCTCGGCGAACGATGCCGCGAAGCACGGAGGGTGCTCGAGCAGGAATGTGCTGCCACACTGGAACTGGTCCGCCCCCACCATGTCGAGATTGAGCGCCGCGACCAGCCGCGAGGCCCGTGACGGGTCGGCCGCGAGCCACGCGAACGTGCCGGTCAGCTCGGGCATCCACAGCATTCGAATGCCGTGGCGAAGAGACCCGAGTCGTCCCGAGGCGCTCAGCGAGCCGAGTGCCCGCGCCGCCTCGAGTGCCGCGACCACGCCCGACCCGTTGTCGTTCGCGCCGGGACGCGGATGGCAGAGATGGGCCATCACGAGGATCTCGAATCCCGAGCTCCCCGGCAGTGCCGCCGACACGAGCGGCATCTCGGCGGCGAAGCGGCGGCTCTCGATCGCGACCTCGAGCTCGAGGCGCTCGCCAGCGCGCAGGCGCTCGCGCAGCTCCGCACCGGCGCGCGGCGTGACGACGAAGCCCCACGACCGCGACTCGTCCTCGCGCCACCAGTACGACGTGTAGGGCAGCGAGTCGATGTCGTGCTCGGCCGAGCGGATGGGCGGGAACAGCCGGCGCCCGTCGCACAGCAGCCCCTCGGCACCGCGCTCCACGACGCAACGCTGGTGCGCGCGGCGTGCGCCGAGACTCGTGAGCGCCACCGCGCCCTCGAGATCGCGGTCCGGGTCGGCGACCGGCACGGGGCCGGCATCGGCGTCGACGATGCGGAAGCGCCCCGCCGCGGGGGCGCTGCGCTGGACGACCGACAGCGGCTCGGCATCCGCGTCGCACAGCAAGCGCTTCGAGCCGCCGTCCACGAGCCACGCGACGGCCCTGCCCACCTCCCAGCCCTCCGGCAGCAGCTGGCCGAACGCGCGCCGCCGTCCGTCGGCCGCCACGCGTTGGACCGTCACCTCGAGTCCCGTCGAGCCGAGCTCACTCACGAGCCACGCCGCCGCGGCGTCGTAGCCCGGCGTCGACTGGATGCGGTGGAACTGCGTCAACCGGCCGAGCGACGCCAGCGCGCGACCGCCGTCCACCTCACTTCGCACGGCGGCCAGGACGTCGCGGAACATGGGGTCCCAGGATCCGCCGTCAGTGATCGGTGACGGTGACGATCTTCGCGCGCGTCGACGCGTTCCCCGCGGCGTCCACCGCGCGCAGGCCCACCGTGTGCGATCCCGGCTTGATCGACGGCAGCGTCGTGTCGATGTCGAGGCGCCGCGCGTCGGCGAAGCCACCGGCCGGCGTGACCGTACGCCAGTCGCCGCCGTCGATCGCCACCTCGATGCGCGACAGCGTGCTCGCGGCGTCCTCGACGTGGGCCTCGACGCGGACGCTGCCGCGGGCCGGCTTCACGTCCATCGATGCCACGGCGGGTGCGGTGTTGTCGACCGCGAACGGGGCGCTCATCGCCTCGGCCGTGCGCTCCTCGCCCGCCGCGTTGCCGGCGCGGTCGGTGGCCACGACACGCAGGCGGTACCGCCCGTCGGGCAGCGCGTGCGTATCGAACGTCCACGTGCTCTCCTCCAGGTCGTCGGTGACGGGAATCCAGCCCTCCTGCTCCTCGGGTCTCACGTCGATGCGGAAGCGGAGCGGATCGCCGTTGGGATCGCTGCCGCGCCATTGGGCGATGCGCAGTCCGCCCACCCACACCGGCAGCTCGCGCAGCGCCCGCGGCCGCGCCGCCGAGCCCAGCGAGTACTCGACGCGCTGCCCGCCCGGCAGCGTCTGTGTGACCGGCTCGGTGCGCGGCGTCATCTCGCCCTCGCGGACCTCCTGGCCCTGCGGCGAGATCACCAACTCCTCGATGCGCGGCGGCAGGTTCTGTTCCTTCCACGACGCCTCGACGCTGGCGATCCGCGGCTGGCCGCCCGAGAGCACGAGCCTCCACTGGAGGTAGCGCGCCGCCGGCGCGTCGATGCGGATGCCGTCCTCCGAGGCGGCGCCGCCGCGCCACGGACTCCACGTCGTGTCGGGCGGATCGATGTTGCCGCTGCGCGCGAGCAGCTCGGCCCGCGCGCCGCCCAGGCTACCGCGCCACACGAGCGAGCCGAACCGCGCCATGCGCCGCGCGTCGAGCGCCGGCGAGCTCAGCTCGCCCCGCTCGGCGTGCCCGGGCCCGAGCCGGAGCAATGCCGCGGGGCTCGAGGTCGCGGCGAACACCTGCTCGCCCCGTGCCGCGAGCGCCGTGACGTGCCCCTGCGCGGCGGCGAACCACTGCGTCGCGCCTTCGGTGCCGTCGAGCCGGAAGATCGCGGCGCGGCTGCCGGTCGCCGCGAGGATGGCACCGGGGACGTCGCTCCGCTCACCACGGTCCGTGGCCAGCAGCGCGAACACGTAGGGGTTCGGAGACGTCCACCGCGTGGTGCTCACGCTGTCGGGCACGATGCGGTAGACGACGGCGCGCCCGCCCGCGGCCGGGGGCCGCGCCGGGGCGGGACCCGTGCCGACGTCCTCGTCGCCGTCACCCATGACCGCCGGCGCGCTCAACGCGGCGGCGTACAGGGCGCCATCGCGGCCCAGCGCCAGGGCGCGGATCTCGTCCTCGCCCGCGTCGAACACCGTGCGCGCCGTGCCGTTCGCCGAGACGCGCACGATCGTGCCGCGGCTGTCGCCGCCGGCGTAGACGCCGCCCGCGCCGTCCGGCAGCAGCGACACCAGGTTGCTCTCCTCGCCGTCGAACAGGGTCTCGACCTTCGTGCGCGAAACGCGCATCAGGCGGCCGCGCGTGCCGGTCGCGGCGTACCACGCGTCCTTGCCGGCAGGCGCCAGGCTCCAGACGTAGCGCTCACCCGTGCGCGCGATGCGGCTCGTATCGCCGCGCGCGCCGACCCGGTAGACGAGCCCCTCGGGCCCGGTGCCGGCGACGACGCCGTCGCCGTCGGCGAGCAGCGACAGCACCTGTCCCGCCGCGAGGCGCGCCCATGGCCGGATACCGTCGCGCTCGGTCCAACGGTCGATGCGCCCGCGATCGCCCGCGATCGCCACCGAGCCGTCGGCAAGTGGCGCGATCGCCCACACCGTCGTCAGGCTGTCGTCGGCGAATGACGTCACGCGCGGCCCGAGTTCGAGCACGCCGTCGGGGCGCACGACGATGCCGCGCGACTCGGCCTTGGCGTAGTCGGACGGCGTGTCCGCGATCCACCACTGGGTCTCGGCGGCGACCGCGACGCCGTTCGCGAGCAATCCGGCGGCGAGGACGGCCCACGACACCAGAGACGCCATGGGCGCCACGCGTCCGCGCGCGGCGCGCCGGGCTTCACCGGGCCAGCAGCACCGGCGGGGCCGGTGCGCGCGAGCCCGCCGGAGTGGTTGAACGATCACGGATCCTCCTTCTAGGGTTTCCCGAGCGGTCGATTGCGTTCCACCACGACATTGAGCGTCAGCTCGCCGAGCAGCTTGCCGTCCATCGGGATCCGGTGTTCGTCGAGGACGGCGATGTCGCCGCGGCGCCCGCGGTCGGCCGCGGCCTGGTCACCCCCGAACAGCGGAGCCGCCGAGCCGGGCAATTCCGGGTAGTCCCGGCCCTCGAGATTGACTTCGGACGCCCGGGCGTACAGCTCGGCGTAGAGTGCGTCGCTCGAGCGGGCCGAGGCGAGCCGCGTCCACGCGTCGTCGAGCGACGTCACGCGATAGCGTCCCGGCAGGCGCTGCGCTTCGTAGCGCGCCAGCTCGGCCGCGCCGCCGAGCCACAGCGTGTAGCGGCCGTCGGGCGCCTCGCCCGGCACGCCGACCGCGAGGCGCACGGTCTCGCGCGGCCCGCGCCAGCGCTCGATTTCGCACACGACGTGGGCCGAGTCGCCGGGCCGGACCGCCGGCTCGAGGATGCGCGCGGAGCGCAGCGTCCACGTCTCGCGCCCGGGCTCGGCCGCGATCGACACGCCGATGCTGTCCAAGTCGAGCGCCGAGAATGGGTTCGAGAACAGGAAGCGCAGCGGGGCCATCACCGCGCCCGCGACCTCGTTCGGCGGCGAGTCGCCGGCGGCGACGTCGTGGATCTCGAGCGGTGCGGCGCCGTGACGATGCAGCCGGAGCGACCAGCGCAGCGTTTGGTTCGCTCCGCCCCCGCCCGATTCGAGCCACGCGTTGAGTGCCGCCACCGACACGAGCGTCGGGGCCAGGCTGCGGTCGCGGATCGTCTCGAAGCGGAAGTGTTGCGGCGCCGTCGAGGCGCCCCGCACGTCGACACGGAACGGCAGCATGCGCGCCACGGCGCCCATGCGTCCCGAGACGCCGGGCCGGCGGTCCTGGACCACCGCGCCGACCTCGCGGCCGCGCGCGCCGAGCTTGAACGACATCTGCTCGCTCGCGACGATCGTGACGATGTCGGCGGTCGCCATCGGCATGCGCACGCCGCCCGCCTGGAAGAACGGATGGCCGAACAGCAGCACGCGGTCGCCGTCGCGCCACGTCACCGTTCCAATGGCCGAAAACTCGAGATCGCCGCGAAGCACTTCGACCGCCACCGCGGAGCCCGGCTCGAGGGTCTTGGGGCCCGGCCGGGACGCCGGCGTGCGTCCGCCGGGGATCACGGTGAGATGGAACGGCGCGAGCCAGTTGGATGCCACCGCTCCCGCGCGCGAGTCCAGTCCGGCACACGCGAGCGGCAGCGGCAGCCGGGACGGCGTCAACGCCGATGCGGACGCCGGGGTGACGCGCGCCACGGCGCGTGCCTGCTCGAGGGACCCGGCGGAGTCCTCGTCACCCGCCCAGCGCAGCTCGCCATAGCGCGGAACGGCCGCCAGCCCCAGGTCGTCGGATCCGGACGGCCCCGCGCTCTCGTCGTCGGTCGAATCGGCGAGCGGGCGATTCCACAACTCGAGCATCTCCGCGATCGGCGTGATGCCGAACAGCGGGTCGCGGCTGAACGCCCAGCCGCTCGACAGCGCGCCGATCAGCCGGCCGTTCACGTAGACGGGCGACCCGCTCATGCCCTGGGCGATGCCCGAATGGATCACGCGCGGCGTGGTGGCGCGGGCGAGGATCATGTCGCCCTGCGTGCGGCCGCTCTGCAGCGTGCCGACGATCTCGGCCTCGAAGGTGTCGATATCGGCGCCCGCGAACACGGTGTGCACGACGGCGCGCTGGCCCGGGCGAACCTCCGAGACGGGCGTGGTGAGCGGGGCGGCTGCGAACACCCATCCCGCCCACAGGATGCAGCACGCGATGGCGCCGGCGACTCGAAGGGACGGGTTTCTCACGGCTGGCCACTATAGCAACGCGGCACCGGGTGGAAAACCGTGCTGGGCACGCGGCTGCCGGCGGCGGCGGCTTGAACCCCCTCCGGGGTGCACCTACAGTAACGAGTCATGGCCTCTCTCCTCCTGGATCGTCTTGCGCGGGGTCCGCTGCTCGCAGACGGCGCGATGGGCACGGTCCTGTTCGCCCGCGGCGTCGGCTTCGACCAGTGTTTCGATGCGCTGAATCTCAGCCAGCCCGAACTGATCGAGTCGATCCATCGCGAATATCTCGCGGCCGGCGCCGAACTGATCGAAACCAACACATTCGGCGCCAATCCGGTGCGCCTGTCGGCGCACGGGCTCGAAGATCAAGCCCGTGTCATCGCCCGGCAGGGCGTGCGGATCGCGCGCTCCGCCCGCGAGATCGCCGGCGTAAACGCGCTCGTCGCGGGCTCGATCGGCCCGCTCGGCAAGCCACTCGAGCCGTTCGGGCCCATCGGCGTCGACGTCGCGGGCGAGGCGTTCCGGACCACGGCCGAGGGGCTGCTCGAGGGCGGCTGCGACTGCTTCATCTTGGAGACCTTTCAGGACCTGAACGAAGTGCTCGCCGCACTCAAGGCGGTCCGCGCCGTCACGACGGACGTCCCGGCCATCGCCCAGATGACGTTCGGTGTCGACGGCAAGACGCTCTACGGCCACTCGCCGGCGCTCGCGGTGCGCGCACTCGTCCAGGCGGGCGCCGCGGTGATCGGCGTCAACTGCGGCGTGGGCCCGCAGCCGACGCTCGAGGTGCTGCAGGAGATCGTGGCCGCCGCGAACGGCAAGCCGGTGTCCGCGATGCCGAACGCGGGACTGCCCCAGTACGTCGAGGGGCGCTTCGTCTACCTGGCCAGCCCGGAATACTTCGCCGAATTCGCGGCGCGCGCGATCGGGCTCGGCGTCCGCATCGTCGGCGGCTGCTGCGGCTCGACGCCGGCGCACATCCGCGCCATGCGCGAGCGGATCGAATCGCACCTGCCGGCCGAGAAGCTGGCGCCCGGGGCCGAGGTCCAGGTGCTGGAGCCCGCGCCCGCGCCGGCCGAACCGACGGCGGACGGCGGCGAGCCGCCGCTGCTCGCGGCACTCCGGCGCAAATTCTTCGTCAGCGTCGAAGTGGCTCCGCCGCGCGGCGTCAACACGAAGAAGGTGCTCGACGCCGTGTCGCGGATGAGCGAGCGCGGCGTCGACTGCGTCAACATCCCCGACTCGCCGCTGGCGCGCATCCGGATGAGCGCGATGTCACTCGCGACGCTGGTGCGCGCGCGCTTCCCGCGGCTCGAGATCGTGCTCCACTTCACGACGCGCGACCGCAATCTCATGGGACTCCAGAGCGACCTGCTCGGGGCGCACGCGCTCGGCATCCACAACATCCTGTGCCTCAAGGGCGACCCGCCGAGCCTCGGGGACTATCCCAACGCCACGGCCGTGTTCGACACGGACGCCGTGGGGCTGATGACGATCATCCGCCGCATGAACGCCGGCACGGATCTCGCCGGGACGTCGATCGGCGCGTGCACGCGCTTCGCCTTCGGTTGCGGCGTCAACCCCACGGCCGAGGACCTGGACGCCGAGTTCGAGTACGTACGCCGGAAGCTCGACGCCGGGCCCCAGTTCGTGATGACCCAGCCGGTATTCGAGACCGAGTGCTGGAAGCGATTCGTGTCCCGGCTCTCCGGCATCACCGATGTCCCGGTGATGATGGGCATCCTGCCGCTCCAGTCGTACCGCCACGCCGAGTTCCTGCACAACGAAGTGCCCGGCATCCACGTGCCGGATTCGATCCGCGCGCGCATGCGCGAGGCCGGAAACGAAGGCCAGCGTGTCGGCGTCGAGCTGGCGCGCGAGCTGCTCGCGGAATGCCGCGGCCTGGCGAACGGCGTCTACCTGATGCCGTCGTTCGGCCGATTCGAGAACTGCCTCGACGTGCTCGAGGCGCGGGAAGGAGCACCGTCTTGATGAGCCTGGTGCTGTACTTCGTCGTGATGGGCGCGTGCATGCTGCTGCTGTCGCGGGTCCTGCCGGGATTCGTGGTGTCGGGCTGGGGTCCGGCCCTGATCGCGGCCATCGTGCTGGCCGCGGTGAACACGATCGTCCGCCCGATCCTGTTCGTGCTCACGCTGCCGTTCACGATCGTGACGCTCGGCCTGTTCCTGCTGGTGCTGAACGCCCTCATGCTCGGGCTCACGGCGTGGCTCGTACCCGGCTTCCAGATCCACGGCTTCCTGACGATGTTCGTCGCGTCGCTGGTGCTGGCGGTGGTCGGCTCGATCTGGAAGGCGGCAACGAAGAAGTGACGGAGCGCAGCGACGGAGAAGTAACGTCACGCGGCGACGGCCCGCCGCACGACGCTGGCCGTCGCACGGTTCCATCGGCTATAAACGGCGTGTGACCCACCCCCGCCCGCCGAAGACACCCGCGCCCCCGGACGACACGCGGGGCGCCCGCGACCTCTCGCCCGTCGAGAACGCCGATCTCTGCACGGGCTGCGTCAAGTGCTGCACGTACATCACCATCGAGATCGACGCTCCGCGCGCCGCCTGGGAGTACGACCAATGGCTGTGGACGCTTCACCACGAGGGCATCGGCCTCTACGTGGAGCGGCCGGAGCGCTGGTACCTCCACGTCGAGACGCGCTGCAACGCGCTGCAGGCGAACGGACGCTGCGGCGTATATGCGCGGCGGCCGGTGCTGTGCCGCGAGTACGACCCGCGCACCTGCGAGCGCCGCAATCCGCTCTCCGACATCGTTGCCTGGTTCCACACGCCCGATGAGTTCGAGACGTGGATTCGCACGCGGCGGCCCGCCCACTGGGCCCGGCTCGAGCGCCATCGGAGCGATCGTTCCACCGAGCCGGCCGTCGCCGCGCCCGAGGCGGGCTTCGTGCCGGTGATGCAGCTCGCGGGCTCGCTGGCTCCCGCGCGCAGGCGGCGGTAACGAGTCGCCAGGATCGTGGCGCGCCGCGCTCGCCGCACACTTCAAGTGTTACATGAACTGGAACTGCTTCCAGTTGGTGCGTGGCCGCCGCATCCTCGCCCTCTCGCCGGCAGAGGCAGCCCCCTCTTCCTTGCGCCGCGCCGCCGCTAGGCGCTCCCGCTGCCCCAGCGCTTCCGCCACTCGGCCAGGCGCCCGAGCGCCTCGAACGGCGTCATGCGATCGGGGTCGAGGGCCGCGAGCTCGGTGAGCAGCGGGTGCTCCGCCGGCGCGAACAGGCCGAGTTGAGACGCGGCATTCGGGTCCGCCGCGGTCGCCTGCTTCCGTGCGGCGGTGCCATCGCGCGCATGCGATTCGAGCTGCTCGACGGTGCGCTCGCTCTCGAGTTCGTGGAGCACTTCCTCGGCGCGCGCGAGCACGCTCGCCGGCAGGCCGGCGAGCCGCGCGACCTGGATGCCGTAGGAGCGGTCCGCGGCGCCGTCGACGACGTGATGCAGGAACACGACCTGCTCGCCGCGCTCGCGCACCTCGACGTGGATGTTGCGCAGCCGGTCGAGGCGGCTCTCGAGCTGGGTCAGCTCGTGATAGTGCGTGGCGAACACGGTGCGCGGCCGCGCGGTCCCCGTGTGCAGGTGCTCGGTCACCGCCCACGCCAGCGCGAGCCCGTCGAACGTCGCGGTCCCGCGGCCCAGCTCGTCGAGCAGCACGAGCGAACGCGCCGTCGCGGCGCGCAGGATCGACGCCGTCTCCTGCATCTCGACCATGAACGTGCTCTGGCCGGCGCCCAGGCGGTCAGCGGACCCGACGCGCGTGAACAGCCGGTCGACACAACCGATGCGAGCCGAGCTTGCCGGGACGAACGACCCGGCCTGGGCGAGCAGCGCGATCAACGCGATCTGGCGGAGGTAGGTGCTCTTGCCGCCCATGTTCGGCCCCGTGAGCAGCAGGATCTGGCGCGTCGCGCCGTCGAGCTCGATGCGGTTCGGCACGAACGCGCCCGCCGGCAGCAGGCGCTCGACGACCGGGTGCCGCGCGTCCTCGACGACCAGGCGATCGGAATCGTCGACGATCGGGCGCGTCCAGCCGTAGCGCGCCGCGGCCTCGCCGAGCGCCGCCTCGGCGTCCAGGCGCGACAACACGCCCGCGGCCGCCCGCAACGCCGGCACGTGCCCGGCCGCCCGCTCGCGCAGCGCGACGAACAGCTCGAACTCGAGCGCCTTGAGTTTCTCCTCGGCGCCGAGCACCTCGCCTTCCTTGACCTTTAGCGCGGGCGTGACGAACCGTTCGGCGTTCGCCAGCGTCTGGCGGCGCTCGTAGTCCGCCGGCACCTTGTCGCGATGCGTGCGCGTCACCTCGAGGTAGTAGCCAAACACGCGGTTGTAGCCGACGCGCAGGCTCGAGATGCCCGTGCGCTCGCGCTCACTCGCCTCGAGCTCGGCGATCCAGCGCTTGCCCGAGTGCGCGAGGTCGGCGAGCCGGTCGCGCGCGGCGTCGTATCCCGCGCGGCGGATGCCACCGTCGCGCGCGACCGGCGGCGGATCGTCGACCAGTGCCGCCGACAGGGTCTCTTCGAGCTCGGGCGCACCCGCGAGTTCGGCGCGACCGGCGGCGGACACGAGGCGGGACCCAAGGAGATCGCGAAGCTCGGGCAGTCTCTTCAAAGCATCACGGATGGCGCCGAGGTCGCGCGGCGTCGCCTTGCCGCACGCGACACGCGCGCCGAGGCGCTCCAGGTCCGGAAGACCGCGCAACGCCTGCCGGAACGCCGCGCGCCGGGTGGAGTCCAGGATCCACGCGCCGACCGCGTCGTGCCGTGCGGCGATCGCGTCGGGACGCGCGAGCGGTCGTTCGATCCACGCGCGCAGCCGCCGCGCGCCCCCCGCGGTGACGGTCTGATCGAGATGGCGCCACAGCGTATGGGCGGACTCCCCGCCGGGCGCGTGCTGGAACAGTTCGAGGTGGCGCGCCGTCGCCACGTCGTAACGGAGCGTCTCCTCGTCAGCCCACGCCTCGGGCACCCGCAACTGGAGCGCCGCCCCTCCCTGCACACGGTCGAGATAGTCGACGGCGCCCGTAGCGGCCGCGAGCGCCTCGGGCCAGTGCGCGAACGCGCCGACGGCCGACTCGCCCCATCGCCGGGGCAGCAGCCGCGCGTCCTCGAACCGGGTTTGCGGCAGCGGCGTCGCGGCGCCGGCCAAGCCGGCGAGGAGCGGCCCAAGCGGGCCCGACTCGGCCCGCGGTTCGGCGGGCAGCAGCCATTCCGACACGCGCAGGCGCGCCAGGAACTCGCCTGCGTCGCTCCACGCGGGCGCGGCGAGGCGGACCTC
>JANLWK010000371.1:0-12219 GCA_031364505.1 Candidatus Eiseniibacteriota bacterium | reverse complement strand
CCGTCTCGCCTTTCGCCATGGCGCTTCTCCCGGGGGAAGTTGAGCATCACGGTCGTGCCGCGTCCCTCGCGGCTCGCGACCTCGATGCTGCCCTGGTGCTCGTGCATGATGGTCTGGCAGATGGCCAGGCCGAGCCCGGTGCCGCTGGGCTTCGTGGTGAAGAACGGATGGAACAGCTTGAGCAGCACGCCGCGCGGCATGCCGGCGCCGGTGTCGCTCACGCGCACCTGCACGTACTCGACCCACGGCGGGGCCGCGGCCGCGGGCGGCGCGCTCCGCGCGTCGGTCGTGCGCCGGCCCGGGCCGCGCACCGGCTGGCGGCGCCGCGCCGTGCGGGCCTCGATCCGCAGCAGGCCGCCGCCGGGCATGGCCTGCACGGCGTTGATCGACACGTTGAGCAGCACCTGGGTGACGAGGTCGGGATCGACGAACAGCGCGGGCAGCCGCGGCGCGAACTCCAGTTCGGCCTGCACGCCCGACGCCGTGAGCTGCTCGGCGAGCAGGTCGCGGACGTGGCGGATGAGCGGGGCGAGCTCGACGCGCTGGAGCACCGGCGTGCGCGGGCGCGAGTATTGGAGCAGGCTCGTCACGATGCGGTCGAGCCGGGCCACCTCGCTCAGGATGACCTGGACGAAGCGCGTTCGCTCGTCGCGCGGCTCGAATCGGCGCATGAGCACCTGGGCGCTGGTCCCGATCCCCGCGAGCGGATTGCGGATCTCGTGGGCGACGCCGGTCGCGAGCTGGCCGAGCAACGCGAGCCGCTCGTTGCGGCGGAGTTCCTCGTGCATGCGCCGCACCTGGGTGAGATCGCGGAACGTGACGAGCAGCCAGGGCGGCGTGCCGACGCGGTAGGTGCGCAGCCACACCGGCACCTCGCCGCCGCGCGACGAGACGAGCATGGCCTCGCGGTCGGTGTCGCGGTGGCGGTAGCCCTCGGCCACGGGATCGTCGCCGGCGACGACGGTGCGCAGCAGCTCGCTGCCCTGCATGCCGCGGGCCTCGGTGGCGGTGGCGCCGAGCAGCGTCATGGCCGCGCGGTTGAGGCGCGAGACGCGCGCGTGGGCATCGAGCAGGACGACGCCGCTCTCCGAGTCGTCGAGCAGGGCGTCGAACAATGCGGTGGCCGAGACCGGCGCGGGCTTCCTGGTCTCGCGGCCCCGGGGGGCCGGGTTCGCCTCGCGGCCGCGTGAGGCCGCGCTGGCTTTACGGCCGCGTGAGGCCGCGCTCGCCCCGCGGCCCCGTCGGGCCGGCCGCGGTGCGGGTCCCTCCGCCACGATGCTGCGGGCTGACTTCACCTCCATACGGGTTCCATCCCGGCCGCAGTATAGCAGGAAGCATCCGGGCGGCGGGGATCACGCGCCTTGGGATCGGCGCGGCGAACCGGTCAGGCGTCGTCGATCTCGTCGAGTAACGCGGTGAGCACGCGCTCGCGCACGTCGGGACGATCGTAGAAACCCGCGGAGATGCGGGCGCGCGCGTTGCGGATCTTCTCGGCGCGCACGCCGGAGGTCGACGGGACCTCCCTCCCGCGGGCACTCACGCCGTCGGGAGTGACGAGCCGCAGCAGGACGGTCGCGGCACGCGGCGCGCGGACCGACCTACTTCGTTTCGCCGGAACTCTTGTCCGGGTCGCCTTCGCGCCGGGTGTCCTGAGCGCGACGGGCTTCTTCCTGGATCCGCGCGTAGATTTCTTCACGGTGGACCTTCACCTCCGGCGGAGCCTCGATGCCGAGCTTCACCTGGCCGGACCGGACCTCGAGCACAGTGATCTTGACCGAATCACCGATCCGGATGTTTTCGCCTAACTTCCTTGTTAGGACCAGCATTTGGGGAGACACCTCCGCAACAGGCCGCGGACACCGCGGTTCCGGCTCAACCTTCGTATCGGCCAAGCGCGCCAACCACTTTAACCCAAGAGTGGCTCCCGGCGCTCGAACCTCCCGGCCGGAGGGCACTTCCACGCCCGCAGAACGTGCCTTGACACACTCCGGCGACGGGCTAGCCTGCCGTCACCCGCACGCACGAGGTGTCATGGAACGAAGCCCCGCCTCCTCGCTCATCTCCTGGATCCTGCTTCCCGTGGCGGCATACCTCATGTGGTCGGCCCTGAGCCTTCCCTGGCGGGCCTACACGGGGCTGGCGCTGCGGGGGGACCTGGTCGCCTCCGTCGACCCGCGCTCGCCCGGCGAGCGGGCCGGCGTCGTCGCGGGGGACCGCCTGAGCCCTGCCGGCACCGCCGGAGTCCGCGGCGCGGAACGCGATCCGCTGCGGTCGGCCACGCCCGGCGCGCCGATCCGGATGCTGCGGCAGCGCAACGGCGAGGCGCGGGCGGTGTGGATTGCGCCCGAGTCGCTGCCGGCGATGGAGCGCGGCGTGAGCGCCGGACTCCTGCTCGCGGCGTCGATCTTCGTGCTGCTCGGCGGCTGGGTGTGGAGCGAGCGGCGTGATCCGCTGACGCGCTCGTTCTTCCTGCTGTGCGTGTCGTTCGGCGGGCTGCTCGCGCCACGCCCCTCGCCCGTCGGCGCCGCCGGCAGCCTCGCCGGCGATCTGCTGCTGACCGGCATCTCGCTCTACCTGCCGGCGCTGTTCGTCCATTTCTTCGCCACGTTTCCCGAAGCGCGCCCACGCGCCGGGCGCAGGGCCTGGATCCGCGCGTTCTACACGATCGCCTCGGTGCAGCTGGGACTCGTGCTCGCGGCGACGATCGCCGAGCGTGCCGGCGCCGCGTGGGCGCGTCGCGCGAGCGATTCGCTCCAGGTCGCGGCGGCCGTGTGGTTCGCGATGGGGCTCGGTACCGCGCTCACGCTGTTCGTGCTGTCCTACCGGGGCGCCGGCTCCTCCGACGCGCGCCGCCGGCTGCGCGTGGCGCTGGCCGGCACGCTGATCGGCATCGTCCCCTTCGCCACGCTCGTCGTGCTGCGCAACGTGTCCCCCGGGATGGCGGTTCCCGGCGACCGCTGGGTCGCGGCGCTGCCGCTGTTCGTGCCGGCATGCTTCGCGTGGGCGATCGTCGTGCACCGCGTGTTCGATGTCCGCGTGGCGCTGCGCGCCGCCGTCGTCACCGGCATCGTCGCCGCCGCGTGCGTCGGTGCCTACGTGCTCGGCGAGTGGTGGACGCATTCGTGGAATCCGGGCGCCGGGATGAGCCTCGCCGGCGGCGCGCTGGCGCTCGTGGCGCTCACCGCGTCACTCGCGGGGCCGGCCGCCCCGCTGCTCCGGACCCTCGGCGCGCGCGTCGTCCCCGACGAGGAATCGGCGCCGCTGTCCGGCTGGATCCACGCCTCGCCCGGCGGCGTCCCCGCCGACGGCGACGCGGTGCTGGCCCAGGCGTGCGCCGTGGTCGAGCGCTACCTGCGCCTCGACGGCTGCTCGGCGCTCGCCGCGCGCGGCGACGAGGTCGCCGTGGTGCTGCAGCCCGGGCACTCGATGCCCGAGCCGGGACCCGAGCTGAGGACGCGCGCGCTGCTGCTCGACACACCGGGGATCCAGGGCGTCGACGAGGCGCCGCTCGCGCGCGCCGACCGCGAGGCGCTGCGGATCGCCGGCGTGGCGTGGCTGCTGCCCGTGGGCGACAACGGCTCGCGCGCCGTGCTGCTGCTGGGGCGCCGGATCGCCGGCCCGTGGCTGAGCCGCCGCGAGGGCGTCGAGCTGGACCGCTTCGCGCGCCAGCTCGCGATCGCGCTCGAGAACGCCGACCTGAGGCGCGAGGCCACGTCCCACGGCGCGCTGACACGCGAGATGCGCGAGGCGGGGCGCGTGCAGGCCCACCTGCTGCCGCAGCGCGTGCCGGTGCGGCCGACGCTCGACTGCGCCGCCGCGGTGCTGTCGACGGAGCCGGTGGGCGGCGACTACTACGACTTCGTCGAGGGGCCCGACCGCTCGTTCACGCTGGCCGTCGGTGACGTCGCGGGTCACGGGCTGCCCGCCGCACTGCTGCTGTCGCACGTGCAGGCGCACTTTCGCAGCCAGGCGAGCGGCGGCGCCACACCGGGGCGGATCCTCGCGGCCCTCAACCGCGAGTTGATCGAGTTCGACCAGCCGCAGAAGTTCGTCGGCCTCGTCTGCGCCCACGTCGACGCGCGGCGCGGCCGCGTGTGGATCGCGAACGCCGGCCTCACGCCGCCGATGGTGCGGCGCGCCGCCGGGCCGATCGAGGAGATCTCCGCGAGCGGCGTGCTGCTCGGCGTGCGGCGCGAGTCGACGTACACCGACGTCTGCGTCGAGCTGGGCAGCGGCGACGCGCTCGTGCTCTACACCGACGGCCTGACCGAGGCCCAGCGCGGCGACGAGCTGTTCGGACCCGACCGCCTGAAGGCCGTCCTCGGGCGCGAGACGCCGAGGCGGGCCGTCGACCTGCTCGACGCCCTGTTGCGGGAGGTGCGCGGCTATGCGGATCGCCCGCTCGACGACCTGACCATCGTCGTGCTCCGCCAGCTCACCCAGGCCGCGGCCGGCGTCGTGCCGTTGACAACGCGCTAAAGTCCGCCCGCGGTCCGGCCGATCACGTCCGACGAGGCGACAAGGAGCCGTCTCCCCCACCCGCGTTGCCAACCCACGGGTGGCCGATCTTTACGGTTGACCGCTCCGGGCCCGCAGGCGTTCTGCGCATGCGAGACGGGGCGCACCTCGAAGCGTGAGGTGGACCGTTGATCGCAGTCCTGTTGACGGTGCTGGTGATCGGTTCGCAGTGGATCGATCTCCTCTGGTGGCTACGCCGCTAGTGCACTGAGGCCTCCGGGCGTCGGAGGATCTCGGTTCTCCGGCGCCCACACACTGCCGTGCCCCGGCGTGGACGTCAGTCCAGCGCCGCCGCGAGCTCGCGCGCCAGCGCGGACACGCGCTCCACGACCCCGCGTTCCGGATCGCGCGTGATCTCGCGGATCATCGCCGCCCCCACGATCGCCGCATCCGCCACGCCGCGCAGCGCGCGGGCATGCTCGGGCGTCGAGATGCCGAACCCGACACCGACGGGCAGGCGCGTCTTCGCGCGGATGTCGCGCACGCGCTCCTCGAGCACGCCGGCGTAGCCGCCGCCCGCTCCGGTGACGCCCGTGCGCGCGAGGCAGTAGACGAATCCCCGCGAGCGCGCGAGCACGGCGTCGAGCCGGGCGGCGGGCGTGGTGGGCGCCACCAGCTGGATCGTGTCGAGCCCCGCGGCGTCGAAGGCGCCCCAGGTCGCGGGCTCCTCGTCGGGCGGCAGATCCGAGACGATGAGGCCGTCGACGCCGGCATCGCGCGCGCCCGCGGCGAAGCGCTCGAGACCGTGGCGGAGCACGGGATTCGCATACGTCATGAGGATCACGGGGCCGCCGCCGGCAGCGCGATAGCGTGTGACCAGGTCGAGCACCTGATCGAGCCCGACGCGGCGCGAGACCGACCATTCGAGCGCGCGCTGGATGTCGGGGCCGTCGGCAATCGGGTCCGAGAACGGCACGCCGATCTCGATCGCGAGCGAGCGGGGCTGCAGCGCGCGCATCAACTCGAACGTGACGTCGAGCGACGGATAGCCCGCCGTGAGATACGGAATCAGGCGGGTGCGGCCGGCGTGTGCTTCGAAGGCCGCGCTGATGCGGCTAGGCGGTGCCTGCAAGGCCGGAGTGCAAGGCGGCGAGGAGCGACGAGCGAGGCGTATCGGAAGATACTCCGCAGCGAGGAGCGACGAAGCCAACGCAGCAATCCGGCCTTGCAGGCATCGCCTAGTAGCCCCAGCCGAAGGGGCGATCCACGGTTCCGTACTGGAGCGGCGAGCGCAGGTCGCGGTAGTGGACCTGGATCTGCAGGCTCGAGAACGGACGGTAGCCCAGGTCGAGCCCTTCGAGGAACAGCGAGGATCCGTTGCGCGCGGCGTTCCTTCCCCAGGCGTTGCCGACGCTCACGTTCATCCACACGGGCTTCGCGAAGCGATAGCTGAGTCTCGTGACCTGCAGCGCCTCGCTGCCGCCGCCGAACCCGCTGCCGACGCTCACCGAGGTCGACAGTTGGAGCCGCGCGGGATCGAACCACGCCGCGGGGCGCGCGAGCGCGCTCACGGGCACACGGGGCTGGAAGCCCAGGGCGGGGGAGAACGCGGACTGGGCGGACGCGAGCGTGGCGGAGACGGCGCAGCCGATCAGGGCCGCGAATACGACGAACCGGGTGGAACGCATGAGTCGAGCTTAGAAACCTGCTTCCCGGCTGTCAACGGCGCCGGTCCGCAATCGACATGCGTTCGTCAAGCCGCTTCGGCGTCGGTCTCGATCGTGATGCGGAGCACGATCTGCCGGGAGCCGCCGGCCGGAATGCGCACCGGAATCGTGACTTCCTGCGCGGGGGCCGCCGCCGGGGCCGTCGCGGCCCGGCCGGCCGGGTTCCCGAACGTCAGCGTGCGCTCCTCGAATCGCGGCCGGCCCGGCGCCTTGCGCGGCGAGCCGTCCTCCTCGTCCTCGTCCGGCACGATGCGGGTCGATGCCGAGGATTCCTTCTCGATCCCGAATCCGTCGCTCGCGTTCGTGTCGAGACGCGGCGCGGACGAGCCGCCGCCCTCGAGCGACAGGTCGCGCGAGAAGTCGATGGCCAGACCCGGCTCCTCGGCGGCCGGCGCGGGAGCGGGCGGCGGTGCGGCAGCGCGGGCCGCGGGAACCGCCGGCGGCCCCTCGGTGATGTCCAGCATGCGACCGACCGTCGGCGGCGCCGCGGGCGTCTTGCGATCGCTCGCGAGTTCGAGTCCCGGGAGTGCGCCGCGGGCGGCCGTCTCGCCAGGCACGACGCCGTCGGCGGCGCGGCGCTCGGCCGCGCGGGCCGTGTGCTCCTCGGCGAGGCGCGCGCTGCGCGCACCGCCGGGTGTGCGCTGCAGCTCGCGGGTCACCTTCTGCATGAGCAGGTGCGAGATGCCGCGGAACGTCTCGAACACACCGGTGCCCTGCATCGCCACGGCCTCGAAGAACGGCACCTTGCCGTCGGGATTCAGCCCGGCGTTCATTTCATCGATCGTGTACGTGCTCGGCAGGTCGCGCTTGTTGTACTGCAGCACCCACGGCGTCTCGTCGAGCTTGAGTCCGTACTCGGTGAGGTTCGTGCGCAGGTTGGCGAGGCTCTCCTTGTTCTCGTCCATCTTGCCCTGCGCGCTGTCGGCCACGAACACGATCGCGTCGGCGCCCTTGAGCACGAGCTTGCGCGTCGCGTTGTAGAACACCTGGCCGGGCACGGTGTACAGGAGGAAGCGGGTCTTGAACCCCATGATCTCGCCGAGATCGAGCGGCAGCAGATCGAAGAACAGCGTGCGATCCGACTGCGTCTTCATGCTCACCATCTTGCCGCGGCTCGTCTCGGGCACGGCTTCATAGATGGCTTCGAGATTCGTGGTCTTTCCGCACAGGCCGGCCCCGTAATAGACCACCTTGGCGTTGATCTCCTTGCCCGAGTAGCTGACGACGACCACGGTCATTCCTCCCGATGCGACCCCGCCCTGTCGCGAGGGTCAACCCCATGGAGCCCCTTGCCGCCCTTTCTCCACAGGAACCCCGAGGACGCCCGGATCGACACGCCGGGCACAGGCGTGAGCCTGTACCGTCGCGCGGCCGGAACGCCGGAAGGGGTCGCAAACGCGTTGTCGACGGCCGAGCCCGCGAGGGCACCGCCGCCATTCCTCGAGGGTTATCGGAGGGATGGACCGGGCGCTTGATGACGAAAACGCCCGCGCGGCGCCGGGCCTCGATGGGCGCGCAGGCGTCGGGGCGGCCGTCCGGCGGTGGGCCGGCTGGCCCTAGGCGGTCGCGGCCGCCACGGGATCGCGGAGCAGCCAGATGCCCTGGCGCTCCCGCACGTGGGTCTGGAGCCGGGCCCCCTGCTCTTCATAATGAGCGAGGAAGATGGGCTTCAGGGTCTCGACGTCCGTCGTCGGGAAGTACCGGCAGCAGCGGGTGAACATCTCGTCGCGGCCGGAATACACGAAGGCGGTGACCTCGGTGACGCGCTCGAACTGGTTCTCGCCGTACGCCGTCTCGGGCGAGTCCTCCATGTCGAGCCACAGGGAGGCGCGTGGCGTCCCGACTTCGAAGCCATGCTTCGCGGACATCATGTACTCCCACAACCCGAAGATCTCGAGTGGGATGTACCGTGGCGTTCCCGGGTCCGCGCCATTCTTGCGGCGGATCCAGCAGCGCATGAGTTTCTGGCTCGGCATGGTGCCTCCGGCCGGTGCGGGTGGTTGCGCGGCCTCCGAGGGACTCGCGCGATCGGCGGGGAGCCGAGGCGAGTTGGAGTTCCGTCCGACGCACGAATGGTAGTGCGCGATGTGCCGAGCGTCAACGGGTTCGCGCCGCGTCCGGAACGTGTTAGGCGCTGTCTTGACACTATTTTCCGCGAGGCCGTAGCTTCAGGTCGACCGTCCCGGCCCCTGGGGACCGTCCTCAACGACTGGGGAATCGGATGTCACGACTCGTCTACGGGTGGCTCACCGGACTCATGGCCAGCCTGCCCTTGAAGTTGGGGTACGCGCTCGCCGGGCTGTTCACCGAGGTGCACTACCGCGCCTTCCCCGGACGCCGCCACGCCGCGCTCGCGAACCTGGCCGTGATCCTGCCCGGCGTGTCGCGCCGCGAGCGTGCCCGCATCACGCGCCGCATGATGTGCAGTTACAACAAGATGTTGTTCGAGTTCTTCCGCCTCCCGCACCTCGAGCGCGAAGACCTGTTGCGCGCGGTGGAGACGAGGGGCCGCGATCACCTCGAACGGGCGGCGGCGCGCGGCCGGGGCGTCATCGTCACGTGCACGCACCTCGGCAACTGGGAGCTCGCCGCGGTCGTCGCGGCCCACTGGGGCTACACCCTGAACGCCGTCGCGGGCGTCCAGCTCAACCGCTGGCTGTCCAACGCCGTGCGCGAGACGAAGACCGAGCTGGCGATCCAGACGGTGTCGAACGAGGACGGATTCCGGAAGCTCATCCGGGCGCTCGAGCGCGACGAACTGGTCGCGCTGATGGTCGACGGGGACCTGTTCACGCACGGCCACAACGTCGAGTTCTTCGGCCGCGAGACGCGCTGGCCGTCCGGGCCCGGGGTGCTGGCGCAGCGAACGGGCGCCTCGGTCGTGTGCGGATTCTGCGAGCGCGTCGCCGATGGGCGGTTCCGCATTCACTTCGAGCCCGCGATCGACCCGGTGGAGTACCCGACCGCCGAGGCGATCAACGCGCGCGTCGCCGAGATCTCCTCGCGCCACATCCGCGAGCACGTGGACCAGTGGTGCATCTTCCGCACGCTGTGGGAGCCCGCCGCCTCCCGGAGCGCCGAGCCCGCCGACGCGCGCCGGCGCGCGACCGCATGAAAATCGGCATCGTCACCCAGTCCTACTACCCCCGCTTCGGCGGGGTGACCGAGAACGTGCACCACACCGCGGTCGAGTTGCGCCACCGCGGTCACGATGTGCGCATCATCACGAGCCGGTTCCCGGACGCCGACGGCCCGTCGGACGACCCGAACATCATTCGCATCGGCCGGAACATCATGGTGCCGTTCAACCGCGCGTTCGTCGACTTCACCGTGGGACTGAGGTTGCGCCAGAACCTGCGCGAGGTGTTCCGGGCGCACGAGTTCGACATCGTCCACACCCATTGCCCGACCGCGCCGAGCCTGCCCGTCATCTCGATCCAGACGGCGACGTGCGCCCAGGTGGCCACATTCCACACGACCGGCGGCCGCGGCTTCCTGCAGAACGCGTTCTATCCGCTGCTCTCGCGCGCCATCGGCCGGCTCGACGCGCGCATCGCCGTGTCGGAGACGGCGCGCGACGCCGCACTCGAGGTCTATCCCGGCAACTACGAGGTGATCCCCAACGGCGTCGACATCGAGCGGTTCCACCCCTCCGTGCAGCCGTTCGGCGAGTGGCGCGACCCGAGCCGCATCAACGTGCTGTTCGTCGGTCGGCTCGACCCGCGCAAGGGTGTGCAGGTCCTGCTCGACGCCATGCCCGAGGTCGTTCGCCGCACGCGTGGGCGCGCGCGCCTCCTCGTCGTGGGCGACTCGGTGCTCCGCGGACACTTCGAGGCGCGCGTGGCCCGCGACATCCGCGACCACGTGCGGTTCCTGGGACACGTGCCTGTCGCGGACCTCGCGCGCTGGTATGCCACGGGCGACGTATTCGTGTCGCCGGCGACCGGACAGGAGAGCTTCGGCATCGTACTCGCCGAGGCGATGGCTTCCGGACGCGCCGTCGTGGCCTCGGACATCCCGGGGTATCGCAGCGTCGTGACGCCCGACGTGAACGGCCTCGTCGCGCCTCCCGGCGACGTGGCCGCATTGGCCGAGGCGATCGTACGCCTCGCCGACGACGAACCGCTGCGCCGCACGCTGGCCCAGCGCGGGCGCGAGCGCGCGATCGACTTCGCCTGGCCCCGCGTGACCGATCGCATCGAAGGCGTGTATCGCGACGTCGCGGCGCGCCGCTCGCCGGTCTCGACGGCGGCCTGACGGCGCCGGCCGTCGTCCCCGTCCCCCGGACGATGCGCTCGACGCCTCCCCCGGACGCCGTACGTCCCCTGGTGCCGCTGTTCCGGCAGCGCGACTTCTCGGCGCTCTGGTGGGGCCAGCTGATCTCGCTGCTGGGCGAGCGGCTGACCTACCTCGCGCTGGTCGGCCTGCTCGCCCAGCACACGTCGCACTTCCGCGAGAACAAGTCCGCGCTGCTGCTGTCGCTGCTCGCGAACGTGATGCTCGCCCCCGTGCTGCTGTTCGCGCCCTTCACCGGCGCGTGGGTGGACCGCTGGAACCTGAAGCGCGTCGTCGTCACCTCGGACCTGCTGCGCGCCGTGATCGTGGTGCTCATCCCGCTGCTGTACGGCGTCACGCACCACACGCTGCCCGTCTTCACGCTGGTGTTCCTGCTGTTCACCTGCAACGTGTTCTTCCTGCCGGCGAAGAGCGCCATCACGCCTGAGGTCGTGCCTCCCGAGCAGCTGCTCGCGGCGAACGCCTGGCTCACCGGCGCCGGCATCGCGGCGACCGCGGCGGGCGCCCTCGGGGGCGGCTGGATCATCGATCACTCGGGCTGGCAGACGGCGCTCTACCTGAACGGCGCCACGTATCTCGTCTCGGTCGTGGCGCTGCTCGTGATTCGCGACCGCGCGCGGTCCCACGCGGCGGACCGGCCCGCGATGACGCTCGCGAGCTACGTCTCCGAGGTCCGCGAGGGCTGGCGCGTCGTGCGCACGAACGCGCCCGTCGGGCTCGCCCTCACGGCGCTCGGCGCCGTGTGGCTCGGGGGCGGCTTCGTGCACGTCGCCGGGAACCAGCACATCCAGCGCGCCGCGAGCGCCCCCGGCATGGAACGGCTCGGGGTGCTCATGGCGGTGCTCGGCATCGGCAGCGGCTTCAGCACGTGGTGGCTCAATACGCGCGGCAAGTTCGCCTCGCGCGCGCTGCTGCTCGGCGCCGGGCTCGTGCTCACGGGCGGCGGCATCCTCGCGTTCGCCGTGTCGACGCGGTTCGCCGTGTTCGCAATCGCCGCGTTCTTCGTCGGGCTGGCCGCGGCGCCGGCGTTCATGCTCACCGAGACGCTGCTCCAGGAGGGCACCGAGGCCGGCCAGCGCGGCCGTGTGTTCAGCGCGCGCGACTTCCTGATGCGGCTCGTGTTCCTGGTCGGCGTCACGCTCTCCGCGGCGATCACCCGGCTGTTCGGCGACTCGACGGCGCTCGTCGTCTGCGCGGTGCTGGTGTCGATGGCCGGCGCACTGTCGTTTGCGTGGGCCCGCCGCGTCCCGCCGCTCGCGCGGCCCGTCACCGGGACGCGCGTCAGCCGGTAGGCGCGCTTTCCGTGACCTCGGGCTCGGGCCTCGGCGTCAGCGCGACGCCGGAGACGGACTCCACGGCGTGCCGGAACTCCGCCGGGTCCGCGGGCGGATCGAGTGCGCGCCACGCGGCGAAGGCATCGAGGATCGCCGGCCCGAGCTCCGAGAACAGCGTGCCGTGGAGCGCCGCGGTGCGCAGGGCGCCCGGCGTGGGCTCGAGAGCGAGCAGCCGGTCCAGCGGATCCCGTCGCGCCGCGGCCAGCGACGCCGGCGGCACCACGGCGGCGCCGCGGGCGTCGACGATGAACGACAGCCAGCACGTCGGGCAGACGACGCGGGCGCCCGAGGCGCCCATGAGATGCGCGGGAATCGTGTAGCGGTTGAAGCAGCTGGGGCAGGTCACCACGCGCATCGCGTCACTCCCGGTCCGCCATCCGTGTCGTTCGGGGACGAGTCCCGGC
>JANLWK010000334.1:0-10465 GCA_031364505.1 Candidatus Eiseniibacteriota bacterium | reverse complement strand
GCTGCGCACGTTGGTGAGGTCGCCGCGCGTCAGTAACGCGATGTCGCGCGCCTCGAGCCGCAGCCCGATCGCGTCGTTGAGCCAGACCTGCAGACCCGCCGCGGCCTCGGCGTTCAGCTGGTTGTCGCGGACCGCGGAGCTCGAGTACTTGAACAGCCCACCACCGCCGCCGACCGACACGTAGGGCGAGCCCCACGTCGCGCGGAGGGGGCGGATCACCAGGTTGCCCGACACGTGCCAGAAGTCGAGGTCACGGCCGCCCGCGATGTCTTCCTGGGTCGGCGTGAACCCGGCCGCTCCCTCGAGACCGAGCCAGCGCTCGAGGTGGTACCCGAAGCGGGCGCCGAGGTAGAGCCCCTTCTCGATCGGCTGGCCGGTGAGCGAGTTCCGCGCCTGCTCGAACCGCGTGTAGCCCCCGACCTGCGTCAGCTCGAAGTGGCCGCCGATGGGCGCTGCCAATGCCGGCCGGCCGGGGAGTAGCAGCAGGGCCAGGGCCACGAGCCACGCCCATGGTCGGGCCGGGCGTGACGTGGGCGCGTGGGCGGCGGCACTGCGCTCGCGCATGCGGAACACCTCCATGTCTTGGGCGTCAGGCGCGGCGGCCAGGCGGCTCCGCTCGAGCGCCGCGCTACGTTAATGGCGGGTGCCACGCGAGGCAAGGAACGTCCGAGCCGGCCTTTGGCCGGGAGCGAGGCGCCGCGTGCGTATCGCCACGCGGCCGGCCCGGCCCCCCGTGGTAGCCTTCTCGTGGAAGCATCCCCCGCCCTCGGAGCAACACTCCTGGACCCACTCCTCGATCGTCTGAGGCACGCGGTCGCCGACCGCTACCACGTCGAGCGCGAACTCGGCCAGGGCGGCATGTCCACGGTGTTCCTGGCACGGGACATCCGCCATGACCGCGCGGTGGCGATCAAGGTGCTCGATCCGGAGCTCGCCGCGGCGATCGGCCCCGAGCGCTTCCTCCGCGAGATCGAAACGGCGGCGTCCCTCAGCCATCCGCACATCGTCCCCCTCTACGACTCGGGCTCCGCCGACGGCCTGCCCTTCTTCGTCATGCCCTGCGTCGAAGGCGAGTCACTCGCCCAACGGCTGAAGCGAGAGATCCAGCTCTCGCTCGATGACGCGGTGCGCTGGACGGACGAGGTGGCGGAGGCGCTGAGCCACGCCCATGCCCGCGGGATCGTGCATCGCGACATCAAGCCGGCGAACATCCTGATCGAGGGCAGGCACGCGCTCGTGGCGGACTTCGGGATCGCGCGCGCGGTGGACGTGGCGGGGGGCTCCCGGCTGACTCAGTCCGGCGTGATGATCGGGACGCCGGCCTACATGAGCCCCGAGCAGGCGGGCGGGGATGCCGTGGATGCTCGGAGCGACCTGTACAGCCTGGCGTGCGTGTTCTACGAGATGCTGGCGGGGCAGCCACCGTTCGTCGGGCCCACCGTGGGGAGCCTGGTCCAGCAGCACCTCGCCGCCGAGCCGCCGGACCTCACCGTCGTGCGACCGGCCGTGCCGCGAGCAGTCTCCGACCTGATCCGCAAAACGCTGGCGAAGGTGCCCGCCGATCGCCCGCCGGACGCCGAGGCGTTTCGCGAGGCCCTGGCGGCATCCATGCGGGCACCGGGAGTCGCCCAGCCGAGCGGCCACGTCCGCCGCCGTGCGGGCGGACGGGTCATGCTCGGGATCGCGGCCGCATCGTTCGTGATCGTGTGCGCCCTCGTCGCGCCGGCGATATGGAAGCGCGTTCATGACGGTGCGGGCAGCGCCACGCGGTCGCTGGCGGTGCTGCCCCTTCAGAATTTGTCCGGCGACGCCTCGCAGGATTACTTCGCCGACGGCATGACCGACGAGCTCACCACGCGGCTGGCCCAGGTGGGCGCCCTGCGCGTGATCTCCCGCTCCTCCGCGATGCACTACAAGGGCTCGAAACGCACGCTGCGAGAAATCACCAGGGATCTGCGCGTGGACTTCGTCGTGGAGGGCTCGGTCGTTCGCTCGGGGAGCCGGGTCCGCATCAGCGCCCAATTGGTCGAGGCCGCGGGCGACCGCAACCTGTGGGCCGAGAGCTACGAGCGTGACGCCCGCGACGTGCTGGCACTTCAGAGCGACGTGGCGCAGGCGATCGTGCGCAAGGTGCGTGTTCGCCTGACCCCGCGCGAGCGCGGCCGGATCGCGAGCGCCCCGAGTGTCGATCCCGCGGCGCACGAGTCATACCTGCGAGGCCTCGCGGCGTTCAATCGGGGCTCGACCGAAGGCTACCAACGCGCGATCGAGCTGCTACGGCGTGCGATCGAGCAGGACCCGCAGTACCCGCCCGCCTATGTGGGGCTCGCGACCACCTACGAGTACATGTCGGGGACATACATGCCCTTGGCCGAGGCGATGCCACGAGCGAGATCGGCGGCGGCGAAGGCGCTGGAGCTCGATCCTCAGTTGGCAGCCGCGCATGCCGCCGCCGGGTACGTGAAGATGGCCTATGAATGGGATTGGGAGGGCTCCGAACAGGCGTACAAAAAGGCGCTCGACCTGGACCCGAACGACGTCACTGCGCTACAGAACTTCGGACTGCTCCTCACCGCGCTCGGTCGCCTTGACGAAGCAATCGCGTTGTTCGCGCGTGCCCGAGAAATCGACCCGCTCTCCTCCCTCCTGGGATCGATGTCGTTGTTCCCGCTATTCGAGGGCCATCGCTGGGACGCCACGGTGACGGCCGCGCAGCGACTCGTGGAGGCCGACCCGGCCACGTCCAGCAGCCGCATGATCCTCGGGCAGTCGTTGTTGTTTCGCGGGGAGCGCGCCCGGGGTGTCGAGGAGATTCGTCGCGCCACCGAGCTCGACCCGGGCAACCCTTCCGCGCTCGGCTGGCTCGGCTATGCCTACGGCGTATCCGGAGATCGTGCCCGGGCCGGAGAAGTGCTCGAGCGCCTGCGCCGAGCCGCCAAGGACGCCTACATCCAGCCGTACATGTTCGCGCTCGTCTACTCCGGGCTCGGTGACCGGGATCACACGCTCGAGTGGATCGAGAAGTCTCTCGACGTACGCTCCGATGAAGTCGTACTCCTCGGCGTAGATCCAGCGATGGATTGGTTGCGCGCGGACTCGAGATTCAAGGCCGCTTTGGGACGCTTGCATTTTCCCACGAGCAGGCCGCGCACTTGAGACCGCGCGCGCTCGTGGCGGCTCGCCGCGACGCCTCAGAACTTCGCCTGGAGCTGCAGGAACGCCTTGTCGTGGACGAACCACACCTCGTACGGCTCGGGATCCAGTTCGATGCCTTCGACGCCCGCGACTGTCACGTTGCCGAACGAGGCTTCGAGCCCGAAGTAGGCGCGTGACTCGCGGCGCGTGCCCTGGAGCGACGCCCGCGCCGGGCCCGACTCCCCGACGCCGATGCGGTCCACCATCGCGCCCACGCGCGCGGCCCAGCCCTCGCGCCACGCCCAGCGCGCCTCGGTCTCGAGCAGCCGGTCGAGGGCGTGGAACGCGCTCGAGCCCGTCTCGACCCCGCGCTCGGAATCGCGCGACTGGTAGAGCGCCCGGGTCTCGATGCTCAGTTCGGGCGTCCACCGGTGCCGTACGGCCGCTTCGGCGTGCCAGCGGCGGCGGAAGAACCGCGTGACTCCCGAGCCGCTGTCCGGCTCGTCGGTGCTCAGCGCCTGCTGGTTCTCGGTCGCCGCACTCCAGGTGAGCCCGAATGCCTCCGCCTCGACCGAGACTCCCGCGAGCGTGCCCCACAGCGTGGCGTCCCGATCGGCGACCGGCTGCCCGGCGGGGCCGACGCGCTTGCGGCCCGGCGTGAGCCACCGCGCGGACGCCTCGGCGCGCCAGCGATCGTGACGCCCGACCCATCGCGCGGCCGGCTCGAAGGGATGCAGTCGGTACGGCTCGGACAGCTCGCCGACGCGGCTCTGCCGGAACGCCCACAGGTTGTTGAACATGTCCTCGAGGCCGAACGTGAGCTGGAGCTGCTGCGCGGTGGTGTCGGCGCCGAAGTCCCAGGTCACGGCGAAGTCCTGGCGGCTCTTGTCGAAGAACGGGCGAAACCAGGCGCCCGGCATGCCGTAGCGCGTGGGGAAGCGGAACGTCAGATCTGTGTAGTCGTAGCTCTGCGAATCCTCCTCGTTCTGACGCACGAGCAGCCCGAACTCGGCGTGCCGGCCGAGGGATGTCCGCAGCTTGAGATCGGTGCGGTTGAGCCACTGGCCCGACGTGAGGCAGCCCTGCGCGGTGCGGATGGCGAGCGGCGAGTGCTCCCACGTGTCGCGCCAGGCGAGCGGCGGGCGCGCGAGAACGTGGTCGAGCAGGCTCTCGTCGTCCTCCTCCTGCCCGGCGGGGTTGAACGTGGACCACTCCTCGCTGCCCGCGAGTGCCGCGACGGGCGCGACGGCCGGCAGCGCCCCGGCGGTTGCCAGCGCCAACGTCGCGGCGAGTGCCGCGATCGCGCGACGGTTCATGCGGGCGCGGTGGCGCCCGAGACGAGAGCCGCGAACGCGCGGGCCCGGCGCGTGATCTCGCCGAAGTTGCCGGCGGCCGCGAGCGCGGGATCCGCGAGGGCTGCGCCGAGCCCGACGCCGACGCAGCCGGCGCGCAGGAACGGCAGCGTGTTCTCCATGTTCGTTCCGCCCGCCGCGAGGAACGGCACGCTCGGCAGCGGATCGCGGAGCACCTGGATGTAGGCGGGGCCGCCGGCGACGCCGACCGGGTACACCTTCACGACGTGGGCGCCCGCGTCGACCGCGTTCAGGATCTCGGTCGCCGTGTACGCGCCCGGGACGTACATCACGCCCGACTCGCGCGCGACCTCGGCGACGTCGGCCGATAGGTTCGGCGCCACGATGAACCGCGCGCCCGCGTCGATCGCCGCGCGCGCCTGGACGCGCGTGAGCACCGTGCCGGCGCCGAGGATGAAGCCGCTGCGCTTCGACAGCTCGCTCATCACCTTGGCCGCGTCCGGCACCGTGAACGTGACCTCGATGAGCGGAATTCCGCCCTCGACGACGGCGAGCGCGGAGTCGCGCGCAGCCGCGGCGGTGGCGGCGCGGATGACGGCGATCAGGTGACTTCGGCGCAGCTCGGTGACCGCGGTGGGTTCGGATGGCGTCATGGGGTCAGTCCTGCGTTCGGGGCGAGAAACGGGGCAGTGAGAGACTCCTACGGTACCGCAACGCCACGGAACCCGTCGCGGGGTTGACGCCAAGGCCGAGCGGCCACCCATGGGGGTGGCCGCCAGCGACGAGATTGCGCCCTCACCTAGAGCCGTTCCACGACTAGGGCAGCAGCACGATCCGCTGGGTGGCCGTGCGTCCGCCCGTGCGCAGGGTGGAGAGATAGACGCCGGCCGGCAGGCGGCGCCCGGCGTCGTCCGCGCCATCCCACGTCGACTGATGGACCCCCGCCGGCAGCGAACCCTCCACCAGCCTGCGCACTCGCCGCCCGCCCAGGTCGAACACTTCGAGGTTCACCGTCCCGGCCCGCATCAATTCGTAGGGCAGGACCGTGGAGCGCGAAAATGGATTGGGAGCACCTCCCCGGAGCGCGAACGGTAGCGTCCGGCCATCCTCGACGCCCGTGGGACCCGTCAGTTCGTTGATGAGAACCTTTCGATCCACCGCGGGCGGCGGGATCACGCTCTGCCGCTTGCCGTCCGGCCAGGTCACGATGAGCGAGTCGATCACCGACGCCAGCCCCAGCCCGAACTCTGCCGTGATCGAATTCTCCCCGAGGTAGCCCGAGCTGGCCGACACCTCGCGCGTCTGCACCAACGGACCCGTCTTCACCTGGATCCGGGCTCCGACGCCGATGCGGTTCAATTGCGTTCCGATCAGATCGACGTGCAGCCAATGGCCGGTTGGGCCGTCGTTCCGGAAGATCGTCGTCGGCCCGGCGCTGTGCGAGACCGCGACATCCAGATCGCCATCATTATCGACGTCCGCCCAGCCGATGCCACCGTCAGCGATGACTCCCAGCGCGCCGGGGGTGGAATTGATGAACGTGCCGCCGCCGACGTTTCGCCACACGCGATTCCCGGTGCTGTGCCGGGCGTAAAGGTCGATGTACCCGTCGTTGTCGTAATCCGCCCAGGCGGCCGTGCGACCGTCCGCCACGATGCCGCTCGAGGCGGTCACGTCGGTGAAGCCCGCCGGGGTGCCGTCCCCGTTGTGGAACAGCCTGCCCGTGAGCGATCCCGCGGGGGTGGTGTTCGCGACGTAGAGATCGAGCCGGCCGTCGCTATCGTAGTCCACCCACTCCGCGTGGTACGCCTTGCCGCCCGGGTTGCCGAGTACCGACGTCGTCACATCGACGAGCGTTCCCGCGACGTTGTGGTACAGGTGCCCGCTGGTCGCGCTGCCGACGTGGAGATCGCCGAGGTACAGATCGGGCCAGCGATCGTCGTCGTAGTCGCCCCATGCCACGCTCGTCCCGGTCGCCAGCCCATCCCCGTCCACGATGGACGCCCCGCCCTGATTGACGAAGAGCGAGCTGCCACTTCCTCCCTGGCGCGCGACGCACAGGTCGAGATCGCCGTCGCGGTCGAAGTCGGCCCAGCCGACGCCACGGCATTGGGAAGGCTCGGACCCTGCGAAGACGGAGCTAGTTACGTCCACGAGCGTGACCCCCTGATATCGAGAGAGCGTCAGCCCGACGGCGCCGATGTTTCCCACCGCCACGATGTCGAGAAGTCCATCGCCGTCATAGTCTCCCCACGCTGCCGATGTGGGGTCCATCGAGTTCGTGATGGAACCGAACCCTCCCACCATTCCAAGGTAGTTCTCGTAGTAGTAGCTCGAGCCGCTGGGGCTTAGCACGATGAAGTCCTGCCAGCCGTCGTGGTTCGCATCGCCCCAGGCAAGGCCGGTCGCCGCGCCCGTGATCGTCTGATTCACGGCGAAGCTCGGCGCCGCTCCGGCCGAACTGGCCATCGCAAGGCAGCACGCCACGGCCAACGACGTCCACGTAGGAGAGGCCGAACGCGATCTGGTCCCGGGCGGGCGGCGAGAGTTTGAGGCCGTGAACAGGGCACGGGTGAGGCAAGGCTGGCGGAGCATGCGGTCCTCCGTAGGGGTTGCGGACCGGTGGGGCCGGAGCTGGCGGCGGCATCGCGGCGAGAGTGGGTAGAGTTTATGGACTCGCGTCACTCGCGCTCAAGCCAATTCGGATCCAGCCGGCTTCACTGTGGCAGAATGCCGCCCGCATGCACGCGTCCTCCACCCCGCGGCGCGGGGGCCTTCGTCCGTGGTTCGTGGTACTCGGCGTCCTCGTGGCGCTCGTGCTCGCGGCGTGGGGTGCCATCACCGTCCTGCTGCCGCCCGACCGGGTGCGCGCGATCGTCCAGCAGCAGCTTGCGCGCTCCATCTCGCGCGAGGTGCGCTTCGCCGACGCCGGCGTCACGATCCTTCCGCCGGTCCGCCTCACGGTGCGCGACGTCGCCGTCTCGGAGGCCGGCGGATTCGCGCGCGGCACGATGCTCCAGGCGCGCTCGATCCACCTGGACCTGGACGTGCCCGCCCTGCTCGGGCGCCGGATCCGGGTGCGCCGGCTGATCCTCGATGAGCCGGGGCTCCACCTGGTGCTGAGGCCCGACGGCACGACGAATCTCGACGGCATGATGAAACCCGAGCCGAAGGGCGCGCCGCGCGGCCAGGCGATGGACCTCACCGTGAACGAGTTCGGCGTCCGGCGCGGCCGGCTCATCGTGGACGACCTGAAGGTCGCCGCGCGCCGCGCGTTGCTCGTCGACACGAAGATCGCGCTCGACACGCAGCGCGGCGGCACGCGCGTCGCGACCTCGGGCACGACCAGGCTCTCGGAGTTCGCGTTCGGCCGCGTGACGGCGGCGCGCATGAGCGACCTGAACAACGGGCTCGCGAAGGTGGAGCTGTCGATCGATCACCGGGGCCTGTTCGACTCGGAGCGCAAACGGCTCGCGCTCGAGCGCCTCGACCTAGGGCTCGGCCGCGCGAAGATCGCGCTCGCCGGCGTCGTCGACGATCCCGGCCCCACGGCCCGGCTCGACCTCACGGCGCACGGCAGCGGCGTCGATTTCGGCGAGGTGCTCCGCGCGCTCGCCGCCGCCGATGCGCGCGCGGTGCACGGCGTCACGGGCTCCGGGCGCCTCGACTTCGATCTCGTGATCCGCGGCCGGCTCGGCCCCCATGCGGCGAAGGCCGTCACCGGCACGCTCAAGGTGTCGAACGCCGCGTTCCACTATCCGGGAGCGCCCGCCGGCGTGGAGGCGCTCACGTTCACCGCGCGGCTCGCGCCCGACTCGATCGCGATCCGCGACCTCGCGGCGCGCGTGAGCGGGCAGCCGTTGCGCGGCCAGCTCGACGTGGCGCGCTTCCGCGACCCGCTGGTGCGGTTCGCCGTGCAGGGCAACGTCGACCTCGCCGCCGTCGGGCCGCTCGTGGCGCCGAAGGACACGAAGCTCGGCGGCCGCGTGGCGCTCGACGTGAGCGGCCGCGGGCGCGCAAAGGATCCCGGCAGCATGGCGCTCGGCGGCACCGCGCGGCTGGCGGACGTGAGCGTCGAGTCGCCCGCGGTGCCGAAGAAGATCGAGGGCGTGACGGGACAGGTCGCGTTCACCGAATCGCGCGCCGACGTGAAGGGGCTGACGGCGAAGGCCGGCGGCAGCTCGTTCACGCTGGACGCCGCCGTGACGCGGCCGCTGGCGCTGCTGGCGAAGCCGGGTTCGATCGCGCCGTCCCACGTTGACTTCGACTTCCGCTCGCCGCGCCTCGACCTCGCCGACGTGCTGCCGGCGGAGTCCGGACCGCTCATCGTGCCGAACGCCACGGGCGGCGGCCACGCCTCGATCGACCGGCTGCTCAACCGGCGGCTCGATCTCCAGCGCGTGCGCGCCGACGTCGGGCTCGAGCCCGGCATCGTCACCGCGCGCTCGTTCGCGATGGCGGCCTACGGCGGCTTCGTCACCGGCTCGTCGCGGCTCGACCTGCGCGACGCCGCGAACCCGATCGTGACGCTCAAGGCGAAGGTCGACAGCATGTCGGCCGACGCGGTGCTCACGGCATGGACGCCGGCCCGGAACTTCATCCAGGGCTCGCTCACCACGACGCTCGACTTCGCCGTCGAGGGCGCCACGCCCGAGCGCATGAAGCAGACGCTGACCGCGATCGGCATCGCCGAGATGGCGCGCGGGCAGGTCGGGCCCGGTCCGGTGCTGCAGGAGATCGCGCGCGTCGTCCACGTCGACGGGCTAGACCGCCTGCGCTTCGACCAGGCGAAGATTCCGTTCCGTGTCGAGCGCGGCCGCATCGTGAGCGATCCATTCGTCCTGCGCGGCGGCACCGGCGAGTGGCGGATCGCGGGGGCGGTCGGCTTCGACGGCGCGCTCGATTACGCCGTGAGTGCCACGCTGCCGCCCGCGGTGACCGATGCGCTGAAGGCACGCTCGGCGATCGCGGCCGGCGCGCTGACGGACGCCAACGGCAACCTGCTGCTCGACCTGAGGGTCGGCGGCACCGCGAAGTCGCCGCGCGTATCGTGGGATCCGTCGGCGATGAGGGATCGCGTCGCGGGCCGCGTGTCGCAGGCGATCGAGCAACAGCAGCAGAAGCTCGAGAACGAGTTCAAGCAGGCGGCCGAGGCCCAGCAGAAGGCCGCCGAGGACAGCCTGCGCCGCGTCACCGAACGCATGAAGCAGGCGATACGAGATTCGATTCGCCGCGCGGCCGCCGACGTATTCCGCGGTTTCTTCGGCAAGCCCGCCGCCGGCGACGCTCCGAGCGACGCCCCGAAAGACTCGACGGCACCGTAGCGGCTCCTGCCGTGATGGCGCGCGCCCGACGCTCGCGCGGGCTACGCCTCTTCGCCCGCGCCCTCGCGGAACTCGGGATCCAGCTCCTCGACCCAGAACCGCGCCATCTCGGCCGACGCGACCACCGAGATGGGGCGCCCGTCCGGGCGCGGAGGCGCCTGTTCGTCGTCGCCCAGCTCGAATGCCTCGGGCACGCAGCCGGCCGACGTCTGGTCGATCACGTGCTCGAACCGGCGCGCCCACCCGGCGGCCTGCCGTTGCGCGTCCGCGTCGCGGCCATGCGCGCGGATCCACGCCGATAGGAACGGGCCCATCCACTCGGTGAGCACGCGTTTCGAGCCCGGGGCTTCGCGCAGGCCCGCCGGCGTGAGCAGCGTGCGCTCGATCGTGGCGAGCATTCGGCGCGCCTGCTCGGCGGGCAGCAGTGATGGCGACAGGCTCGCCGCGAGCGTAATCGCGGGCGATGGCTCGCCCACGCGGCCCGACCCGTTGACCGACGCGTGCAGCGTGCCGAGCGACTCGTCCCACAGGTGCTCGATCACGCGGGCCTGGTGCTCGCGCGCCCACGCGACGTAGAACGCGCCCGACTGCCGGTTGCCGAGCGCCTTCGCGAGCTGGCCGAGGGCAGCCTGCGCCGAGTACCACAGCGCGTTCAGGTCGGCGCGCGCGATGGCGCCGTGCTCGCCGCCCTTG
>JANLWK010000324.1:0-15979 GCA_031364505.1 Candidatus Eiseniibacteriota bacterium | reverse complement strand
GTCCCCCGAACACCACCATGCGCTCGCGCACCGGGTCATAGATCGCCGTGTGCCCGAAACGCCCGGACGGCGGGGTCCCGTCAGGGTCGAGCTCGCTCCAGGCCGGGCTCCCCGCGAGCGACAGCGCCCACACGTCGTTGCGGGAGCTCCCGTCGATTCCCCCGAACACCACCATGCGGTCGCGCACCGGGTCGTAGATCGCCGTGTGCTGGTAGCGCCCGGAGGGCGGGCTCCCCACGGGGGCGAGCGCGCTCCAGGCCGGGCTCGCCGCGAGTGACAGCGCCCACACGTCGTTGTTGAGGCCGGGGCCAAGTCCCCCGAACACCACCATGCGGTCGCGCACCGGGTCGTAGATCGCCGTGTGGTTGGTGCGCTCGGAGGGCGGGTTCCCCGCAGGAGCGAGCGCGCTCCATGCCGGGCTCCCCGCGAGCGAGAGGACCCACACGTCGTTACGCCCGGGCCCGCCGAAAACCACCATGCGGTCGCGTACCGGGTCGTAGATCGCCGTGTGGCCGTAGCGCGCGGACGGCGGCCCCTCGGTTGGAGTGAGTGCGATCCAGGCCGGGCTGCCCGCGAGCGAGAGCGCCGACACGTCGTTGCGGGTGTCACTGCCGTCGAATCCCCCGTACACGACCATGCGGTCGCGCACCGGGTCATAAATCGACGTGTGGTAAGTGCGCACGGACGGCGGGCTCCCCGCGGGGGCGAGCGCGCTCCAGATCGGGCTCTCCGCGAGGGAGAGCACCGACACGTCGGTCGGGTAAGTGCCGTCGATTCCCCCGAACACCACCATGCGGTCGCGCACCGGGTCATAGATCGCCGTGTGACCGAAGCGCCCGGAGGGCGGTGTCCCCGCGGCGGCAAGCGCGCTCCAGGCCGGGCTCCCCCTGAGGGAGAGCGTCCACACGTCGTTAGGAAAGTTGGGGTAGCTTCCGTCATCTCCCCCGAACACCACCATGCGGTCGCGCACCGGATCGTAGATCGCCGCGTGGTCGGTGCGCGCGGACGGCGGGCTCCCCGCAGGGGCGAGAACGCTCCAGGCCGGGCTCCCCGCGAGCGTCAGCGCCCATACATCATTGAGGTTGCCATTATTGATGCCTCTTCCCCCGAACACCACCATGCGGTCGCGCACCGGGTCGTAGATCGCCGTGTGTCCGGAGCGGGCAAACGGCGGGCTCCCCGCGGGGGCGAGCTCGCTCCAGGCCGGGCTCCCGGCGAACGACAGCGCCCACACGTCGTTAACGAGGCCGGCGCCATTGCCCCCGAACACCACCATGCGGTCGCGCACCGGGTCATAGATCGCCGTGTGCGCGACGCGCCCGGAGGGCGGGCTCCCCCCGGGGGCGAGCGCGCTCCAAGCCGGGCTGCCCGCGAGGGAGAGCGCCCATACCTCGTTGAGGTAACCGTCGCCGACTCCTCCGAACACCACCATGCGGTCGCGCACCGGGTCGTAGATCGCCGTGTGATACCAGCGCGCGGACAACACGGGGAAAGCAATCCAGCCGCCATCGTCGGCAGCGGTTCCGGTCGTCCGCAGGGCCATGCCGTGGAGCGGCCGCGATGGCTCGGCCGCAGCACGCTCAGGTTTGCCCTGCGCCACCCCCAGCATGAACTCGCGCTGCCAGGGCGTGAGCCCGGCGTCCTGCGCGGCCTCGGTCAGTCGGTCGCGGACTTGAGGGGAGAGATCAGATTGCGGGGGAAGCAGCGGCGGCTGGGCCGCAACGAGCGGCGCTTGCATGACTGAGCCTGCGAGGAGCAAGCCCAAGAACAACACCCACGTCCGAGATGTGCAGCGCGGCAGAGGCATCGGCCTACCCTCCCGAGTGCGGAAGTCCCGCTCGGGAGTTGACGGCTGACATACCGCGCCCTCGAGTGCGAATGACTATCTGCCTCGGCTTGCCTCCAAGCAACAGCCATCCGCGCGGTAATGCAGGGCGTACTGTGCGACTACACAACGCTTGTGAGGCATCGACGAAGCCAAACCCGTCGGTCGGACGTCCCCAACAATCGCGAGTTGGAACAAGATCGCTGTTTGGCTGCGGGAGATGGACGGGCTGCGGGTCGAACAGAGCCAGCGCAGCCGGGGGCGACTGCGGGACCGAGCCCCGAGCCATCAGCGCACCACCGCGCCAGAGTCCTGAGGGCAGGCTCAGAGAGATCGCGCCCGCGTCAGTTGAACCCGGAGTGCCGAGGCGCGTTGGCGTTTCGAATTCGGCGCTGGGACCTGAATTGCTGAAACGGCGTATTGAACTGGTCGCGACGGGTGAGGACCTGACGACGAGCGCTCCGCGCTCTAACCCCGGCCATCGGGAACGATCTCGGCCTTGAAGCGCGTCGGCAGCCCCTCGATCTCCATGACCAGAATGGCGCGCAGCAGATGATCGCTGGTGAAGTGAGCCGTGCGCTGCCGTCCGGCTTTGCTCAAAACCCGGGTCACGTCTCGATGGAACACCGTGAGGATCTTGGGGGTCTCGGCGAGAATCCCGTCGATCGTGCTGTACTTCTGATGGTAGTCTCGCGTCACTTTCAGGCGCGCTGGAGTGAAGTCCAAAGGCTCCTGAGGGTTCAGTTTGATTCGCATGCTTGCTCCCTTCCTTGGGTGAATTGTCTTGGAAACCAATTCGCACAATGGAGGGGCAAGCATGTTTATTCAAGGGCTATCGGCTCAGAAACCTCAATGAATCCGCGGTCGCAATGCGCGTCTCGCTTAGCCGCAACAGGAACTAACTAAACTTCCGGGGGTTCGGTGTCTCACGTACGTTGGCAGAGAGGGCACCGTGCTGCACATCGATCAGCAGTTCGTCGACAAGTACATTCCGGATTGGAGCGCACTGGTGATGCGAGCCCGGAGGAGCCGGTGAGAGACTCGCGGCCACCGCGCGTCGGCCCATGGAGCAATGCGCAACTCGACAGGTTCATTGAGCGCGCCACGGTGGATGCCTACGATGGAGGCGAGATCGTCTCCATTTGTCGTCGCAGTCGGTCTCGCCAGCGCGTCCCGATCCTCGACCTCCGACTACCAAATCCGCTACCGACAGGGACGAAGTGGATCGAAGCATGTCGTCGCTGGTGCTTTGCAAGGAGGGGTTGAGGACAGTGTCGCCCGATCGCAGAGTGCTGAGGCTGAGGCTCAAAGAGTGGATCGAGGCGCGCCGACGCCACCATCTCTCGCACGCTCACGTTCAAATGGCGCGCGAACTGGGACTGAACCCTGCGAAGATCGGCAAGCTCGACAACCGAGATCAGGAACGCTGGAAGCTCCCCCTTCCCGCCTTCATTGAACACCTCTACTTGAAGCGCTTCGGCAAGGTCCGTCCGGATGTCATTGCATCCCTCGAGGAGCAGGCGAGGATCGACGAGGAGAAGGCGGCAGCGCGACGCGAGTCAAGGCGGCTTCGTCGCGAGACGGCCCAGTAACTCTGGCTACGCTGCACGGATCGAGCGGCCCGCGGCGCACGGGCCTGGGGCCCCTGAAATCGCTCCCGTGTAGCCGATTCCACGTCCAGGCGCCAGAGGAACCTGTCCCGAATTCCCGAAAGCGAGCGTCCGCGGGTGTGCGAGCGCCCGAACCGGATGATAGCTTCTGAGCCGTGCCTTCCGAACCAAATGGCTTGGACCATGACACCGTGGAGTTGCTTCGTCGCAATCATCCGGCCTGGCGACTGCTCTGCGCCGATCACGCGCCACTGATCGTGAGCTTCCTTCATCGCGCCTTCGTCACGCCCAATGTTCGCACGCTGCCGCAGGACGAACTGATCTCGCGACTGGACGACCATCTTTACGGCCTCCGGACTCGACTGGGTGAGGAGGAATTCCCGCGACGCTCGGCCGAGTATCTCGATGCTTGGGCAGGGGATGACACCGGCTGGATGCGCAAGTACTACCCGCCCGACAGCGATGAGCCGCACTTCGATCTGACGCCCGCTGCCGAGAAGGCGATCGATTGGCTGGCCAGCCTGCGCCAGCGGCAGTTCGTGGCGACGGAATCGCGGCTGCTGACCGTGTTCGAGTTGCTGCGGCAGATCGTCGAGGGTACGGAGCGGGATCGCGACGTGCGGCTCGCCGAGCTGGAGAAACGCAAGTCGCAGATCGAGGGCGAGATCCTGCGGATCGAGGGCGGACACGTGTCGCTGATGGACGACACGCAGGTCAAGGATCGCTTTCTCCAGATGGCGACTACCGCGCGCGCGCTGCTGTCGGACTTCCGCGAGGTGGAGCAGAACTTCCGCCAACTCGACCGAGCGGTTCGGGAGCGGATCGCGCTGTGGGAAGGCGGAAAGGGACAGCTCCTGGAGCAGATTTTCGGCGATCGGGACGCGATCAGCGATTCGGATCAGGGGCGCAGTTTTCGAGCATTCTGGGACTTCCTGATGTCGCCGGTCCGGCAGGACGAGCTCACCATGTTGCTCGAGCGTGTGTTCGCGCTCGAGCCCGTCCTGGCGCTCCAACCCGACCCGCGCCTCATGCGCGTACACTATGACTGGCTCGAGGCTGGAGAGGTGGCGCAGCGCACGATCGCGCGCCTTTCCGAGCAACTACGGCGTTACCTCGACGACCAGGTGTTCCTGGAGAACCGGCGAATCATGCAGATCCTTCGCGACATCGAGCAACGGGCGCTCGCGGTACGCGATGAGCCCCCTGCGGGGATGTTCGCCGAGATCGATGAAAGCGCACCGGCGATCGAGCTGCCGATGGATCGACCATTGTTCATGCCACCACTCAAGCCGGTCATCGACGGGCGCGCGGTGACCGAGTCGGAAGTCATCGTTGCGGCGGACGTGCTGTTCGACCAGATCTACATCGACCGGGAGCGGTTGGCGGCAAACGTGCGGCGGGCCCTGCAGGCGCGATCGCAGGTATCTCTGGGGGAGCTGCTCGAGGCGTATCCGCTGGAACAGGGGCTGGCGGAACTGCTCGCCTACTTCGGCATGGCGGCCGAGGACCGTCGCCACGTGATCGACGATGACGAACGACAGACCGTCACCTGGATTGATCTTCGGGGTGTCGCCCGGCAGGCGACCCTGCCTCTGATCGTGTACCAACGCCCATGAACGCACCGGAAGCTCATCTCTCGCTCGCGTTGATCGCGCTTCTCAAGGGCGTGATGTATCGAGACAACGACCTTTCAGCCTGGCAGGCGTTGCTGGAGCTGCAGGCACGCGTACGCGATCACGTCTCGGTATTGGGATTGGAGCTGGTGCTCGATGAGGGAGAAGGTTGCGCCTACCTGCGGCAGCGCGCGCCCGCGGCGGGGGAGCCCGAGCTGCCGCGTCTGGTCCCGCGGCGCCAGCTCAGCTACCCGGTCAGCCTGCTGCTGGCGCTGCTACGCAAGAAGCTGGTCGAGCTGGACGCCACCGGCGGCGAGACCCGGCTGATCCTCAGCCGCGATGAGATCGTGGAGGCGCTGCGCTTGTTCCTGCCCGAGTCGGCGAACGAGGTGCGCTTCGTCGAGCGAGTCGACGGCCATATCAACAGAATCATCGACATGGGATTCATACGACGTTTGCGCGGCCAGGACGACCAATACGAGGTCCGGCGCATTCTCAAGACCTACGTCGATGCCCAATGGCTGAGCGAGCTCGACCGCAAGCTCAAGATCTATCGGCAACACGCCGCCACCTCCATGCCGGTCGAGGAGACCGAACTCTCGTGAGCATCGATGCCGCGGACACGCAGCCTCTGCTCGACTTCGCTTCTTCGGATGAGCGCGCGGGGTTTCGCCTCCACCGCCTCGAGGTGCTGAACTGGGGCACTTTTGACCAGCACGTCTGGCGCTTCGACCTGCATGGCAACAACGTGCTGCTCACCGGGGACATCGGCTCTGGGAAGTCGACCCTTGTGGATGCCATCATCACACTGCTCGTGCCGCCACAACGGATCGCGTACAACAAGGCGGCGGGCGCCGAGAGCCGCGAACGCACTCTGAAATCGTACGTGTTCGGGTATTACAAGGCCGAGCGGTCCGAGGCGGGCAGCAGTGCCCGCCCGGTCGGGCTTCGCGACCACAACACCTACTCCGTGGTGCTGGGGCATTTCTTCAATGAGGGGTATGGGCAGCACGTAACGCTGGCGCAGGTGTTCTGGATCAAGGATTCGGAAGGGCAGCCCGCGAGGCTGTTCCTGCTCGCCGACGGGGATCTGTCCATCCAAGAGCACTTCAGTGGATTCGGCTCCGAGATCGCCGACTTGCGCAAGCGATTGCGCCGGTTGGGGCAGACCGAGTTGTTCGAAAGCTTCCCTCCGTACGGCTCGGCGTTCCGACGCCGCTTCGGGATCGAGAACGAACAGGCGCTCGAGCTCTTTCACCAGACGGTGTCGATGAAATCGGTCGGGAACCTGACCGATTTCGTGCGGCAGCACATGCTGGAGGAGTTCCCGGTCGAGCAGCGCATCGGGGCGCTGATCTCCCACTTCGAGAATCTCAACCGCTCGCACGAAGCGGTGCTCAAAGCCAAGGCGCAAATCGAGCGGCTCACGCCGCTGGTCGCGGACTGCCGGCGTCACGCCGAGCTGGATCGCGAAATCGAAGAGCTACGCTCGTGCCGCGAGGCGCTGCGTCCCTGGTTTGCCGCCCGGAAGATGGAACTACTGCAAGGGCGGATCACCACACTCGAGCAGGACATGGCGCGGCTCGGGGCCGTGATCGACAGGCTGGATTCACACCAACGAGAACAGCGGACGACGCGCGACGAGCTGAAGGAAGCCATCTCGAACAACGGCGGCGACCGCCTGGAGCGCATTCGCACCGAGATCGCGCGAAAGGAGGCCGAGAAGGAGGACCGGCGGGGGCGCTCGGCGCGGTACGACCTGGTCGCGAACTCGCTCGGGCTGCTGCCGGCGGTGGACGAGGCAACGTTCTTCGCCAATCAGCTCGCCGTCGCGTCCGAACGCGATGAAGCGCTCTCGGGCCAGGCCGAGACGCAGAACGCCCGCACCGATGCCGAGGTGGACTTCCGCCGGCTTCGCGCCGAGCACGATGAAATCTCGGCGGAGCTGGTCTCGTTGCGGAAGCGGCGGTCCAATGTTCCCTCCCGCATGCTCGAACTGCGCGCGAGTCTGTGCGCCTGGCTGGGAGACGTCCGCGAAGAGGATCTGCCGTTCGCGGGAGAGTTGATCCAGGTGCGCGAGGACGCTTCCGACTGGGAAGGCGCCATCGAACGCTTGTTGCACAACTTTGGGCTCTCACTGCTGGTTGACGACGCTCACTACCCGAGGGTCGCGGAATGGGTGGATCGTACTCAGCTCGGTGGCCGGCTCGTTTACTACCGCGTGCGCGAGGCGCGTTCATCGGACCGCTGGGTCGACGCCGTGGAGCCGCACTCTCTCGTGCGCAAGTTGGCGGTAAAGCCCGACTCGTCGATGTTCGGATGGCTCGAGGCTGAACTCGCGAACCGGTTCGACTACTCGTGCTGCGATTCGCTCGATCAATTCCGTCGCGAGCAGCGCGCGATCACGCGCGCAGGGCAGACCAAGGGCAAGGGCGAGAGGCACGAGAAGGACGATCGCAACCGTCTGGACGATCGTTCGCGCTATGTGCTCGGCTGGTCCAACGAGGCGAAGATCGTGGCGCTCGAGATGAGCGCGCGCAACCTGGACACTCAGATCCAGAATGGCGCCCGAGTGGTGGAGGAGCTGAAGGCAAGGCTCGAGACGCTGTCTCAGCGAATTGCCGATACGCAGCGGCTCGAAGGCTGGACCAGCTTTCGGGAGCTGGACTGGAGGCCTCTGGTGTTCGAGATCCACGTGCTCGACGAGGAGCGGCGGCAGCTCGAGGCCGGGTCAGACGTGCTTCGCACGCTCGTGGAGCGCCTCGCGGCGCTGGAAGGGGAAATCGCTTCGACCGAGCGCGATCTCAAGCAGAAGACGGAACAGCGGGCCGAGACGAATCTGAAGCAACGGCAGGCGCGCGCGCTGGCGGACGACTGCGCGGCGCTGCTGTCGTCGACTGCGGACGAGCTGCGGGATCTGTTCCCGCGGCTCCTCGCACTGCGTGAAGAGGCGCTGGGTCCGCACACGCTGACCGTCGAGTCCTGCGACAACCGCGAGAAGGACATGCGCCAGTGGCTGCAGGAGCGCATCGACGGCGCCACGCACCGGCTGAGCCGACTGGCGGAGAGGATCGTCACCGCCATGACCGCGTACCGGAAGGACTATGCGCTCGAAACCCAAGAGACGGATGCGTCCGTCGCGGCGGCGGCCGAGTACGAGGCCGTGCTGGAGCGGCTGCGCTCAGACGACCTGCCGAAATTCGAGGCGCGGTTCAAGGCGCTCTTGAACGAAAACACCATTCGCGAGGTGGCCAACTTCCAGTCACAGCTCGCCCGCGAGCGCCAGAGTATCCGGGAGCGCATCGCCCTGATCAACCAATCTCTGCGCGAAATCGACTACAACCCCGGTCGCTACATCCTCCTCGAGGACGAGCCGACGACCGACACGGAGATCCGAGAGTTCCAGAAGGATCTTCGCGCCTGCACGGAGGGCGCACTCACGTCGTCAGAGGAAGAGGCATACTCGGAGCGCAAGTTCGACCAGGTCAAGCGGATCATCGAACGGTTTCAGGGGCGACAGGGATCCACGGAGCTCGATCGCCGGTGGACCCGGAAGGTCACCGACGTGCGGGGCTGGTTTGTGTTCGCAGCCTCCGAGCGCTGGCGCGAGGATGATCGAGAGCACGAGCACTACACCGACTCGGGCGGGAAGTCGGGTGGTCAGAAGGAAAAGCTGGCCTACACCGTGCTGGCGGCGAGCCTCGCGTATCAGTTCGGTCTCGAGTGGGGAGCCACACGGTCGCGCTCCTTCCGCTTCGTCACGATCGATGAAGCCTTCGGTCGCGGCTCCGACGAGTCGGCGCGTTACGCCCTGGCTCTGTTCGCGAAGCTGCGACTGCAGCTCCTGATCGTGACTCCGTTGCAGAAGATCCATGTCATCGAGCCGCATGTCGCAGCGGTCGGCTTCGTCAACAACGAAGATGGTTGTCGTTCGATGCTGCGCAATCTGACGATCGAGGAGTACAAGGCCGAACGTGCCTCCCGCGCCGCCGCTCCGGCGCCATGACCTGGACGACGCCGGAGGACATCAAGGCGCAGGTCCAACGGTATTGGGACCGCGGCCATCTCTTGGCGCCGCCCTCTGGCGAACCCCTCTTTCCGTTGCTGGCGCGCTTCTCGCGGCCGGAGCCTCGAGAGCTCGTCGACCGCTTCGACGACGTCCGGCGCTGGATCCGCGAACTCGAGGAGGGAAGCAGAGTCTCCCTGGGCTTCGGCTACGAGATTCGCTGGTCGGAGATCCGTCATCGCCAACTCGGGACCAACCGCGTGCCTTCGGGAATCGTGGTGCCCACGCCGTTGGACGCCCTCGTGCTCATCGGCAAGCGCGACGAGGCCGAACTCTGGCGAGGGCTGGTGGCATCGACCGAGCGTGCTTGTCCCACGCTGGTCGACTGGGTGCTGAGCAAGCCAATGACCGCACTGACGTATGCCGATGAATGGGCACGGGTGCTGGCGGTCATCACATGGTTCCAGGAGCACCCGCGTCCGGAAATCTATCTGAGACAAGTGGACGTCGCCGGCGCAGACACCAAGTTCATAGAGTCGCGGCGAGGTCTCATCGCCGAACTGCTGGACCACGCGCTACCGCCCGAGGCTGTGAATCGCGAGATGTCGCCCACCCGCCAGTTCGAGCGTCGCTATGGACTGCGGGCCAAGCCGGCACTGGTCCGTTTCCGGATACTCGACGAGCGCCTCTCGATCCGAGGCATGACGGACCTCACGACAACCGCGGTCGAGTTCGGGCGGCTGGAGCTGTCCGTGCGACGAGTATTCATCGCGGAGAACGAGATCAACGGCCTCGTGTTTCCGCCGATGTCGGACAGCGTGGTGATTTTCGGGCTCGGGTACGGCCTAGAACGGCTCGCAGAGATTGGCTGGCTTCGCGACAAGACGGTGCACTACTGGGGCGACATCGATACGCACGGGTTTGCCATGCTGGACCGGCTACGTGCGACGTTGCCGGAGACTCGATCGTTGCTGATGGATCGCGAGACGCTCATAGAGCACGCCGCGTGGTGGGAGCAGGAACCCACCCAGCACGAAGGGGCACTCGATCGGCTGGACGAGTCGGAACGGCGGCTTTACGAAGAACTCCGAGAGGATCGATTGGGACCCCATGTGCGACTGGAACAGGAACGGATCGGCTTCTCCTGGTTGGAACTGGCGCTGCGTACGATCCGTGGGTGATCGGCAAGCGCGCCGGAGTACGGGCTCACGGCGTCTCGAGCGCGTCCGCAAGCGCGCGAAATACGGTGGCGAGTGACTTTCGATGATCGGACGAAATCGTCGGGGCGACTGCGGCGATCGCCGCGGACAGTGCGCTCAGGTCCACGATCGATGCGGTGTCTGCCGGTCGATCGACAGCAACTGCGGCGGCGGGGTCAGTGAGAAGCGCCCGGACATCTGATGCGGTCGGCTCGGCGGAATCGAATGCCTCGACCCCGACCACGATTTCGGGCGTCGTCCCGGCATCGTTCGATTCAGGCGACGCAGCGGACGACGGTGCTTGCGCGACTGATGACTGCGGCCTCTGCAATAGGGCCGCCACCATCTCGCGAAAGGCGCCGCTCCCACCCGGCGCGGCGATCACATCCTGTTGCCCCTTGTCCCAGATATTGGCGAGAACGCCGCGCTTCGTGTCGTGAAGACCCAGGATGCGTTCCTCGATACTCCCCTTTGTGATCAGGAGTAGTTCCTGCACCGTCCCCTTGGATCCGATCCGATGCACACGCGCGACCCGCTGTTCAAGCCGGGCCGGGTTCCAGGGCAGATCGAGATTGATGACCACATCTGCAACCTGAAGATTGAGCCCCACGCCGCCCGCATCGGTGCTCACGAAAACGGCAGCCCCCTTCTGGTCGGAGAATGCTCGCAGTAACGCCGGCCTCGATCGCACCGAAACGCCACCGTGCAGATGAAACACCGGCAGGCGAAGCCTGCGGGATAGTGCTTCAGCGCGGTCGGTCATGTCCGTCCACTCCGAGAACACCACCGCCTTGCGACCCTCTCCGAGGCAGAGATCGCGCAACGCCTGCTCCAACTCCTCGAGTTTGGGTACCTTTCGATCTGCGACGTCCAGTCCCAGCATGTGTGGCCCGTTGCAACAGCGCCGCGCGATCACCAACAGCCGCTGGATACGCTCGAGGTCCGCGGGGAGCAGCACCTTCTTGCCGGCGATCCGCGCGACCTGGGCGAGGACGTCGTCGTAGGTGGGCACCACGGCCTCGTGCATTGGAAGCATCGCGGTGGAGCGGAGCCGCTCAGGCAGATCCAACGCTACGTCCTGCTTGCGGCGGCGCATGAACGCGGGGGCCAACCGAGAGCGAAGTGCCCCCAAGCCCTGGTAGAGAATTACACGGCGCCCGTTTTGCTCTCGCACGAAATGGTCGCGGTCGAGCTGCCACAGCGGGGGGAGGAGCCTCTGGTCGATGAGCTGCGCGATCGCATAGGCCTCCTCGAGGCGATTCTCGAGGGGCGTCCCGGTAAGCGCGAAGACGTATGGGGCCGCAATCGACTTGAGAACCCGCGCGGTGCGTGTCCACAGCCCTTTCGCGCGTTGCGCCTCGTCGATGATGAGCAAGTCGGGTGGTTGGCTTTCATGGTGCCTGTGATCGCGGAGGATCTGCTCGTAATGGGTCACGAGCCAGGCCGGACGCGAAGTAATCGTTCCCGCTCGCTGATGCGACGTCCCCTCGAGCGGCACCACGTCTTCTCTGAGAAGACGGTGAATTTCATCGGCCCACGCTCCGCGCAGGCTGGCGGGACACACGATCGTCACACTGCGTGCCGGCTTCGAGGCGCGTCTCAGCGCGGCGGCGGCCAGAATCGCTTGAATCGTCTTCCCGAGCCCCATCTCGTCGGCGAGCAGCGCGCGGCCAGTTCGCGCGAGAAATTCGGCGCCTGTCCACTGATAGGGATACGGCTTTAGCCCAAGCGCGGGCAGGATGTGTGCGAAGGCGCAATCTGGTAGAACTGGACGTCGTTCGACGCGCTGACCGACCCAATCCATCGCCTGCCGCTCCACGCGGTCCCCGAATTGCGTGAGCCACCGCTGCAGATCCTTCTCGTCCCCCGCGAACGAACGCCGTGGGATTCCCCGTTCATCGAAAAACCGCTGTAAGACGGTCGCATCCCCGCCTCTGGGGCGTCCGAACAGACGAGGTTCGACGACATCGCCGAAGTGGAGGTAGATGCGCGGCCGCCGAGCTTCGCGTTGGTGCTCGTTCGGAAGCCGCGATCGCGAAGAGCCCAGCCAAGTCCGAACTCGCTCCACATGTTTGCACGTGTGCAGGCGGTTCGCCTCGAAGTCGGGGCAGTCGCAGGAGTGAGGGCCACTGGCTCCGCCCCTGACCTGAACGTGGTAGGAGAACCCAGACGGACTCTCAACGCGAAGGTCGGGTGGTACTCCCGGTTTGATGACGAGCCTTTCGCGGCGGGCGGCGAGACGCCTCTCTTCGAGTGCGCGATGGCGCGCCGGGTCTGCGTTCCGTGAGGGCGCGGGATCCTTCATGACACTACTGCCCGGTTACGCCCGTCAACTGGAGGAGTTTGCCCTCACGCAGGACCGTGGCCGGCAGCGAGGCAACGACATGCTCTAAACTGCCGCGAGTCCAGACCAGGACGTCGGCGGCGATGCCCGTTCCTCGCAGCGCCTGGTACGCGAGGCGGCTGCCGCAGCGCTCGGGCGTCGAATCGTCGGGCACGATCACCATGAGATCGTAGTCGCTGACCTTGTCCGCATCGCCCCGCGCGATCGAGCCGAAGACGTAGATGCGGCTGTTTGGAGCCCAATGGGTAACCATTCCTGGCAAGCGCTGGCGAAACCTGCCCACCTACGCGCCCTCAGGAACCTTGGCAGACGACCGTCATGAGAGATCTGAGCGATTGGCTGGCAGAGAGTTCCGGTCGCTTCGGCGATCGACGTGTGAATTTAGGTCAGTTGTTTTCGAGACCTCCACCTTCAACCGCTCAGCCACCTCTCCGAGGGCGTTCTTTACACGAACTTACGGGGGCGGCGCAAGCGCGCGGAGCGGGCGGAGTCGCGAGCCGGCCACGCGGGTTGCCGTACAAGGGGCAAGTCGCTGAACGGTGCGAACGGCACAAGTTCTTTGGCGTCCCCAACGGGATCTGCTTCGAACCGGCAGGCGGCATGGCTTCGCGGGATGGACGCGCTCCGACATGCCCTGGCCGCGTAGCTGTTCCCGGTTGTGCATAGTAACGCCACGCGTTATTATGGCACGGTGATTCAGAGCTTCCGAGACAAGGACGCCAAGCAGCTCTATGACCGCAGACCTGTCCGGAGGTTCGGGGCGGACGTTCAGCGCATCGCGTTGCGCAAGCTGAGGCAACTCGATGCAGCGGTCACGTTGGAAGATCTTCGCGTTCCGCCGGGCAATCGCCTCGAAAGGCTTCGCGGTGATCGTGCCGGGGAGTGGAGCATCCGGATAAACGACCAGTGGCGTATCTGCTTCCGCTGGGAGGGAGGCGATGCCCACGACGTCGAGATCGTGGACTACCACTGAAGGAGAGCTCATGGCAACCAAGAAACTGACACCGATTCACCCGGGAGAGGTCCTGCTGGAGGACTTCCTCGAGCCCTTGGGCTTGTCTCAGTATCGGCTAGCAAAGGGACTCAACGTGTCAGCCAGGAGAATCAACGAGATCGTCCTCAGGAAGCGCGCGATCACCGCCGACACGGCACTGCGACTGGCGCGTTTCTTCGGAACCTCTGATCGGTTCTGGCTGAATCTCCAGGCAGCCCATGATCTCGATGTGGAACGTGATCGCTTGGCTGGGCGGCTCCAGCGCGAGGTGGAAGTGCTGCGACGCGCGAGTTGAGAGCTGGCGTCCCCAACGGGATTCGAAGCGACCGACCGGGGCAAACCATCGTCGCAACCAGTCGACCAAACGCGCAAAGACAAGGACTTACTCGAGGACTCAGACGACGGAAGTGGACGGGAGTAGACGCAGGACGGGGACAGTTCGGGGACAATTGTGGGACAGCGCCAGGCCGCGGCTAGCCGGGCTTGCGCCCGCGAAGAATGGCCACCGTACCGCATATCGTCGACACTCTCGTCACCTCGAATGGATCGAGCAGCCCTGCGGCCGCAATGAGTCCCGGCAGCGCTCCTTCGATGTTGTCCTCGAGCCAGGTTCCGCGGTGCGTGGCGCGAATCAGAAAAAATGCCGCACGCATACGCCAACCCTCCGGAGCCACGAAGTCGATAAGGTGCAGAACGCCGCCGGGCCGAAGCACACGAGCGGCCTCGCGAAGCGCACGCTCCTTGTCGGCATGGGAAAGGTCGTGCAGTAGCAATGAGCAGAACACATGGTCAAATGTATTCGTGGCAAAGGGCAACGCGGCGGCGGCGGCACATTGAAAGCGAACAGGAACGCCACGTTTGTCTGAACGGGCCCGCGCCAAGTGCAAGGCGTCCAGATCAACATCTACTCCAACCACGATCACGCCGGGATGGTCGCGCTGGATGAGCGAAGCATGTGATCCAGTTCCGCATCCGAGATCCAGGACGCACTGTCCCGATGCGATATCGGCCGTGGACAGTGCCACACGGCGATAGGTTTGCGCCGGCATGGTCCATCGGATGAATGGATCGTAGAGCCTGCGCGTGAGCCTCATGAGCTTGCCTCTGATCGTGGCGGGTCCGGGCTTGATCGGCCCGGACGACACCCAAAGTCAGGCCATGTTGCCCCCGAAATACCACGAAGGTACGCGAGATGCATTCATCGAGGCATTCGGATAGGTTCTGCCCATGACCTCTCGACAGCAATGGAACTCTGCCGCAATCGCCGCGTTCGTGGCGGTTGTGGTGATCGCAGGCGTGATCGCGTCCTGCGCGCAGCGTGACAACTCCGCCCAAGTGTACTGTGGACCGGATGGCCAGCTGACCAGGACTGCCCCCACACAAAGCCACCGCAGTTACTGCGTGCGCGTCCTTACGTCGGCTCAGGGCTGGCGTCCCGGTGTTCCGACCGACTTTGCTTTCGGTATCGTCGACGATCGTGGGGCGACGTTGCGAGAGTTCAAGACGGTGCACGAGAAGATCATGCATTTCATTGTCGTCCGTCACGACCTTACGCAATTCCAACACTTGCACCCGGTGTTCTCTGCCGCGGACGGACGCTTCACCGTCCGGGGTCTCACGCTGCCGAGCGCTGGGCTCTACCGACTCTTCGCAGACTTCGCGCCGGCTGGCGGCATGTCTGGCCCCGATGGAATGGCGCTGCCCTTGACCGTGCCGATCGACCTCACTGTCGGGGATGAGGGGAGCTACCAGCCGCAGAGCTTGCCCGAGCCCTCTGATTCGGTGACCGCCGGGGACTATGAGGTCAGGCTGACACAGCCCGACACACTTCAGGCGGGAGCGGAGTCGCGGCTGACGTTTACGATCCGCCGCGGCGGGGCGGCAGTGAGCGATCTCGAACCTTATCTCGGAGCCAATGGCCACGCCGTGATCTTGCGGGAGGGAGATCTGGCATTCATCCATAGCCACGCTCTCGAAGACCCGGCCGCTCTTCGGACCGGGCAGATCCCGTTCATGGTGCATTTCGCGGAGCCCGGCCGTTACCGCGTATTCGTCCAATTCCAGCATCGGGGGAACGTGCAGACAGCGTCTTTCACGCTGCCCACCGTGGTCAGCATCTCTTCCAGTGCTGGCACAGGGGTGCACACCGGCCATTGAACTCACCCGACATGCACGCTCGCAATAGGAGGGTTCCCATGGAAACCCACACGAAGCACGCCATGAAGGCGAACGCCGGCCACTACCGCGGCCTGGCCATCATGGCGGCGCTGTCCTTTGTCGCGATGTATGCGCTCATGTACGCCATGGTCGACAGGTTTGCGAATGTACACAACAGCCTCAACCAGGCGTACATGGCGGGCCTCATGACCGCGCCGATGCTGATGTTCG
>JANLWK010000312.1:0-5345 GCA_031364505.1 Candidatus Eiseniibacteriota bacterium | reverse complement strand
GTCGTGCCGTCCGTGTCGTTGCCCGTGCGGAGCTGCGACGCACCCAGGTCGGTCACGGCGGAGGCGGCCAGCGTGTTCGCGGCGAAGACGCCCGCGATCGAGTGGTTCGCCTGCACGTTCAGGAATGTGTACGCCGACACGGGCCCGCGTGAGCTGCCGTCGACGACGACGTCCACGACGTGGTAGCAGGCGGCCGGCGTGAGCGTGAACGTCTGGTCCGCGCCGCAGTTCACTGACACCGTGCCGCTCGGGCTGATCGTGCCGTTCGGTCCCGACGCGGTCTGGATCGCGTACGTGCGCAGCGTGAACGACACGGAAATCGTGTGGTCCGCCGTCACGTTCGTGAACGAGTAGCTGGACACCGCGCCTCGCGAGCTGCCGTCCACCACCACGTCGGTGATCGAGTAGCACGGATCCGCCGAGATCGTGAACGACTGGCTGCCGCCGCTCGACACCGCCAAGGCGCCGCTCGGCGAGATCGAGCCGCCGGCACCCGCGCTCGCGGTGATCGTGTAGGCTGGCGTGCCGATCGTGAAGTCCGCGTCGCTGGCGTCCGCACTCGAGGAGCAATTCACGTCGTGCGCCGTCACGCGCACGCGCGCCTGGCTCGTCGTCACGTTCGGCACCGTCCACGGATACGAGCCCGTGTTGGCGACCGCCACTGCGATGACGTTGGGATACGTGGCGCCACCGTCGGTCGAGTACGCCAGGTCGACATTCACCACGCCGACGTTGTCCGTCGCGGTCCACGTGATGGACTGCGACGAGGCGATCGCCCACGTCTCGCCGCCGTTCGGGCTCGTCACCGCGACGACCGGCGCCGCGTTGTCGATCGGCACCGTCGCCGGCGGGCCGGCGGCCGTGGACAGCGTGAGGTTGGCGCAGTCGCGCAGCTTGAGCGACGTGATCGTCACCGTGCCGGGTCCGCTCGGACTCGAGCTGGCGACCGCGATGGTGAACAACGTGCCGCTCGACCCCGTGGCGCCGCAGTTGTCGATGACCGCGCCGTCCGCGGAGTACGAGCCGCCGCCGTGGTCGATGACGTTGAACAGCGTCATCCCCGCCGAGCTGAGGAAGCTGCCCTGGACGACGCTCGACGTTCCGGCGCACAGCGTCAGCTGCGGCGAGAGCTGGAACGTGACGCTGAATCCGAGCACGGCGCCCGTGCCGCTGCGCGAGATCGTCACGGGCAGTGTCTCGCACGGGTGCGTCGGGCACAGGACGGTCGAGGTCGACGCGACCGCGATCGTCGCGAGATCGGGCGCGAAGCTCGCCGAGATCGTGTGGTTCGCCGTCACGTTCGAGAACGTGTAGCTGGCTGTCGAGCCGACCGAGTTGCCGTCGACCACGACGTTCTGGATGTAGTAGTTGCTGTTCGCGGCGATCGTGAAGGCCTGGGCCGCGCCGCAGTTCACGGACACCGCACCCGAGGGCGTGATGGATCCGTTCGCGCCGGCCGACGCGTTGATCGTGTACACGTCGATCGCGAACGAGGCGGTGATCGTGTGGTTCGCCTGCACGTTCGAGAACGTGTAGTTACTCACCGCGCCGCGCGAGCTGCCATCCACCACGACGTCCGCGACGTGGTAGCACGCGGCGCCCGCGATCGCGAACGACTGGTTGGCGCCGCAGTTCAGGTTGACCGTGCCGCTCGGCGTGATCGAGCCGTTCGCGCCCGCGGAGGCGGCGATCGTGTACGTGTTGATCGCGAACGACGCGGCAATCGTGTGGTTGGCCAGCACGTTCGAGAACGTGTAGCTCGTGAGCGCGCCGCGCGACGAGCCGTCCACGACGACGTCCGCCACGTGGTAGCAGGCCGCCGGTGTGATCGTGAACGCCTGGTTCGATCCGCAGTTCACGGAGACCGCGCCGTTCGGCGAGATGGACCCGTTGGCACTCGCCGAGGCGTTGATCGTGTAGGTGTCGATCGCGAACGTCGCCGAGATCGTGTGATTGGCCGTCACGTTCGTGAACGAGTAGCTCGCCACGGCGCCCCGCGACGAGCCGTCCACCACGACGTCCGCGATGTGGTAGCACGCGTTCGGCGTGATCGTGAACGTCTGGCCGCCGCCGGGCGAGACCGACACCCCGCCGTTGGGAGAGATCGAGCCGTTCGCCCCGGCCGACGCGGTGATGATGAAGCTGCTCTGGACGCTGGCCCAGTACGAGCTCCACTTGCTGCCGTTGGCGCCCGTCGTGCCGTCGTCGGTGCTCGTGCGCGTCTTCGCGTACTCCTGCAGCACCCACAGCGTCTGGTCGTCGGACGGGTCGACCTGCGCCGCGCTGAAGTCACCCCAGCGATTGCGGCCGCTGCCGAAATCCTTGTGGTAGTAGTCGTCGCCCGCCTTGTAGACGAGCGGGTCGCGCATCACGCCGAGCCCGTCGGTGTGGTCGTGGAACGAATAGCCCGCGGCCGGGTGCTGCGCCGAGGAGAACTGCGAGTAGCCGATGATCCAGTCGCCGACCGAGTTCACCGCGATGGACGGATAGGCGTACCACTTGCCGCCGTTGGTCGCCGTCGCCGTGGCGTCCTCGATGCGGCCGCCGTCCGCGAACACCGGCGTCGTGCTCGGCGTGACCTTCGTCCACTGGATGCCGGTGTGCGTCTGGCCCGCCGACGGCAGGCCGACGGTCTGCGTGAAGTAGATGAACCCGCGGCCGGTCGAGGAATCGACGCGGTACACCGGGGACGAACGGATGTTGTCGTCCTGGGTCTCGATCTTGCACGGCGTCGCGCCGCACGAGCTGGCACCCGCGTTCGGCGCGCTCTGCGGCAGCAGGTTGCCGCTCGTCGGCACGGCCCACGCGCCGCCCGTGCGGGTGACCGTGCCGCCGCTCGCGTACACCGGGGCGGCCGGCGTTCCGGTGATGCGGTCGATCGAGTACTGCGTCGTGCTGCGCCGCAGCGCGAGGAAGAGCGTGTCCTCGGTCGCGGAGATCGTGACGCACGGGGCGGTGCTGAAATGCGTGCCCAGCGTCTGGCTGACGATCGACACGGTCGAGAGCGTGCCGGCCGCCGCCTGGGGATAGTTGGCGATCAGGCAGCCGCCGCGGTTGAACAGGCCGCCGGACGAGAAGGCGTTGACCGTGATCGCGATCCAGTTCTTGTTGAAGCCGATCACCGGGAAGTCGAGGACCGGCGAGCTGGTGAACCCGGGCGTGATGGCGTACAGGAACCAGCTCCCCGCCGGGTCGCTCGACTGCGACACGCCGAACAGGAGCATGCCGGGGTTGTTCGTGGTCTGCATGCATACGATCCAGCGATTCTGGATCGGGTCGTAGGTCGTGCGCGGGTCGGTGAGCTGGTTCAGCAGCGCCTTGTTCGTCACGACGGGATTCCAGAACGTCGCCGTGCCCAGGGTCAGCAGCGTGGCCCCGGTCGTCTTGTCCTGGATCCGGTAGTTGTTGTTGAACGAGTCCATCACCTTCGTCGGGCCCACGCCGCCGGCGACGTCGGGCGGGATGATGATGTAGCTCGAGTCCGCCATCGCGATGTCGTCGAGCCCGATGAAGCTGCTCGTCGGCGACGGGGACGCGATGTTGAGCACCGGGCTGACGAGCGACGGCACGTCCCAGCCGGGCGGAAACGGCTCGTCCTCCGGCCCGTGCTCCATCTCCTCCGACTCGTTGAGCTCCGTGGTCACGCGCGGACGGACGAGCGGCGCCGGAATCAGCATGCGGCGCGCCTGCTCCTCACGCGCGAGGTCGGTGAAGTTCACGATCGCCGAGCCGGTGATGCCGGCCACTTGCGAGGGAACCACCGTCTCGGGCTCGAACATCTGCACGCGACTCGTCGAACCCGCCGGCGCGCGCCGCAGGGCGGCCTCGCGCGCCTCGCGCCGCTCCGCCCTCTCCCGCCGCTCCTCGGCTTCCCGGGCCTCGTGCCGCTCGGCCGCCTCGCGCGCCTCGCGGGCCTCGGGGCTAGGGGCCGATTCGTCCGCCGCACGCACGGGCGTGGACCGCGCGGTCTCGGACTTGGCGGCGTAGGCGGCGCCTCCGGCCGCCAGGATGACGATGCCCACGATGGCGAGGGCGATTGGGGTACGGATCCACCGCGACCGCGACGGCATTGCGTTCTCCTGTGAGCCCCCGGCTGGGAGCAGTTGCGAGGCTTTCGCGCGATTCGCGAGGCGGTTGCGATTCCGGGTCGTCTTCATGGTCGGGCCCCCTTACCGGACGATCGCGAGGACGCGCGTCTGACGCGCTCCCGCGACCTCGAGCCGGACGAAGTAGAGCCCGGACTTCATGACCACACCGTGCTCGTCGGCGCCGTTCCACAGGAACTGGTAACGCCCGACCTCCTGGACACCGTGCGTGATCGAGCGGATGCGGCGGCCGTCGACCGAGAACACCGCGAGGTCGACCGCGCCGCGCCGCGCGAGCGTGTACTGAAGCACCGAGGATCCGGTCGTCGGATTCGGGATCACCGGCATCAGCCGCGTCGCGCTGACATCCGCGCCCGCGGCGTTCGAGCCCGAGATCGAGACGCGTGCGTCTCGATTCTCAGGATCGCGCCCAATGACGTGGGCGATCGCGACACCGGGCCAGCCCGTGGCGACGGCGCGGAAGCGCGCGACCACCGCCGTGCCCTCGCCGACGATCCCCGAGCCGGCGCCCATCAGCGCCGCGTCGGCGCACCCGGGGCCGGGCGAGAACAGCATGCCGCCCTGGGACGTGAGCAGATCTCCCGCGGTCACGGAGACCGGCTCGACGATCCCGGGGTCCCATCCCAGCCGGATCGACAGTGCGAGCACGTCGCCCGCCCCCGAGATCCGGACCGGAACATCGAACACGTCGCCGACGCGAACCTCGTCCGGAGCGTTCAGGCTGAGCGACGTGCCGCTGCCGGAAGCGCGCGGCGCCAACTCGGGCCGGGCGGCGAGCGACAAGTGGCGCGAATAGTTGAGCGCGAACATGACCAGATCTTCGAAGTCGACCACCTGGTCGACCGTCGGCCGCGCATCGGTGGTGCCGTTCGTCGTCGGGCCGACGTCGATGTACTCGAAGCCGGTGAGCGCCGCGCCCGAGGCGCCGTAGTGCGTGCCGAGGAGCGAGGCGTCGGCCGTGTTCACCGTGTTGTCGCCGGTGCCGGGCGTCACGCCGTCGCCGATGTCGCCGAGGTGGTAGTCGAGCGTGCCGCCGGTCCTGTTGGACACCGTCGACGCGTTGCCGCAGCCGTCCTTCGCGTAGGCCACGTAGTACCAGAAGTCGCGCGACGGCGGCGTGTCGGTCTGGCCCGAACCGGTGACGGACGTGAGCGTCCATCCGGGCGGCGGATACGAGCCCGGGCTCGCGGGCACCGATCCGGTGCCGGGCGAGGTGGCGTAGAGCGGGTAGCTGCCGAA
>JANLWK010000297.1:0-5174 GCA_031364505.1 Candidatus Eiseniibacteriota bacterium | reverse complement strand
GGATACCACCGAAGCCTCGTTCTGGCCCGACACGCTGGTGATCCGCGCGTTCGACGACGCCGCGGACCAGGAGATCGCGCTCGAGCGTGGCGAGCTGGACGCGTCGCTGTTCTGGCCCGGCGAGCTGTCGACGCACATGCGCGAACGCCCGCGCTGGCAGGGCAGCCCGATGGCGACGCGCACGCGCGGCGCGCTGACCGCGGTCGCCGTGATTCCCGGGACGCCCGATGCGGCCGGCCCCCGGTCGCCGGCGCGTGCCGACAGCGCGGGCCTCGACTTCCTGAACCGGTTCCTGTTCCGCGGCGACCTCTCGGCGCTCGACGTGCCGCCCGTGCGGCTCGGCGAGGCGAAGCCGCTGGGGCTCGCGATGCCGCGGACGTCGGCGCTGCCGGTGGTCGAGGTGGAGCGCGGGCAGGTGTGCGCGCGCCCGAACGCGATCGAGCGGTTCTTCGCGCATCCGGCCTCCGGCAAGAACGCGAAGCCGGGACCGCCCGGGCTCCGGCTGTTCTATCTCGACGCCCTGATCCATCCGGCCGATTCCCTGGGCCTCGCGATCACCGAGCACCTGGGCGCGTCGGCATCGCCCACCGTGCGCGCTCGCGCGGATTCACTCGGCCGCGCGGTGCGCGAGCATGGTGGCGCGCCGCTCACACCGGCGGTGCTGCTCGACGCGATGCGCGAGCCGCTCGGGCTCGTCCGCGTGATTCCGCTGACGTGCCCGCTGCTGTGCGCGCCCGAGACGCGCGGATACGTCGAGTCGCTCGGCATCGACGCGCTGGCCGACCTGCTCGGCCGCATGCCCGCCGCACGGCCGTGACGTCGCTCCGGTTCCGGCTGGTCCTGGGCGTCGCCCTCGTGGCGATCGTCCCGCTCGCGCTCGGCATGCTGTTGCTCTCCCGCCGCGCCGAGCACACGGTGCGCGAGCAGGCGGCGCAGCGGCTCGAGACGTCGCTCGCGGCGCTGTCGTCGCGGCTGATCGCGTCGACGCAGCAGGACAGCGTGCGCCTCGGCCTCGCCGCGGCCGATCCGACGCTGCGCCGGCTCGTGCTGCTCCGCCCCGCGAGCGACCGCGACCTCGCCGACTACGTGGCGGACCGCGCCGTGCTGCTGGGGCTCGACTTCCTCATGGTGGTCGACACGAGCGGGTCCGCGATCGCCGATGCCGGCGGAATCGGCGCCACGCTGTTCGAGCGCCATCCCATGTTGCTGCAACTCATGGCTCGCTACGGGCACACGGGCACGTCGTTCGACCGGATGAACGGCGACACGGCGGTCGTGATCTCGGCCTCGGCGCCGATCCTGTACGAAGGCCGGCACGTCGCAGCACTCCAGGGCGGTCGCACCATCGATCGTCGCCGGCTCGAAGCGTACAAGCGCGAGACCGGCCTCGACCTCGCGGTGTGCGAGGCGCTTCCGCACCGCACGAACGTGTCGACGCTGTCGCTCGGCCATGACCCGTGGCCCGGCGACGGCCGGGTCCGCATCGCGGGGCGCGCCTATCTCTCGGCACACCGTGACCTCCGCCTCTCCTCCGCGCCGATACTCGCCGGTTACGTGGCCACCGACGAGACCGACGCGACGGTGGCGGCGTTTCGGTGGGCGGCCCTGCTGCTCGCGCTCGAGGGGCTCGGCGTCGCGGCGCTGCTCGGCTGGGCGTGGTCGCGGAGCGTGGCGCGGCCGGTCGAGCGGCTCGCGGACTATTCCGCGCGGCTCGCACGCGGCGAGTGGGAGACGCCGCTCGAGCTGCACGGCGTGCGCGAGCTGGAATCGCTGGCCCTGGCACTCGACCGCATGCGGCTCGACCTCGGTGCGTACCGCGAGCGGCTGAAGACGAGCGAGCGCCATGCGGCGTGGGCGCAGATGGCGCAGGCGGTCGCGCACGAGGTGAAGAATCCGCTCACGCCGATCGCCATCTCCGTGGCGGATCTCAAGCGCAGCTACGAGCAGCAGCGACCGGACTTCCCGCAGATCCTCGAGCAATCGGTGCGGACGATTTCCGAGGAGATCGAATCGATCAAGCGGCTGCTGCAGGAGTTCACGGACTTCGCCCGCCTGCCGGCTCCGCGCTTCGAACCCTGCCCGGTCGGGGCGCTGCTTGGCGGCGTGGCCGCGCTCTACGCGCACGAGATCGAGGCGGGCCGGTTGAGCATGGCCAGGGCGGATGACGGCGCCGTGATCGAGTGCGACCCCGGGCAGATTCGGCAGGCGATCGTGAACCTCGTGAAGAATGGACTGGAGGCGATTCCGAGCGAGGGCCGCGTGACCGTCGTCGCCGCCGCCGGCCGCGAGTCGCTCGAGATCGTGGTGTCGGACATGGGCCCCGGGTTGTCGCCGGAGCAGCGCGCGAACCTGTTCGTGCCCGGGTTCACCACCAAGGCCGACGGGCACGGTCTCGGCCTCACGCTCGTCGAGCGGATCGTCAACGACCACCACGGCACGATCGCGGTCGATTCGGCGCCGGGTCGTGGGGCCACGTTCCGCATCTACCTGCCGCTGACCCGTCCCGCGCGCGCGGCCAACGCGGGGAGCTGATCGTGTCCACGCTGCTCATCGTCGACGACGAAGCGAACATCCGCGGCAGCCTGCAGGCCGCCCTCGGCCGCGAGGGCTACCAGGCCGACGTCGCCGCGTCGCTCGCCGAGGCGCGCGCCCGGCTCGCCGAACCGTACGACCTCGTGCTGCTGGACGTGCGGCTCACCGACGGCAGCGGGCTCGACCTGCTCGGCGAGCTGCGCTCCGAGGCGCCCGACACCGCGGTGATCGTCATGTCGGGCCACGCCACCATCGACCTCGCCGTGCAGGCGACGCGGCTCGGCGCCTTCGACTTCCTCGAGAAGCCGCTGTCGTTCGAGCACCTGCTCGTCACGCTGCGCAACGCGCGGGCGACGCGCGCGCTACGCGCCGAGAACACACGGCTTCGCCCGTCATGGGCACACGCCGTCATCGGTCGCTCCGCCGCCATGGAGCGGATGATGCGCGAGATGGAGCGCGCCGGCCCCAGCACCGCGCGCGTGCTGATCCAGGGCGAGAACGGCACCGGCAAGGACCTCGTCGCGCGGGCGCTGCACGCCTCGGGGCCACGGCGCGACCAGCCGTTCGTCGCCGTGAACTGCGGCGCGATGCCCGAGGAGCTGATCGAGTCCGCGCTGTTCGGCCACGAGCGCGGCGCGTTCACGGGCGCCACCCAGGCTCGGCGCGGGCTGTTCGAGGACGCGAGCGGCGGCACGCTGTTCCTCGACGAGGTCGGCGAGCTGAGCGCGCGGGCGCAGACGAAGCTGCTGCGCGTGCTGCAGGAGAGCGAGCTGACGCGCGTTGGTGGCAACCGGCCGATCCGCGTCGACGTGCGCGTGATCGCCGCGACGAACCGCGACCTGAACGCCGCGGTCACGGGCGGCGCGTTCCGCGAAGACCTGTACTTCCGGCTCGCGGTGATCCCGATTCGCGTCCCGCCGCTGCGCGAGCGAACCGAGGACATTCCCGAGCTGGTCCGCCACTTCGCCGAAGCCATCGCGAAGGAGCTGGGCGAAGCGCCGAGACGGTTCACGCCCGCCGCGCTCGATGTGCTGCGCGGGCACGCGTTCCCCGGCAACGTCCGCGAGCTGCGCAACCTGGTCGAACGGCTCGTCATCATGACGGACAGCGAAACGATCGGCCCGGAGTCCGTGCGCGACGTGCTGCCGCGCGCCGCCGCGGCACCGGCCGCGGGCCGGCTCGGCGACGCCGTCCAAGAATTCGAGCGCGCGCAGATCGAGGCGGCACTTCGCGCGACCGGCGGCAACATGGCCCAGGCCGCCGCCCGCCTCGGCCTTGAACGCAGCCACCTGTACAAGAAGATGCGGAAGCTGGAGCTCAAGCCGGAGGCGTGACCGCCGCGCCGAAGTCACAGGACAGACTGGGTAGCCGGGAAGGGCGGCGACCGGAGGGGCTATTGTGGCACCTTGAGCTGTTCGGCCCCGCAGGTCGTCGCCCTTCCCGGCTGGTACGCCCAAGGGCTGAAGATCACCTCACCGGATGCGGCCGCCATCCGCGCGGATCCGGCAGCGCGAATCCCACCGCGCGCGACAGGTAGGCATACGCGAGTCCAATGCGCTCGCGGTTCGCGCCGTCCGGTGTGACGAGGTCGTGCGCGAGCCTGGCGCTGGCGGGCACGGTGACGACGCGCAGCACGGGGCCGAACAATCGGGTGAACCGCGCGCGGTTGTACCGGCCATCAATGAACGGGTCCGCTTCGTTCACCACGAGGACGACACGGTCGGGCACATGGTGGTTCGGGTCCGACGCGCGTGCATCCGCCCATAGCCCGAGCATCAGCAGCGACCCGACGCCGCGATACGAATACCGCGGGTAGCCCAGCCGTGGCTCGCGCTCGCGCGTCTGCGGGTTCCACCACGCGTAGCGATCCGGCAGCACCTGGAACGCGCGCGCGATCGGCCGGCCTGCCCACGCCGGCACCCCGCGCGGCAGCAGGACCGGCGAGATGACGACCGCCGCGTCGACTTCGTTCCGCGCCATCGCCGACCACGTCGCGAGCGCGCCGCCACCCGAGATCCCGAGCACAACGACGTGGCGCCCGAGCCCCGCCGCGATGTCGACCGCGTCGTCGGCGTACGCGCGCAGCACCCGCGGCCGCAGGCGGGACAGGTCCCGCGTCATGCGGTCGCGCTGGCCGTGGAACGGCAACATCGGCGCCCACACGTTGCAGCCACGCTCGAAGTAGCCGCGCGCGACCACTTCGTACGGCGCCGGTACCACCGTGTAGCCCTGGAACAGCACGACGGCGGTGTCGGTCATGGCGCCATGCAGCCACGCGAGGCTCCCCGCCTCGGGAATGAGGGGCGCGCGGGCTTCGGCCGCGCGCATCGAGTCGACGCGCGCGACGGCGGTCGCGTAGTCCGGCGCCGCGCGGGGTTGCGCGTCGAGATCGGGTCCGAGACCCGGCACGAAGAGCCACGCAGCGATGCCGAGCACGATCAACAGGACAAGGCTCTTCGCGCCTCCGCGTCGCCGGCTCATGCACGCAGTAAACACGGGCAGCGTCTGGAGCGCCAAGGTGAGGGCACCGAACCTGCCCCTGGGCAGGTCGTTCGAAGTCGGCGAACCGCGCCGCTGTCTATCTCGTGGACAGCGCTGTCACCCGCATGAACACTGTGCGAAACGACGATCTGAAGTCTTGA
>JANLWK010000286.1:0-2182 GCA_031364505.1 Candidatus Eiseniibacteriota bacterium | reverse complement strand
GTCGTGCGGACGCGCTTCCGAGGCGGCTCGGGCCATGCCGACACAGTTCGAACCCGGAAGTACGAACCGCCATCAAGCGTGTTGGTGCCAAAGGTGAGTGCGCGAGATGAGATCACGACCGAATCCAACGCGGGGAGAGTGTCCACGTCAAACGACCAAGGCTGCTCCGAGCTGCTGATGATCGACAGATACCTGGGACGGTATGAAACCAACACGGAATCCGGCGTGATCGCCCGGACGAGTTGCAGAGGAGCCTCAGGGAACACGCCTCTTCCATCTGCAGTGTCTCCCTTGGCCAAGCGAAAGGTCACCGAGTCCCATCCCCAGTCGTCGCTGTTGCACTCGGCCGTTTCACTATTGCCCCACCCCTTGTGGAAAACACGGAGTGTGATGCTGTCGGCCACCATGGGCTGCTCATCGTGAGCGGTCCGCCCGCAATATGTTGCGACAACTACGAGCGCAACGATGAAGACCACCACCGTCCTAATCGCGGACCGACCGCTCTCGAGATTCTCGGCCATGCGCACAGCATACACGCGCACGCCTCGCCTATATCGCGAGGTCCAGCTGCACCGGCTCGGGCGGCGGGACGAGCCGGAGCGCGCGGTGGTCGCGCACGTCGTGGCGCTGCTTGAGCGCCATGATCCGCTCTTGCAGCGGCGTCGCGACGTCCTTCTTCACGTACGGATGGCAGATGAACATCTGCTCATAGCGCGCGCGCTCTTCCGGCCAATGGCGGTCGAGCACGGTGAGGAAATGCTCGAGCGTGCCGGGGCTCAGGTGCACCATGCCGGCCCACAGCCGGGTCGCGCCCGCCTCGCGCGCGGCGCGTACGACCGCCTCGAGCTGTTCGGGGCGATCCGAGATGCCGGGCAGGATCGGCGCCATCGCCACACCGGCGTCGATGCCCGCGTCCACGAGGCGCCTGAGCGCGCGCAGGCGTGCCATCGGCGGCGCGGTGGACGGCTCGGTCGCCTTCCACACCGCCTCGTCGATCGTCGGCACCGAGAATTGCACGCTCACCTTCGCGCGCCGGGACGCATGCTGCAGCACGTCGATGTCGCGCACGACGAGGGGGCCGCGCGTGATGATGCCGAGCGGGTTCCGGTGGTCGGCGAGCGCCCGGATGCAGCCGCGCGTCAGCCGGTACTCGGCCTCCGCCGGCTGGTACGGATCGGTCGCTGCGCCGATGACGACGCACGCGCGCTGCCACGAAGGCCGGGCCAGCTCCTCGCGCAGCACCTGCACGATGTTGATCTTGACGCGGATCGAGGTCCCATAGCGGTCGTCCGATGGCCGGTCGGCGCGCTTCTCGAACGCGCGCACGTAGCAGAAGGCGCAGCGGTGCACGCAGCCCGTGTAGGGATTGAGCGACCAGTCGAACATCATGCCGCGAACCTGGTTCAGGGCGCCGCGGCAGGGTTCTTCGCGATAGTCGGCGCGCATCGGGGGATGCTACGCCGATCCCTATCGACTGCACAAGTGTGCAGCACGTTCGGGGAGGCGCCGCCGCGGCGGTTGGGGCGGCGCCCTCCCGCCAGGAGGGCGCCTAACCCCGCAGCGCTCTCGCGGGCTTGGACCCCCCGCTCAGCGCCGCCCACGACACGGCCGCCACCAGTGCCCCGATCCACGTCATCAGCATCATCACGACCAGCTGTCCTTCACGCGCTTCGACCTCGCGGAGCGAGCGGCCGGCGATCACGACGACACCGCTCGTGCCGGCGGAGCAGACGACGATGGCGCTGCGCACGCCGCTCCTCGGCGCCCACGAGATGCGGTGTTCGCGATGACGCCGGGCGAAGTCGAGCACGCCTCGCGGCGGCACCGGCACGCGCCCGTCGAGCATGGCCGAGCTCGCGATCGGCCGGTTCGAACGATCCACCACCGTGACCCACGTCGCGAGGCTCCGCGCGAGGTCGACGCGGCCCTCGGGCACGATCGACGCCGGCGCGTCGCCTAAGGCCAGCGCCGCGGCGGCATCCTCGGCGATCTGGATCTGCGGGTCGTTCGCGCCCTGGCGCTGAGCCTGCTGGGCGCTGGCGTATCCGAACAGCACGAGGCCAGACACGAGTGCCGCCGCGGCGAGCATGCGGAGGCCGGGGATGATCGGCGCGTTCACGCGGGGGGTTTGAACGCGCGCGTCGCGTGGATGAGCACCTCCATGTGACGCAGGTAGCGCTCG
>JANLWK010000267.1:0-22022 GCA_031364505.1 Candidatus Eiseniibacteriota bacterium | reverse complement strand
GCGGCGCCGGCGCGGGCGCGGCACCGGCGCGGCGGCCGCTCGCGACGGGCGCGTTGCCGAACGTGGCGGCGGACCTGGCGGGGCTGCCCGAGGCGGACGGGCCGCTCACCGAGGCCGCACGCGCCGGCATCGTGGCGTGCGTGCGCCAGTCGACCGAGGCCCCGCTCGCCGAGGCGCTCGCGATCCAGGCGCGCATCGCGGCCGAGTTCCTCGCCTCGAAGACGTGCCGCGGCGGCCGCGTCGGCGCCGAGTTCGCGCGGACGATGTCGGCGTGAGCGGATCCCGCCTGCTCGCGCCGCTGGCGCTCGTGCCGTCACGCCTCCCGGTACTCGTACTGGCACTCGTGATGACACTGGGCGTGGGGGTCGCGTCGCCGGTGCCGGCGCGCGCCGTTGCCGAGCCCGACAGTACGGCCCCGCGCGAGTTGCGCACGGAGGTGCCCGAGCTGAACGACCTCCACCACGCGATCGAGGGCATGTGGACGGATGCAGCCGGGCGTCACGACTTCGCGCGGATGCGCGCGTACCTTCCCGACATCGAGAACGCCACCGAGGCGCTGGCCCAGGCGAAGCTGCCACGCGTGCTGCGCGACCGCGCGGCCGAGTGGACGAGCGCGGTCGACACGCTGCGTGCTGCGGTGTCGGCGTATGGTGACGCCGTGCGCGGGCGCGACGACGGCGCGCTGCTCGAGGCCGCCGCTGGTGTGCGCGAGGGGTTCGGCGCGCTCGTCGAGTCGATCCATCCGCCGTTCCGCGAGATCGACCGCTTCCACGCCGCACTCCACCCACTCGTCCACGGCTCGCTGCCCGCGGGGAATCTCGCGGCGATCCGCACGTCGGTGGCGCGTCTCGCGCGCCCGATGCGCGAGCTGAACCGAGGCGTGCTACCCGGCTGGCTGTCGTCGCGCCAGGCCGCGTTCGTTCCGGCGCGCCGGCGGCTGTCGCTCGCGGTCGACCGGCTGACGGCCGTCGCGAAGGGGCGCGATCTCGGACGCATTCGCGCGGCGGGGGATTCGGTGCACGAGCGATTCGAGGAACTGGCGCACCTGCTCCAATAACCGCATGAGCCCGGCCCCCTCGCGATCCGACCGGGACCGCGCCCAGCGCGCCTGGTGCCTCTACGATGCCGCGAATTCGGCGTTCGCGACGAGCATCCTCGCGGCGATCCTGCCGACCTACTTCGCGGCGGTCGCGAGCCGCTCGATGCCGGCGCACCTCGCCACGGCATGGTGGGGATACGCGAACTCGGCCGCCATGCTGGGCGCGGCCGTGTTGGGCCCCGTGCTCGGGGCGATCGCCGACCGTCGCGGCCTGCGAAAGCGGATCCTGTTCGTGTGCGTGGTGTCTGGCTCCCTGGCGACCGCAGCCCTGGCGATCGTGCCACACGGCCAGTGGCAGGTCCTGCTGATGCTGTTCGCCGGCGGGTTCCTCGCCTTCGCCGTGGGCAACGTGTTCTACGACTCGCTGCTCGGGACCGTGGCGAGCGACGGAGAGCTCCACCGCGTCTCGGCGCGCGGCTTCGCCTACGGCTACATCGGCGGCGGCATCCTGCTCGCGCTCAACCTCGCGTGGATCATGATGCCGGCCCGCTTCGGCTTCCGCGACGCGGACGCGGCGAGCCGCGCGTCGTTCGTAAGCGTGGCGGTGTGGTGGGTGCTGCTGTCGCTGCCGTTGTTGCGCCGGGTGCCCGAGCCGGCGGTCGCGGCACAGGGTGACGCCCCGCGCGGGCACTGGTACGAGGCGTTCGGCCAAGTCGCGAACACGCTCGCGGGGCTCCGCCGCCAGCCGGAGCTGCTGCGCTTCCTGATCGCGTTCTGGCTTTACAGCGACGGCATCGGCACGATCGTGAAGATGGCGACGGTGTACGGCGCCGAAGTCGGCATCGGCCGCAACGACCTGATCGGCGCGCTGCTGCTCGTCCAGGTGCTCGCCGCGCCCGCGAGCATCCTGTTCGGGAGGTTCGCCGCACCGCTCGGGCCCCAGCGCTCGATCGCGATCGGCCTCGCCGGGTACGTCGGCATCACCGCGCTCGGCTTCTTCATGCGGAGCCCGATCCACTTCTGGATGATCGCGGTGCTGGTGGCGCTGTTCCAGGGCGGCACGCAGGCGCTGTCGCGCTCGATCTTCGCCTCGCTCGTTCCGCCCGCGCGCGCCGGCGAGATGTTCGGCTTCTACTCGATCAGCGAGAAATTCGCCGGCATCGTCGGCCCGCTGATGTTCGGCCTCGTGGCACAGGCGACGGGTACGGGGCGGTGGGCCGTGCTCACGCTGCTGCCGTTCTTCGCCGTCGGCGGCTGGCTGCTGCTCACGGTCGATCTCGAGCGCGGCCGGGCGCGCGTCGCGCACACCCGCGTGCCGGACGCGCACGCGTGACGAACGACGCCGGCGAGCGCGCCGCAGGGTCCGGCGGGGCCGCCGCGGGGGCGCCGTCGGGTTCGGGTTCCGGTGCGTGGGGCGCGTTCGCGGCGTGCTGCCTCATCTGGGGCAGCACGTTCCTGTTCATCCGCATCGGCAACGACACGCTGGCGCCCATCTGGGCGGCGGCGCTCAGGCTGGGCATCGCGGCCGGCGTGCTGATCGCGCTGGCGCTCGTGTTCCGGCGTCCGTGGCCCCGCGGCCGCGAGCTCGCCGCGGCCGTGTGGTTCGGGTTCGTCGACTTCGGCATCAGCCTGCCGCTCGTCAACTGGGGCGTGCACGACGTGCCGTCGTCCACGGCCGCCGTGTGCTTCGCCACGATCCCGCTCACGACGGCGCTGTTCGCCTTCTGCTTCGGGCTCGAGCGCATCCACCGCCGGCAGGTCGTCGCCTCGCTCGCCGCCCTCGCGGGAGTCGCCGTGCTGTCGCGCACGCCGGACGGCGTCCACACGGGTACGCTGCCGATGCTCGCCGTGTTCGGCTCGGCCGTCACCGCCGCCCTCGCGGGCGTCCTGCTCAAGCGCGCGCCGGACTCGGATCCCGTGACGATGAACGCCGTGGCCCACGTCGTCGGCCTGCCGATCTGCCTGGCGGTGAGCGCCGGGCTCGGCGAGCGCTGGAGCGTGCCCGCGGGGAGCGGGATGGTGTCGATCGTGTTCCTGTCGCTGCTCGGGTCGGTCGTCGTGTTCGTGGCGTTCGCGTGGCTGGTGCGGCGCTGGCCGGTGACGCGCACGAGCTATGTCACGGTGATCGTGCCGATCGTGGCGATGCTGCTCGGCTGGGCCGTCCGCGGCGAGACGATCAGCGGCTCGATGCTGGCGGGTGCGGCGATCGTGCTGGGCGCCGTCGTGTACGGGCTTCGGGTATAGTCCGCGCGCCATGGCGCTGGCTCCCGGCACCCAGATCGGACCCTACGAAATCGTCGCGCCACTCGGCGCGGGCGGGATGGGCGAGGTGTATCGCGCCCGCGACTCGCGGCTCGATCGCGACGTGGCGCTCAAGACCCTGCCACGCGCGTTTTCCGACGATCCCGAGCGGCTCGAGCGGTTCGCGCGCGAGGCCCGCGCGGCGGGCGCGCTCCAGCACCCCGGCGTCGTGATGGTGCTGGACGTCGGCGCTCACGAGGGCGTGCCGTTCATCGTGAGCGAGCTGGTCGAGGGCGGCACGCTGCGCCAGGCGCTCGCCGACGGCCCGCTCAGCCCGCGGCGCGCGATGGATCTCGCGATCCAGCTCGCCGAGGCGCTCGCCGCGGCGCACGCACGCGGGATCATCCACCGCGACATCAAGCCCGAGAACGTCGCCACGTCGCGCGACGGGCGCGTCCGCCTGCTCGACTTCGGGCTCGCGAAGCTGATGTCGCCCGATCCGTCGACGAGCACCGACACGAGTGCGAAGACGATCGAGGGCGCACTCCTCGGCACCGCGGCCTACATGGCGCCGGAGCAGGCCCGCGGCGCGCCCGCCGACCACCGCGCCGATCTGTTCGCACTGGGCTGCGTGTTGCACGAGGTGCTCACCGGGGTATCGCCGTTCCACCGCGTCTCGATCGCCGAGACCATCGCGGCCCTGCTCAAGGAGGACGCGCCGCCGCTGCCCGCGCCGGTGCGCGCGGCGGTGCCGGGACTCGACGTGGTGCTGCACCGATGCCTCGAGAAGACGCCCGAGGCGCGTTTCTCGTCCGCGGCCGACCTGGCCGTCGCGCTCGAGGCGCTGGTCGCCGCCGCCGACGCGAGATCGGGCGCGCCGGCCGACTCCGTGCCGCGGATCGCCCCACTCGAGGCCGACTTTCGCCGCCTGACCTACCGTCGCGGCTACGTGTCGATGGCGCGATTCACGCCCGACGGCCACGGCGTGGTGTACGCCGCGAACTGGGAGGGCCACGGATTCGAGGTGTACTGGGTGTTCGCGGGCTCCTCGGAGTCGCGGCCGCTCGGGCTCAAGGGTGCCGACCTGCTCGCGGTGTCGAAGCAGTCCGAGCTGGCGATCTCGCGCGGTCGCCGCTACCAGGCCGCGTTCGCGTTCACGGGCATGCTGGCCCGCGTGCCGCTCGGCGGGGCCGCGCCCCGCGAGCTGCTCGACGGCGTGATCGAAGCCGACTGGGGCCCCGACGGCCAGCTCGCCATCGTGCGCGACGTGGACGGCGCCTTCGTCATCGAGTATCCGATCGGGCGCGTGGTGCACCGGGCGGAGGGCGGGTGGGTCTCCGATCTCCGCATCGCCCCGGACGGCCGGCACATGGCGTTCTCGGATCACCCCCGGCGCGGCGACGACGCGGGCCACGTGTGCGTCGCGGATTTCGACGGCGGCACGCGCGCGCTCGGCGGATCGTGGGTGAGCCTGCGCGGGCTCACGTGGTCGCCGGATGGGAGCGAGGTGTGGTTCACGGCCACGCGCAGCGGCGCCTCGCGCGGGCTCCATGCCGTGAGCCTCGACGGCCGGCTGCGCACCATGCTCACGATCCCCGGCTCGCTGTTCATCACGGACACGGCACCCAACGGCAACGTGCTGCTGGTGCATGGCACCTACCGGCTGGGCATGCGCGCGATGGCGCCGGGGGCCACGGAGGAGCGCGACCTGTCGTGGATGGACTGGTCGCTGATGCGTAGCGTGTCCGCAGACGGGCGCCTCATCGTTTTCGACGAGACGGGCGAGGGCGGCGGCCCCGACTCGGGCGTCTACGTACGCGGCACCGACGGCTCGCCGGCGGTGCGGCTCGGCGACGGCATCGCCTCGGCACTGTCGCCCGACGGCCAGACCGTGCTCGGCATTCGCGGTCGCGAGAGCGCGACCCTGACCTGGATGCCCGTCGGCGCGGGCGTCGCCCGCGAGGTGGCGATCGACGGCCACGAACTGCACTTCGCGGGCTACTTTCCGGACGGCGAGCACGTGTGGTTCTCGGGGAACCCGCGCGGCGGACGTGCCGTGGTGTTCCGCATGCCGACGGCCGGCGGAACGCCCGAGGCCCTGTCCGAGAGCGGCGCGGGCGCGCCGATTCTGCCGACGCCGGACGGACGCGGGTACTGTGGTCTCGCGGCGAACGGGGTCTACCAGATCCACTCGCTCGACGGCGCGCCGCCGCGCACGATCCAGGGACTGCGTCCCAACGACCGTCCCATGAATTGGGCGACGGACGGACGGCTCTTCGTGTACACGCGAGGCCCGATCCCCGTGCCCATCGACCTCGTGGACATCGAGACGGGGACGCGCGAGTCGTGGCGCGAGATCATGCCGGCCGACCGCACGGGCTTCGTCGCCATCCCGAACATCCAGATCGCGCCCGACGTGGGCGCCTACGCCTATTCGTACGCCGCGCAGTTGAGCGACCTCTATCTCGTGCAAGGACTCTCGTGATCACCACCCGCACGCTGCACCCCGAAGACACGCTGTCGCACTACCGCATCGTCGGCCCGCTCGGCGCGGGCGGCATGGGCGAGGTGTACCTCGCCCAGGACCAGTCGCTCGAGCGCAACGTGGCACTCAAGGTACTGCCCGCGGATCTGGTCCAGAACGAGGAGCGCGTCCGGCGCTTCGTGCTCGAGGCGAAGTCGGCGTCGTCGCTGAGCCACCCGAACATCGTGACGATCTACGAGATCGGCAAGGACGCGCCGCAGTCGGCGACGGGGAGTGATTCCTCGCCGGTCCATTTCATCTCGATGGAACTGATCACCGGGAAGACGCTGTCGGCGCTGATCCACGACGAGAAGACAGACCTGCGCACGCTGCTCGGCTACCTGGCGCAGGCCGCCGAGGGGCTCGCCAAGGCGCACACCGCGGGGATCGTCCACCGCGACCTCAAGCCCGGCAACATCATGGTGTCGGGCGATGGATTCGCGAAGGTGCTCGACTTCGGGCTCGCGAAGCTGACCGAGCGGCGCGACCTGGACCCCGAGGCGACGAGCGCTCCGACGATGGTCGCCAACGACGCGACGGGGGCCGGCGTGGTGCTCGGCACCGCCGGCTACATGTCGCCCGAGCAGGTCCAGGGCAAGGTGGTCGACCATCGCTCCGACGTCTTCTCGTTCGGCTGCATCCTCTACGAGGCCGCGACGCGCAAGCGCCCGTTCGTCGCGGATTCCGCGGTCGAGACGATGCACAAGATCATCCACGAGAAGCCGGTGCCGGTGGAGGAGGCGAACGCCAAAGCTCCCGCCGAGCTGCGCCGGTTGATCCGCCGTTGCATGGCGAAGTCGCCCGAACAGCGGCTCCAGTCGATGAAGGACCTGGCGATCGAGTTGCGCGAGATCGTGGACGAGTACGACACGCTGTCGCCGTCGGGCAGCTCGAGCGGCAGCACCACGATGGCCGCGCCCGTGGTCCCGAAGTCGCGTGTGCCGATGGTCGCGGCGGGCGCCGTCGCCGTGATCGCAGTGGCCGCCATGGTGTGGTGGACGGCACATCACAACGCGAAAACGGGCACGTACCGTCCCGCCACCGTCGTCCCGCAGACGAACCGCGGGGACCTCACGAACTGCGCGCTGTCCGCCGACGGCCGTTATCTCGCGTACGTCGCGCGCCCCACCGCGTCGACGTGGAGCCTTCACGTGCGCCAGGTCGCGACCGGCAGCGACGTCGAGGTCATCCCGACGTCGGATGGGTTCATCGAGGGCACGAGTTTCACGCCGGACGGCAACTACCTGTTCTACCAGCTGAGACGGGCCGACGCGCCGAACTACCGCCGCCTGATGCAGGTCGCCTCGCTGGGTGGCACGTCGGCCGAGCGCGCCTTCGACGTCGACACGCGCGTCACCTTCTCGCCGGACGGCAAGCGCATTGCCTTCTGGCGCGGAGCGCCGCAGATCCAGTCGTCCACGCTGATCGTCAAGGAGATCGACTCCGGCACCGAGCGAACGCTCGCGACGATCCACGACCCGGAGACCTTCCTCGGCGCGGCATCGTGGTCGCCCGACGGCAAGTCGATCGCCGCCACGCTGCAGCGGCCGCTGCCGAAGCTGGTGTCGCTTCTCGTGGTGTTCGACGCGGGCTCGGGCTCGCGGCGCGACCTCTGGGTCAGCCCGGGGTTCTTCGGCGATGTCGACTGGATGCGCGACGGCAAGGGGCTCGCCCTCGCGGGCATCGTGCCGTCGGAGGGGCCGCGGAGCCAGATCTACCGGGTCAGCTACCCATCGGGCGAACGGACGCCGCTCACGAACGACCTGCTCGACTACTTCGGCGTGTCGGTTTCTGGGGGCGACGACCCCGCGATCGCCACCGTGCGGACGTCCCGGCTCTCCAACCTGTGGGTCGCGGATGCGGCGGGCGGCGGTGCGCGACAGATCACGCGCGTCACGAATCCGGAGTTCTCGCCGTTCGCGGGCGCTTCGGGCGGCGGAGACCTGGTGGTCTATGCCGGCGGGCAGGAGCGGCAATTGCAGCTCTGGGCCATGCCGGCCGCGGGCGGCGAGCCGCGCATGCTCACCACCGGCGATCAGTACGTCGTCAACGTGCTGGGTTCGAACGGGGTCGTCGTCTGCGACCGGATCGATGTGAACGGCGTGAGGCACATCTGGCGGGTGAAACCGGCCGACGGCAGCGTCGTCCAGCTCACGCACGGCACAGGCGAAGGCATCCTCGATATCGCGCCCGACGGCCGCTTCGCCACGTACACCCGCACCGATTCGGCACGCGGTGTCTGGCGGCTCGACCTCGAGTCGGGGCGGGACACGCTCCTGGCGCCGAACTCGGTCCCTGCCGGGGGCATTTCGCCCGACGGGCAATCGGTGGTGCTCAACGAATACCTGGTCGACGCCGCGGGCATGGTCCGCTCGAGGACCTATGTCATGCCGCTCCTCGGCGGGCCCCGCACACCTGGGTTCGTGCTGCGTCCGTCGGCGCTCGAACCCGACTGGGCGCCGGATTCGAAGTCGGTGAGCTATATGGATCGCGACGATCCCGCGGGGAACGTGTTCACCGAGTGGGGCGGGGAGCGACGGCAGGTGACGCGTTTCGACTCCGGCCGCGTCACGCGTTTCGACTGGGCGCCGGACGGCAAGCACCTCGCGGTGGCGCGCCAGATCGACGACACCGAGAACGTGTGGATCGTCGATGCCAACGGCGACCATGCCACGCAGATCACGCAGTTTTCGACGGGCGTCCTGTTCGGCATGGGCTGGCTTCCGGACAGCCGGCGCGTGGTCGTCGCGGCCGGAACCCGGGGCCGCGACGCCGTGCTGATCCGCAAATTCCGCTAGCCACGCGGCAGCGTCGCGCGATACGCTCGTGCGTCGGCATTGGGTGACACGCGCCCGCGGCCCCGGCGGGCGGTTTTCCCCACACCCACATTTCCCGTGCCTCTGCCAAAGCTCTGCCACACCTTTCGCCGATCCTCTTCCGTGATGGACGACAGCGCGATGCCGCGATCCCTCGACGCCGGGGCGCCGCACCGCCGAACGGAAGACCGCGTGAATGGTCGTGGAGGGAGTCCCATGATTCGGTCCCAGTTGGTGCGCACTTGCCTGCTGCTCGTACTGACGCTTCCGGCCACGGCCGCGCTGGCGCAGGGCCCGCCGCCGCCGCTCCAGCCGCTGCCGCCGCCGCCGGTGCCGAACGGCAACCCGATCACGGCGGCGAAGACGTTCCTCGGCAAGGCGCTGTTCTGGGACGAGCAGATGTCGTCGTCGCGCACCATGGCCTGCGGTAGCTGCCACCAGCCCGCCTCGGGTGGCGGGGACGGCCGCTCGCGCGCCGGCCGGCCGGGTGTCGTGAATCCCGGCCCCGACAACGTCTTCGGCACGCCCGACGACATCCTCGGCTCGCCCGGTGTCGTGCTGCGCAACGCCGATGGCAGCCTCTCCTCGTCGACCGTGTTCGGCGCGCACGAGCAGGTCACGGGGCGCCGCTCGCCGTCGGTCGTGAACTCGGCGTACGCGCAGTCGCTGTTCTGGGACGGCCGCGCGGGTTCCGCGTTTCTCGATCCGATCACCGACGACGTCCTCCTGCCGAACGGCGCCGCACTCGAGAGCCAGGCGGCGGGACCGCCGGTGTCGAGCGCCGAGATGGGCCACCTCGGCCGCGACTGGGCCAACGTCGCCTCGCGCATCGCGGCCTCGAAGCCACTGGCGCTCGCCGCGCGCGTGCCGAGCGACCTGTCGGGCTGGATCGCGGGCCGCGGCTACGCCGACCTGTTCGCCGAGGCGTTCGGCACGCCCGAGGTGACGGCGTCGCGCATCGCCATGGCCATCGCGACGTACGAACGCACGCAGTACTCGACCCAGACGCCGTTCGATTCCTTGATCGCCGGGATCCAGGCGCTCACGCAGCAGGAAAACCAGGGCCTCCAGCTGTTCGGCGGTCCGGCGGGCTGCGCTGCCTGCCATGCCGGTTCGCTGACGTCGGACAACGCGTACCACTACATCGGCGTGCGCCCCGCCACGGAGGACGTCGGGCGCTTCGCGGTAACCAACAACGCGGCCGACATCGGCGCGTTCAAGACGCCGACGCTGCGCAACGTGGCGTTGCACGGCGCGTTCTTCCACGACGGCAAGTTCACCACGCTTGCCGAGGTGGTCGACTTCTACGACCGGGGTGGCGACTTCAACGCGCCGAGCAAGGACCCGCGCATCCATCCGCTGGGGCTCAATCCGCAGCAGAAGGCGGCACTCGTGGCGTTCCTGTCGCGGCCCCTGACCGATCCGCGCGTCGCGGCCGAGACGGCGCCGTTCGACCGGCCGGGTCTCTACCGCGAGAGCCTGAGCGTGCCGTTCGTGGGCGAGGACGGTGTGGCCGGCAGCGGCGCCCAGACGCCGCAGCTCGTCGTGATCGATCCGCCGCTCGCCGGCAACCCGGAGTTCACGGTGGGAGTCTACGGCGGGCTCGGCGGCGCATCGGCCGTGCTCGTGATCGACGAGGACCCGCCGGCGGCGGGGGCGATCCCTGCCAGCGGCTCGTTCGCGCGCATCGAGGCCACGCTCCAGGGCGCCGGCGACGGCGCGGGCTACGGCTCGGCCACGCTCGCGATCGCCGACGATCCGTCGCTCGTCGGCCGCGCGTTCTACGGGCGCTGGTACGTGACCGATCCGCAGGCGCCGGGCGGGGTCGCCGCCACCGCGGTGTTCCGCATGACGGTGTTCGGCGCGGGCGGCGTCGGTATCCAGGCGCTGGAGGTGCCCACCGCGGGGACGTCGACCGGCGGCACGCTGCGGCTGTACGCCGGGCAGCCGAACCCGTTCCGCTCCTCGGGCACCACGATCCGTTACGCGCTGCCGGCCGCCTCGGCCGTGCGGCTCGTCGTGTACGACGTCACGGGTCGCGTGGTGAAGCAGCTCCAGGACTCGCCGCGGGAATCGGCGGGCGCTCACGCGGTCGCGTGGGACGGCCGCGACGAATCGGGGCACACGGTGCCCGGCGGCGTGTACTTCTACCGCCTGCAGTCCGGCGGCGCGATCCAGACGTCGCGCGTCGTTCGCGTGGAATAGCCCGCCCCGGGCGCGAACGACACCCGACGCCGGGCCTCACGTCGAGGCCCGGCGTTCGTGTAGCCTTGTCGGCGTGAATCACATTCCGCCGTCACGCCGGTCCCTCGCCGAGGCCCGCCGCGTCGTCATCAAGCTGGGCACCCAGGTGGTGACCCTGGACGGCGTCGAGCTGGCCGAGGTGCGCCTCGCGGCGCTCGTGCGCGAGATGGCGGTGCTCCGCCGCGACGGACGCGAGATCGTGCTCGTCTCGAGCGGTGCGGTGGGGCTCGGGGTGCGGGCACTGGGATTGCCCGAGCGGCCCGCCTCGCTCGGCATGCGCCAGGCCTGCGCCGCCGCGGGCCAGGGCGCGCTGATGAGCGTCTACGCGCGCGCCTTCGGCCGCGAGGGCCTGGTCGCGGCACAGGTGCTGCTGACCCAGGACGATCTCGCCGACCGTGACCGCGCGCTGTGCGTGCGCACCACGCTGATGCGCCTGCTCGAGCTGGGCGCGATCCCCGTGCTCAACGAGAACGACAGCGTGAGCGTGCGCGAGCTGGTGGAGTACCGGCGCGCACGCGGCGGCGACGCCTCGGCCGTGGCGTTCGGCGACAACGACGGCCTGTCGGCGCGTGTCGCGGTGGCGCTCGACGCCGACGCGCTGATCCTGCTCACGAACGTGGCGGGCCTGCATGCCGCCGATCCGACGCGCGATCCGCACGCACCGCTCGTCTCCGAGCTGGATGCCGCCGAGGCGCCGGATGCCGCGGCACCGGGCGAGGCGTCGGCGGGGGGCAGTGGCGGCATGGCGAGCAAGCTCGACGCCGCGCGGCTCGCGGCGGGCGAGGGCATCGCGGTCGCGATCGCGCACGGCGCCGAGCCGGACGTGCTGGCGCGATTGCTCGCGGGCGAGCCCGTGGGAACGCTCGTGCGTCCCGCCGGCCGGCGCGGCGCGCGGCTTCGCCGCATCGCCGTCGGCGCGGGCCGGCGCGGCGCGTTGATCGTCAATGACGGGGCACTGGCCGCCCTCGCCGACCGCAAGGCGTCGTTGCTGCCGATCGGCGTCGTGGGCGTCGAGGGCGAGTTCGAGAAGGGCGACGTCGTCGAGATCCGCGACGGCTCGGGCCGCGTGCACGGCCGCGGCTTGGTCAACTACGCGGCGCGCGCCTGCCGCCTGCTCGCGGGCCGCCGCAGCGAGGAGGCCGACACGCTGATCACGCCGGACGAGCGCGGCTACGACGCGGTCGTGACGCGCGACAACCTCGTCATGGGCAACCTGTGACCGTGCTCGAACGCGCCCTCGCGGCGCGAGACGCCGGCGCCGCGCTGGCCGCGGCACCCGCCGCGACGCGTACGGCGGTGCTCCACCGCTTCGCCGCCGCGCTGCGGGACGGCGCCACGCGCGATGCGATCGCCGCGGCGACCGCCGCGGACGTCGCGCGGGCCCGCGAGGTCGAGGCGCGCGGCGAGCTGGGCCCGGCGCTCGCCGGGCGTCTCGCGCTCGGCGAGGCGAAGCTCGACGGGCTCGCGGAGGGGCTCGATCAGCTGGCCGCGCAAACCGATCTCGTCGGCCGCGTGACGCTGCGACGCGAGCTCGACACGGGACTCGTGCTCGAGCGCGTCGCCTGCCCGCTCGGAGTCCTCGGCGTGGTATTCGAGTCGCGCCCCGACGCATTCGCCCAGATCGCGGCCCTTGCGATCCGCAGCGGGAATGCCGCGCTGCTGAAGGGCGGGCGCGAGGCGCTGGAGTCGAACCGCGCGCTGGCCGGGGTCGCCGGGCGCTGCCTCGAGGGCGAGGGGATCCCGGCGGCGGCGATCACGCTGCTCGAGGCGCGCGCGGACGTGACCGAGCTGCTGGGGCTGGCCGACGTGATCGACCTGGTCGTGGCGCGCGGCGGCAGCGCGTTCATCGCCGAGGTGCGCGCGGCGACGACGATTCCGGTCATGGCGCACGACGCCGGTATCTGTCACCTGTTCGTGGACCGTACCGCGGAACCCGCCATGGCGGCTCGTGTCGCGCACGATGCGAAGGTCAGTTACCCCAGCGCCTGTAACGCGCTCGAGACGCTGCTGTGGCACGAGGGCGCCGGCGCGGCGCTCGATGCGTGCGTCGCCGCGCTCGCGGCCGCGGGCGTCGAGCTGCGCGGCTGCGCCGCGACGCGCGAGCGGCATTCCGCGATGGCGCCCGCGACCGAGGCCGACTGGGACACCGAGTACGGCGCGCTCACGCTGTCGATCCGGCGCGTGCGCGACCTCGACGAGGCGCTCGCGCACATCCAGGCGCATGGCTCGCGCCATACCGAGACGATCGTGACGTCCGACACCGCGGCGGCCGAGCGGTTCCTCGCGTCGGTGGACGCCGCGGCCGTGTTCCACAACGCCAGCTCACGCTTCTGCGACGGGTTCCGCTTCGGGCTGGGCGCCGAGGTGGGCATCTCGACGGACAAGCTCGGCTCGCGTGGGCCCGTGGGCGTCGAGGGTCTGCTCACGCACCGCTGGATCCTGCGCGGCGAGGGCCAGGTCGCCACCGACTATGGCGCCGGCAAGCGCGCGTACACGCACCGCGAGCTCGATCCGTGAGCCGTTCGCCGCCCGCGACGGCGCCCGCGGCGGTGCCCGCCGCGAGTGCTGCGCCGCCCCCCGCGCTCCCGCTATGGCGCGATCCGTGGTGCTGGCTGGCACTCGTGCCGGTCGTGCTGACGGCGTGGCGCATCCGGGGTGCTGCGCTGTGCGAGCCGGTGCTCGACGACCTGCTTTACATCCGCCACCAGCTCGTGCTGGGACACCTGAACCTGCTCGACGGCGACGGGTTGCCGTTCTACTGGCGCCCCATCGGCCGCCAGGCATATTTCGGGCTGCTCGGCCCGTTCCTCACGACGCAGCCGCGGGTCGTCGCCGCGATCCACACGGTGATGGTCGGCGCGATGGTCGTGCTGATCTACCGCGCGTTGCGCCCGTCGTGGCCCGGGGCGTGGGCCGCGGCCGCGGCGTCCTTTCCCGTGCTCCACGAATCAGCCGGCATGCTCATCGCATGGGCGAGCAACTTCCAGGACCTGGGCGCCATGCTGTTCGGGGCGCTCGCGGTGCACGAAGCCTCGCGCCGCCGGCTCGGCACCGCGCTCGCGGGGCTCGCGCTGTCGCTGATGTGCAAGGAGGTCGGTGTCATGACCGCGTTCCTGCTGCCGTTCGTGCCCGGCGTCGCCGTCACGAGGCACGAGCGCATCCGCTGGGGAATCGGCGCCGGCGTCGTGGTGCTCGCGTGGGGCAGCCTGTACTGGGTCGCCACGCACCAGGCCGGCGTGCTGATGCCGAAGGATGCCCCCGGCAGCGAGAACACGTTCTCGGTGCCGTGGATCACGCGCTACCTGTGGGTGCTCGGCCGCAGCTCCGCCGACATCTTCAACATCTCCTCCGCGCCGCAGTGGACCGGCATCGCAACGATCGTGTTCGCGGCGATCGGGGGCGCCACGGCGATCCTGTTCGGCGTGAGCGGCGCCGCGCGTGCGCGTCTGCGTCGGGCCGCACCGTGGGTGATGTGGGGCGCCGCGGGTTTCCTCGGCGCCGCGGCGACGCTGCCGGCGATCTTCCCCGGCTGGGCGCCGTACCGGGGCCTGTTCGCGTGCACCGGCTTCGGCATTGCCGCCGGCGGCCTCGCCGCGGCCGCGCATCCGCTGCTGCTCGCGGCACTCACGCTCGCGCGGCTGTTGCTGCTGCTGGCGGCACCGCTGCCCGATCCGCTGATCCGCCCCATGCCCGAAGGCAGCGACGCCGTCATCGACCTGCGCTCGCTGTCGCGCATGCAGCTCGTGCTGCAGGCCACGCGCGAGCCGCTGATGCACCGGTTCACGGCGTTGCCGCCCCACTCGCGGGTCGTGCGGCACTACCTGCCGCGCCTGATCGACGGCGCGATGAAGGGCGACATCGCGCTCCAGGCGTGGTTCCGCGACACGACGCTGCGCTGGGTCGGCACGACCGAGTTCCAGGCCGACACGACAATGCCCGTCGCCGCGATCATCGAGTACCAGCCCGAGATGCGTCCGCTCACCGCCCTCGTCGAGCCCGACGCGATGCGCGCGCTCACCGCCGCGTCGAACCGCATGGCCGCCTCCGACTTGCGCGGCGCGCTGCCCGACTTGGACCGCGCCGAGCGACTCCAGGCCGACGCCGGCGCGCGCGTGTTCCTCGGCACCGTCGTGAGCAAGCGCGCGGTCTGCCTGTCGGAGACGGGGGATGCGGACGGCGCCGAGCGCGAGGCCACACGCGCGCTCGCGATCTGGCCCGGCAATCCCGACTCGCGCTACGTGCTCGCCTCGGTGTCGGCTGCGCGGGGTCGCGTCACCGAGGCCGCTGCCCAGCTCGACACGCTGCTCGCGCAGAACCCGAACGACACCGGGGCGCTTGAGCTGCTGCAGAAGCTCGGTGCGGGGCGTTGAAGCGACGCGTGTTCAGCGCGAGAGAACGAAACTGTCCCCGGGGACAGTTGGGTTTCGCGCGTGGCGCAGTGCTCAGCCGTCCATCGCCTCGAGCACCGCGTCGATCGTCGCATCCACCGTGCGTGGCGGGTTCGGGTACGCGGGCGTGATGCCGTCGAGCTCGCCGCGGTGGTAGCCAACGACCGCGTCGGGATCCTTGAGCACGTGGCCGGTGAGCACCACCGCGACGTTCGCACCGCGGGCGATGGTGCCGGCGGCGACGAGTTTCCGCAGCCCCGCCACGGCCGCACATGATGCCGGTTCGGCTCCGATGCCCGAGGCGTCGACCCGGGCCTTGGCGTCGAGGATCTCCGCGTCGGTGACCTGCTCGACGACGCCGTCGAGTGCCGCGATGCCTCGCACGGCCTTGCGCCATGACACCGGGCTGCCGATGCGGATCGCGGTGGCGATCGTCGCGGGGTCGGCGACCGGGACGAGATCGGTTCTCGTCGTCCACGCGCGGTAGAGCGGATTCGCGCCCGCGGCCTGGATCACCGCCATGCGGGGCAGGCGGCGCACGAGCCCGAGCTCGCGCAGTTCGATCAAGCCCTTCGCGATCGCCGAGCTGTTCCCGAGGTTGCCGCCGGGGAGCACGATCCAGTCGGGCGGATTCCATTCGAGGTCCTGCAACAGCTCGAAGCCGATCGCCTTCTGCCCCTCGATGCGGAACGGGTTCATCGAGTTCACGAGGTAGACGTCGCGCGCGTGGCAGGCCTGCTCGACGAGCTGCATCGCGACGTCGAAGTTGCCGCGGACCTGGATCGTACGGGCGCCGTAGGCGAGCGACTGGCCGAGCTTGCCGTAAGCGATCTTGCCCTCGGGAATGAACACGTACGCGCGCATGCCGCAGGGCGCGGCGTACGCGGCCATCGACGCGGACGTGTTGCCCGTCGAGGCGCACGCGACCGCTCGCTTGCCGAGCGACTTCGCCACGGTGACGGCGACCGTCATGCCGCGGTCCTTGAACGAGCCGGTCGGGTTCTCGCCCTCGTGCTTGAGCAGCAGCGACGCGCTCATCCCCACCCAGCCGGCAAGGATCTCGGATCGATACAGGTTCGTGCCGCCCTCGGGTCGCGTGACGATCGAGGCCGGATCGATCGGTAACACCAGCTCGCGGAACCGCCACACGCCCGAGCGGTCGATCAATGCCGCCGAGCCGCGTCGCGCATCGAACGTCGCGAGCGGCGGGGGCGCGCCGAAGTCGTGCACCACATCCAGCGTCTCGCCGCAGTCGCAGCGGTAACGCGTCTCGAGCGCGGGGTACTCGAGCCCGCACGCGACGCAGCACAGCCTCCACCGCGGCGCGATACCGCCGGCGGCCGGGGACGACGCGCGATCCGTCCTGCGTTCCGCCGTGCGATCCGGCGTGCGATCCTTCGGCGCGCTCATGCCTCGCGGGCTCCCGGGCAGTCGGCGGGCGAGAGGATCGCGGTCGATTCGAGCCCGTTCAGCCGGAATGCCTCCTGCATCTCGGCGGCGGCGTGGGCGGCGCTTCGCTCCGAGCGGCACAACGCGAAGATCGACGGCCCGGAGCCGCTGATCGAGCTGCCGATGGCACCCGCGGCGAGTGCCGCGGCGATGACGGCGTCGCATCCGGGGATGAGCGGCGCGCGCGCGGGCGTGACAATGTGGTCCTCCATCGCGCGCGCGAGCAGGCCCAGGTCACCCGAGAAGCACGCGCTCACGAAGGCCGCGACGTTCGCGGTGTTGCGCACCATCGAGGCGATCGGCACCTCGGCCGGCAGGGCGGCGCGCGAGGCGCGCGTGTTCAGCTCGAACCGTGGCGTCACGACGGCCAGGCTCAACTCGCCGGGGATGGGCAGCCGGATCACGTCGAGCGGATCGAGCGCGCGGATCAGCACGAGGCCGCCGAGCAGCGCGGGCGCCACGTTGTCGGCGTGCCGCCCGGAGACGGCCGACTCGGCCTCGATGCACGGCGCGATCAGCTCGGCCTTGCGGAGCGGGGCGCCGACGAGCAGGTTGACCGCGAGCGCCGCGGCGGCGGCACTCGCCGCCGAGCTGCCGAGGCCCGAGCCCAGGGCCAAGCCCTTGTGCAGCTCGAGGTCGACGCCCGCGTCGATGCCGGCGCGGCGGAGCGTCAGGGTGGCGGCGATGCCGGCCGTGTTGCGGGAGGCGTCGAGCGACAGCACTCCACCGTCGCCGTGGATTGCGTTGATGCGTACGCCGGGTTCGCTCGACCGCCGCGCGACGACCGTGTCGCCGGGCCCGATCAGGGCGAGGCCCAGCAGGTCGAAGCCGGGGCCGAGGTTCGCCACCGTGGCGGGGGCGAACGCGCGCACGACGCGGCTCGCGTGCGTCATCGCCGCTCCCCGGCGATGCGCAGGATGTCGCCAAGGACGCCCATCGCGGTGACATCGACGCCCGCGCCGGGGCCCATCACGACGAGCGGGCGCGTCTCGTAGCGCTCGGAGGTGAACACGATCAGGTTGTCGGTGCCGCGCAGGCGCCCCGCCGGCGAGTCGAGCGGGACCGCGACCGGGCCGATCTCGATCCGGTCGGCCTCGACGCGCGCCATGTATCGGAGCACGGCGCGCTGCTCGCGTGCCGCGCGCACGCGCGCGCGAAACGGTTCGTCGTACGCGACGAGCCTCGCCTTCAACTCCTCGAGCGGCAGCCCGGCGAGCGAGGCGTCGACGAGACCGACCGGCTCCACGGCCTTTGGCGCGGGCGCCAGCCCCGACAGCCGGCCCAGGATCACCGCCTTGCGCCCGACGTCGGCGCCGGACAGGTCGGCGACGGGGTCGGGCTCGGTATAGCCGCGCTCCATCGCCTCGGCGACCGCGCGCGAGAACGGCAGGTCGTCCTCGAGGCGGCTCATGACGTAGCCGAGCGTCCCCGACAGGCAGCCTTCGGCGCGGATCAGCCGGTCGCCGGTGCCGATCAGGATATCCAGCGTGTCGACGACCGGGAGCCCCGCGCCGACCGTGGCCTCGGCGCGCAGCAGCCGGCCGTTCGCCTCCGCCTCCTCGCGCAGCCGCCGGAATCCGTCGAGCGGGCCGGCGAGCGGCTTCTTGTTCGCGGTGACGACGTCGCAGCCGAGCCGGAACGCCTCGAGGAACACGTCCTCGGCGCCGTCCGAGTCGGACACGTCGACCAGCACGGGGCGCGCGAGGCGGTAGCCGAGTGCCGCGCGCACCATGTCGAGCGCCGGATGCGTGCCCGAACCGCCGGCGCATCCCGGCAGCGAGCCCCCGTCGCGCTTGGCGGCGAGCAGGGTCGCCAGCTCCGCGGCGTCGATGCCGTTCGGGCGCAGCACGTAGCCGCCGCGGTCGGCGATCGCGACGATGCGCGGCTCGAGGCCGAAGCGCTCGAAGAAGTGCGTGCGGCGCTCGGTGAGCAGGCCCGCGAGCGCGCGGCCGATCTTGCCGCAGCCGAGCATCAGGATGTCGAGCCGGCGCGTCGTGTCCTCGCCCGTGTCGAGCCGGTCGAGCCCGAACTCGTGATGGAGCGCCCGCAACGCGTTCGCGGTGTCGGGCTGGTCGACGGCGAGCGAGATGTTCAGCTCCGAGGATCCCTGGGCGATCGCCAGTACGTTGATGCCGCGCGAGGCGAGCGCGCGGAACACGCGCGCGGCCACGCCGGGCGTGTGCGCCATCCCGAGCCCGACGACGCCGACGAGCGAGACGCCGCGGCGTGATACGACTTCGTCGACGTTTCCGCGCGACAGGTCGTCGCGGAACTCGCGCTTGAGCGCCGCCTCGGCCTCGAACGCCTCGCCCGCGGGGACGGCGAAGCAGATCGACGACTCGGAGCTGGACTGGCTGATCATCGTGACGCTGATGCCCCGCCGGGACAGCGCGCCGAACAGGCGTGCCGCCACACCGGGCATTCCCGCCATGCCCTTGCCCTCGACCGAAACGAGCGCGTGGCCGGGCACGGCCGTCACGGCCTTCACCGGGTGCGATCCCGGCGTGAAGGTGCCGTCGACGAGCGTACCGGGCTGATCGGGCGCGAACGAGTTGCGCGTGCGCACGGGGATGCCGAGCGAGGCGACGGGGATCATCGTGCGCGGGTGCAGCACGCGCGCACCGTAGAACGACATCTCGCCGGCTTCGCGGAAGTTGAGCTGGCGGATGACGCGCGCCTCGGGCACCGCGCGTGGATCGGCGGTGAACACCCCGTCGACGTCGGTCCAGATCGTGACCTCGTCGGCGCGGAGTGCCGCGGCGATCAGCGTGGCGGTGAGGTCCGAGCCGCCGCGCCCCAGCGTGGTCGTGGCACCGTCGGGCCCCCGCCCGCAGAATCCCGTGACGACGGCGATGCGCTCGCGCGCGATCTCGGGCTCGAGCGCCGCGCGCATCGTGCGGTCGGCCACCTCCGGCAGCGCGCTCGATTCGCCGAACCGTCCGTCGGTCTCGAGGAACTGGTCGGCATCGATTGCCGTGGCCGCGATGCCGCGCGCTTCGAGCGCCAGCACCAGCAGACGCACGCTCATCTTCTCGCCGGCCGCCAGCACCTGGTCGCGGGTGCGTGGTGACACCTCCCCGAGCAGGCTCGAGGCGCTCAGCAGCTCGCCGAGTTCGGACGCGGTGCGGCGGAAGTATTCGCGCGCCGCGTCGCCGCGATCCGGAGCCAGGTCGGAAAGCACGGCTTCGTGGCGGGCGAGCAGCGAGGCGATGGTCGCCAGGGCGGATTCGCGGTCGCCCGCCGCCGCGGCGGAGGCGGCGGCGGCGAGATCGTTGGTGACGCCCGCCATCGCCGAGGCGACGGCGACGAGGCTCGCGCGGGACGAGGCGTCGGCGAGAATCGCGGCGCAGGCGCGGATGCGCGCCGCGTCACCGACGCTCGTCCCGCCGAATTTGTGCACTTCGATGCGGCCCATCTCGATCCTCCGGGAGCCGCATCATAGCCTGCGCGCCGGCCGGGCGCAGGATGTGGCGCGTGCCGTCAGCCCGCGACGACGTCGACGCGGACGCGCGCCGTGCCCTCGCGGACGAAGCCCAGGTCACGCGCGGCACGCTCGGAGACGTCGATCACGCGCCCGCGCTTGAACGGGCCGCGGTCGGTGATCGTCACGACGACGGTCCGGCCATTCTTCAGATTGGTGACCTTGACGCGCGTGCCGAACGGCAGCGTGCGGTGTGCGGCCGTGAGCTTGTGCGTGTCGAACCGCTCGCCGCTCGCGGTCGCGCGCCCGTGGTATGGCGCCGCGTAGTACGAGGCGTCACCGAGTTCCGGCCGCCCGCCGGCGGCGGACGGCCGCATGCCGGTCGTGGCGCAGCCGGTGGCCAGCAGGGCGAGACTGGCCAGTGCTGCGAGGCTCGGCGGAACGATCCAATGGGGGCGCGGGTTCATCTCACAGGCATCGGCAGTTTCGGGCCCGGCCTGTAGGGGAGATGCGCTCGCTCGCGGACGCTGAGCATCCCAGGTGAAGCCGCCAGCGGCCGCTTCTGCACCGCGTCCTACGTCGTGTATTCGGCGTTGATCCGGATGTACTCGGCGCTCAGGTCGCAGGTCCAGATCGTGGCCTGGGCGTCGCCCGTGCCGAGGTCGATCCGCACGATCGCCGGATCCTCGGCGAGCCTCGCCGATGCCGCCGCGCGGTCGAACGCGATGGGCATGCCGCGATCCAGGAGCTGGACGCCGTCGCCCTCGCCGAACCACAGCCGCACGCGGTCGGGCTGGATCGCCGCCCCGCTGTAGCCCGCGGCGGCCAGGATGCGGCCCCAGTTCGGGTCGTTGCCGTGGATCGCGGTCTTGACGAGCGGCGAGCAGGCGATCGCGTCGCCGACCCGGTGGGCCTCGTGCTCGTTCGTGGCGCCCGTTACCCGCAGCTCGACGAGGCGCGTGGCGCCCTCGCCGTCGCGCGCGATCTGGCGGGCGAGATCGGCGCAGGCCTGGGTGAGCGCCTCGGTGAATGCGGGCTCCTCGGCATCGCCGACGGCGATGGACGAGGCGCCGGAGGCGAGCACGAGCTCGGTGTCGTTCGTGCTCATGTCGCCGTCGACGCTCACGCGGTTGAAGCTCCGGCCCGTCGCGACGCGCAGCGCTCGCTCGAGCCGCGTCGTCTCGATACGGGCATCCGTGGTGAGCACTGCGAGCATCGTGGCCATGTTCGGATGGATCATCCCCGACCCCTTGGCCACGCCCGCCACGCGGATCGTGCCCCGTTCGAGCCGCGCCACGACGGAGGCCGCCTTGGGGACCGTGTCGGTGGTCATGATCGCGCGGGCCAGCTCGGCCGCAGCCGTGCCCGCCGCGGGCGAGCGCAGCGCCGCGATGCCGCGGCCGAGCTTCTCCATGTCGAGGAAGACGCCGATCACGCCGGTCGACAGCACCAGCACCTCGCCAGGTTCGGCGCCGATCGCCTCGGCGGCGCGGGCCGCCATGCGCCGCGCGTCATCCAGGCCGCGCGGGCCGGTGACGGCATTCGCGCAGCCCGCGTTCGCGATGATGCCCCGGATACGCGCGGCCCCCGTGGCCAGCGTTTCGCGGTCGAGCACGACCGGCGCGGCCTGCACGCGATTCGTCGTGAACACGCCCGCCGCCGTGCAGGGTGCGTCGCTCCAGACGAGTGCCAGGTCGAGCGCGCCGCTTTGCTTGAGTCCGCAGGCGACCGCGGCGGACCGGAAGCCGGGTGCCAGCGCGAAGCCGTCGAGCGGATCCCGGGCCGCCGAGGCGGCGCCGGTCGGACGGATCGAGGCGGCGGGCATGATGGGCGCAGTGTAGCGACCGACGCCCCGCATCACCATGCGGTGTGGCCCCAGATCGCCATGCGGCGCGCCCGG
>JANLWK010000152.1:0-28663 GCA_031364505.1 Candidatus Eiseniibacteriota bacterium | reverse complement strand
CGAAAAGAGCAATCGCGGTGCCATCCGGGGGCATATCACCCGACGGCGCGTGGCCGCCAGTTAGCGGGATGCGGCCCGATTTTGCGGTGCTCCGCGCATGCGCCGATTACAACCGATGTAAGAGTTGCGGGGAAAAATGGGCGCGCCCGGTTGCCCGCCCTGCGCGCGCATGATAAGCGTACCGGCCCACTTTGAGTTGCGTCGCGGAGAGGTGTCCGAGTGGTTGAAGGAGCACGATTGGAAATCGTGTAGGGGTTAAAATCCCTCGAGGGTTCGAATCCCTCTCTCTCCGCCAGTTCTCCCGCCCGGGAAGCGCCCCACGACCGGCACCTGGCCCGTTGACACCGCTCGGCCCGCACGCGGCGCCCCGCACGCGGCGCCCCGCGCGCAGCGAAACAGGGCCCGCGCACGCACCCGGGGCCCTGTTCGCATCTTGTCCGCTTCAGAACGCGATGTGCAGTCCGAACTCCAGCGTGTCGTCGAAGAAGTTCTTCACCGGGCGCCAGGCGATGTCGAGGCCGATCAAGCCCGCGTCGCCGGACTTGATCGTCGCTCCCGCGCCGAGGGCGTAGCCGCTGTAGACCTGCTCGCCCTTGACGAAGTCCGTCGTCTCGTCGCCCGACGTCGCGTCGACGATGCTGTTGATCGATCCGAACACGGAGCCGCGCAGCGCGAACTGGTCGCGGTACATCCACTCCGCGGCCCCCCGCATGACGTCGCCCGAGAAGTTGTTGTTCTGGAACGCGCCGAGCACGGTGAGCTTCTGGGTCGGCCCCGACACGGCGAGGAACGATCCGCTCAGCGTGAACGACGATGGCATCTCGAACGATGCGCTCGTCGCGCGCGTGACCCGCGTGGACGCCGATTGCTCGGCATCCGGCGGCAGCACGCTCGTCTCGAGCCCGGGCCCGCTGAACTCCATGCTCGGGCCGATGTTCTTCATCACCATGCCAAACCGCATGTCGTGCCATCGGGTCACATACTGGACGCCGAAGTCGAATGCCATGCCGGACGCGTCGACGTTGGCGACACTCTCGTTGACGTAGTTCACCGTCCCGCCGAACAGCACGCGGTCGGTGAACTGCCTCGCCCAGGTCACGCCGAGCACGCTGAACGTGGGCGTCAGGATCTCGCCCGTGCCCTCCGGCGCGTCTTCGGTCGTCACGATGACGTCGCCGAGCGACAGCACCTTGGCGTTGAAACCGAACACGCCCAGCTTTTCGGTGTACACGCCGAGCGCGGCGTAATTGAGCTTCATGTCCGCGATGTAACGGGTGTGGGTGAACAGCACTTCGGTGTGCTCGGAGTTCGCGAGCCCGGCGGGATTCCAGTAGATGGCCTCCGCGCCCGCGACGTCCGCGGCCGTGGCGCCGCCGAGCGCGCTGCTGCGCGCGCCCACGGGAAGCTGCAGCTCGAGCGCCCCCACGGTGCCGCGTCTCAGGTCGGATCCGGCGTGGGCCGCACCCCCAAGCAGCGGCATGAGGAGCAGCATGAAGGCGGCGCCAACGACGGCGCGCCGAGCCCGGGGAGTCATCCCCGATACGGTGTTTTGCGCTGTGCGTCGAAGCATGGTTCCGCCCTCCTAGAGGCTGTTGAGCCGTTCTTTTTCCATGAAGATGATCATGCGACCGGTCGTCTCACCCGCTCCCGGCGCCTCGACGTGGAAGATGTACACGCCGCTCGCGACCGGCAGCCGGTTCTCGGTCAGCAGGTCCCAGCTGACGATCGAGCTCGTCGCGTCCGTCTTGCGCAGCGTGCGCACGAGGTCGCCGGCGAGGTTGAAGATCCGCACCGTGCAGTTCTCCGGCAGGTTCGTGAACCGGACGACGCGGTTGAACTGGTTCTGCTCGTAGCGCGACCGCGTGTAGTACGGATTCGGCACCGCGCGCACCCGGCTCAGGTTCGCCTTGGCGAGCGCGGTGTTGTTGTGCTGCACCGCGGCCGTCGAGAACACGAACACGTCGTTCGGCCCGGCGGGGTTCGCGTTCGACAGGATGCGGAACACCGAGCCCGGCGCGATCGCCGCGTTGATCGACACCTTGCGCGCCCACAGTTCGTAGAGGTGCGGCAGGATGTCGGTGCGCACCGGGTCGTCCACGGCGTAGATGGGGTTTTCGACGTCGGAATAGGCGCTGCGCTCGATGAACAGCAAATCGCGGTTGCCGTCATCGGACGCGTTGGGCGACCACAGCGAGTCGAACGTCGCCGGCTGCTGCGACGGCGGCAGGAACGTGCCGTCCTGCGCGGTGAAGACCTTTTCGACGAACGCCGCGTCGAGCTGCACGTTGCGGTCGGTGTCCCACACCGTGAACGGCTGTTCTCGGAATCCGCCGTACAGGTAGGCGCTGCCGATGTCCGGCACGTCTCCGTCCGGCGTGCGGCACAGCAGGTAGCGGTAGACCTTCTGCCGGTTCGAGCCGCCGAAGCGGATCTCCACAGTCGAGAACGAGTCGGGTGCGGCGGTCGGGTCGAGCCCCGCGAAGATGCGCGGGTCGTCGATCGCGTAGGTCAGGCCGCCGTTGAACTCCGGCCCCTGGAGCGCCACGTTACCGTCGAGCGGCCACTGCGGCTTCGGCAGGCACAGGAAGCCGCCGTCCGAGAGCCCCGGCGTGCTGGCGCCGAGCGGGCTCGCGACGCGCACCTTGATGCCGTCGACGACCTGGTAGTCGTCGTCGTCGCCGCGGTTGGGCTCGTTCTGGAACAGCACCGTGTGGGTGGTGCTGTCGACCAGGCTCCACCCGACGGTCGCCGTGTCGCCGTTCGCGTTGACCACCGGCGCCGGCAGCGGCGCGAACGTGATCTTGTACGTGTGCCCCGTGACGAGGTCGGGATTCACGACCTCGATCGAAATGCGGTCGGTCGCCTTCGGCAGCCCGGTGTCCTTCTGCAGGTAGGTCGGGCACGACGCCGTCGCCGTCGAGAGGTTCGTCCCTCCGGCCGGCGCCTGCGGCATCACCCGGATCACCTGCTGCGCGTTCTCGAGCACCGTCGGCAGACCGGCCGGGTTGTACGAGTAGGCCGTGATGGCGAAGTAGTACTGCGTGCCGTTGCGCAGCGGGCCGCCCCGAATCGCGTCCTCGGTGACCGTGTGGCAGAACTGCACACCGGCGTCGGACCCGAACGCCACCGGGTACTGCGGGATCGTCTGCCCGGTCACGGGGTCGAACACCTGGTCGAAGATGACGCGGATCTGGTCCACCTCGTCGTACGTGGCGACGAGCTGCCACGGCCCCGCGACCGTCTCGCCCTGGTAGACGTTGTAACCCTCGAACTTGTACCCGGCGGCGTTGTCCTCGGCCTTCGGGTAGTTGAGCCGCGCGGCCGCGTCCCAGCACAGCCGCACCTGGTTCGGGCTCTCGGCCACCACCACCTTGGGCTGCGGCGGCGGGCTCGGCAGCAGGAACGCCTTGTCGAAGGCATCCTGCGCGAACACATCGAAGAAGCGCAGTCCCGAGATCGACGACAGGCGGTCACGTCCCTGCGCCACCATGATCGCGCCTACGACTTCCTGGCTGTCACCCGGCGCCATGCGGAACGGGCCCGACGACATCATGAAGCGGCGGTCGGCGGGGTTCGTGTCGAGCCATCCGCGCCCCGTGACGGGATCACCGGCGTTGGTGAACTTGGTCGTGACGCCCTGCGGGTCGATGACGGGGTCGCCGTTTCCCGTCAGGCCATTCATGTAGTCGTAGACCTCGGTCGGGCTCGCCGGGTCGGTGCCGTTGATGTACTTGTTGAACGACGTCATCGGCAGCGTGTCGCCGTTCGCGACGGGCCCCAGGAAGAAGTCGTAGCCCACCGCCGGCGGGCGCCGGCCATAGAACTGGTCGCGGTTCGTCGCGTTGTAGACGAATCCGAGCGACAGCGTCGTGTCGCAGCCGACGAGGTCGTCCGTGAAGCCGCCCAGGTCCGGGTCGGACCACAGCGACACGAACATGTTGTCGAGCGTGTTCCCGCCCTTGTTGTAGAGCTTGTAGCGCAGGAACACGGTGTTCCCGAGGGGACCCTGGCGATTGAACGCGAACGTCGTCTGGCGCACCTCGATGCCGAGCGGCTGCGTCGGCGGATTGAAGTCACCGCCGTGCTGCTCGGGGTTCGCGTCGTTGTAGACCGACCACAGCATCTGGTCGCCCAGGATGTCGGGACCCAGCACCGAGTCGTCAGGCGCCTCGGAGTTCAGGTGGTAGTACCGCGTCGGCGCGCCGTACGGGGCCGCGCCATTCAGGTACTCGCTCCACGAGTGGTGGACGAGCGGGTCCAGGTTCGGGTCGGCCGCCTGCTCCTCGGCCGAGCGGTCGACGTGCGCGGTGTCCTGGAGGTCGCCAGTGAACCGGATCACCTTGTAGACCTTGTACGCGGGCGACGGAGTGGGCGGATTCGTGCCGATCATCGGCCCCGGCGCGCAGTCCTGCGTGTACTCGGCCACCGCGATCCTCGTCTGCCCGCCGACCTCCGCAGCCATCCAGAGCCCCGAGGCGAACACCGCGGTGTTCGTCGTGCCCTTCGGCCAGATCAGCCCGGCATTCGGGTCGGCGAACGCGATCGAGCCGTTGTTCCACACCCACAAGTTGAGCGAGTTCGCGTCGATGCGTCGGTCGACGTCGGGCGCCTGCGGCGTGTCCGTCGTCGACTGCGCGCCCAGCGGGTGAGGGTGCCGCGGCGGAACGGAGCGCGCGCCCCGTTTCGCCGCCTGCGCCCCGTCGGGCATCGCGACCGTGGCGACCATCGCAACCACGACCACGGCCATCAGCAACCATCGGCAACCGGTGTTCATGCGCATCCTCCGCTGCGGGTTCGATCGCATGACTAGAACTGGGTCCGGATGCCGAACCGGACAAGACGGGGATTCGTGTAGAACGACGGATTGTTCTGCGCCACGTTGTACAGGCCCTCGTAGTCCTTGCCCTTGCTCGCCGCGTCCGCGGCCGCGCCCTGGCCCTCGGAGGTGTCGAGGAAGCCCGTCGTCTCGGGCGATCCGGTCGACGTGAACACGGTCGCCGCGTTGTGCGCGTCGAACGCGTTCAACACCCAGGCGTAGGCGCTCAGGTCGACGTTCCAGAGGTGGAACCCGCGATCCACCTTGAGGTCGAGGCTCGTGGACCACGGGCCGTAGCGCGAGTTCACGGGGCCGATGGGCACCGTGCTGACGTTCGCGAGCGTCAGCTCGTTGTACGGCGCGGTCGGGGTGTACGGCGTGCCACTCGCCACGTTGAACAGGACGTTCACGCCGAAGTTCTCGAACCAGTGTGCACCGTTCCACTTCGGCCCCTCACCCTTGTCGAGCCGCCAGTCCGCGTTCATCGACAGCTTGTGGCGCTGGTCGAAGTCGAGCGGCGCGGTCTGCTTGGGCGGCTCCTTCGCCGTCCACGCGATGTTGCCCTGCGAGTTCGACACCGATCCCGTGCCCTGCGCATACGACAGGCTGTAGTTCAGCGAGCCCGACACGTGGTTAATCGGCCGCATCGTGACGCCGAAGTCCAGGCCCTTGATCGTCGCGAAGTCGCGGTTGCGGTACGTATTGAAACTCTTCGGCGTCGACGGCACGTTGACGATCTCGACCAGGTCCTTCACGTCCTTGTAGTAGGCCGTCAGGTCGAACCGCACGTGGTCGCCGAACAGGCGCTGGACGCCGGTCTCGTACGCCGTCGTGCGCTCGGGCCTCAGGTTCGGGTTGCCGAAGCCGACGAAGTAGCCGCCGCTCTTCACCTTGTATTCGAGGAACCGGTACGAGGTGTACAAGTCCTGAAGATTCGGCTGCTGGAAGAACTTGCCGTAGTTGAAGCGCAGGATCGTTCGATCGTCGACCGGGAACGCGATGCCGACGCGCGGCGAGAAGCGCTGGTACGTCTTGTTCGTCGTCAGGTCGTTCGCGTCGAGCGTGCTGTTCGTCGGATCTGCCCGGCCGCCCAGCGGCTGGAGCGGATCGATCAGCGCGTCGGTGTCCGTGGTGAGGTAGTCGTAGCGGATGCCGCCGTTCACGACCACGCCCTCGCGCTCGAACTTGTCCTGCGCGAACAGCGAGAAGTTCTTCGGATGCTTGGCGCCGTCGCGCCCGCCGTCCGACTCGTTGATGTGCACGCCGCGCACCACCGGCACGGTCACGAACGAATCGCCCGACGCGTCGAAGTACGTGTAGGGGACGGTGTCGAACGTCAGGTCGTAGCCGTAGGCATTGAAGTCCTTCGCGTTCGGCACCTGGCCACCCAGCTCGTTCGCCGCATAGTGCTGGAAGAAGCGCAGCGTGTGCCGCTGGAGGTCGCCGCCGAACTTGAGCTGGTGGTGCGAGTTGATCTGCGACGTGAACGCGCCCTGCACGCCGTAGTAGGACGACCGGCGCTGCAGGTATCCGGGCACCACGCGCCCCGGCGTCACGAACACGGGCACGTCCTGGTCGAAGCGCGGGTTGTTGGACGGCGTGGAGTCCGTGCCGCCGGTCGCCGTGTAATACGCGTACAGGTCCTCGAAGTAGACGCCGTCACCGCGCTTGCGCTTGGTGTCGAAGAAGCTGATGCCGACGTTGTAGTACGTCTTGTCGTTCAGCGCCTGGTTCAGCGTCGCCGTGTAGGACTGGTTACGGTCCAGGTAGCGCGGCGTGTGCGGCAGGTTGAACAGGTACGAGTGCGCGTACTCCTGCCACTTGTCCTCGGAGCCCAGCGAGCCGAGCTTGAGCGTGGTCTTGTCGGTGATCGAGTACGAGATCTTGCCCTGGTACGTGTAGCCCGCCGAGGAGTTCTGGGGCGCGAAGTTATCGTTCAGCCCCAGGCTCCGGTACTCGGCCTTCGTCGCGTCCGGGATGAACGACTGGAAGCGGTCGCGCTGCCAGCGGCGCTCGCCCGAGGCGTAGAACGACAGCCGGTCGTTGCCCGGGATGATCGGCCCGCCGATCGAGCCGTCGTAGACGTTGTAGTCGGTCTTGGGCGCGCCGACCCAGCCGCCGGAGAGGTTGTCGGTCACCGCCTCGAGCGACCCCGAATACTTGTCGCCGCCCTCGCGCGTCACGACGTTCACGGCACCCGACATGATGCGCCCGTACTCGGGCGAGAAGCCGCCGGTGAGCAGCACGACCTCCTCGATCGCGTTGTTGCTGATTGACGTGCTCGACGTGCCGGTGAGCGGATCCTGTTGCGAGAACCCGTCGACGAAGTACGCCGTCTCGTTCGGACGCCCGCCGCGAATGATCAGCGTGTTGCTGTTCTGGGACTCGTTGTCGATCTGGCGCTGGAAGTTGACGACGCCGGTCTGCTGCGCGGCGGCGTCGCGGTAGCCGCGCGTCGGCAGCTTCTGGATGTCCTCCCCGTTCATGAACCGCGTCGTCCCCGTCGCGTCCTTCTGGAGCAGCGGGCGCTCGGCCTCGACGCGCACCTCGGGCATCTCGACCGCCTCGATCCTCATCGCGATCGTCAGCTCGGTCGTGAAGTCGGGCCGGATCATCACCTTCTCGGCGACGAACGCGGCGTAGCCCATCGCGTTCGCCTTCACGAGATACTCGCCGGCCGGGACGCCGACGATGACGAAGCGACCCTGGTCGTCCGAGACCACTCCCTTGCGGGCCGCCTCGATGCGGACGTTGACGCCGGGCAGGGGCTCCTTCTTCTCGTTCACGACCTTGCCCGACAGCTTGCCGACGACATCGGCCTGGGCACTGGGCGGCGGCAACAATAGCGTCGCAGCCCATGCGGCGATCACGACGGCCCAGAGGGCTCTGCGATCCATGGGGTTCTCCTTGTGAGTGCGGACGACGGTGGACAGCGCGTCGGCACAACAGTCGCCTACCCGGTGCAGTTCACGGGAGGGGGGGTCGATCTGGGAAGGCGGGTCCTCTCCATAGGGCGCGCGTTCTCTCACCCGATCGACATCCGGTGAGGGATCCCCGAGGCAACCGGTCCCCGGGGATGTGCCCAGTACTGTTCGCCTGTTTGGAGCGAATGTCAATGCCCATCGTTGCACGCCCTTGGCAAAGACCGGCGCCCAGGCGGCCGTTTCCGGCCCTGCCGGCGTGACTACGAGCGCGGTGTCTGCGGCCCCGGACGGCGGGCGGCGACGAGGCGATGGCGGGCGGCGGCTCGTTTCGAGGCACTCGGGACGCGGTCACATGACCGCGACACGTGAGATGGCCGATAATGCGGGAATGCTTGCCCTGTTCACGCTGACGGTGCTCGTCAGCGCGACCCTCCTGTTCCTGGTGCAGCCCATGTTCGCCCGCATGGTGCTGCCACTGCTGGGCGGCACCCCCGCGGTCTGGAACACCGCGCTCGTGTTCTACCAGGTCGTTCTGCTGGCCGGTTACGGCTATGCGCACCTGCTCACTAGCAGACTCCATGCCCGCTCGCAGGCGATCATCCATACCCTCGTGGTACTGGCCGCGTTCGCCATCCTGCCGATCGCGGTGCCTCGGGGTTGGTCGCCGCCGACCGAATCCAATCCGGTGCCTTGGGTGCTGGCGCTGCTCGCGGTGGGCGTCGGGCTGCCGTTCTTCGTGGTGTCGACGACCGGGCCCCTGATGCAGCGGTGGTTCTCGGGCAGCGCCCACCCGTCGGCCCGCGACCCGTACTTCCTCTACGCCGCGAGCAACGTCGGCAGCATGGTCGGCCTGCTCGGCTACCCGTTCCTGATCGAGCCCGCCCTGCGCCTGCGCCAGCAGAGCACGATGTGGACGGCCGGCTACGTGCTGCTGGCGCTGCTCGTCGCGGCGTGCGCATGGCAAACCGGCCGCGCCCACCGCCGCGTGGACGCCGCCGCGGCGATCGCGGGCCCCCCCGTGCCCGCGCGTCGGCGGCTGCGCTGGCTCCTGCTCGCGTTCATCCCGTCGAGCCTGATGATGGGCGCCACGACGCACATCACCACCGACGTCGCCGCGATTCCGCTGCTGTGGGTGCTGCCGCTCGCACTCTACCTCGCGAGCTTCATCCTCGTGTTCGCGAAGCGGCCGCCCCTGCCGCACCTGACGATGGCGCGCGCCTGGCCGCTCGTCGTGCTGCCGCTGATGATCGTGATGCAGGTGCACGCCATCCGCCCGCTGCCGTTGATCGTCGGGCTCCACCTGCTGCTTGTGTTCGTGTCCGCGATGGTGTGCCACGGCGAGCTGGCGCGCGATCGCCCCGCGCCGTCACAGCTCACGATGTTCTACCTGGTGCTCGCCGCGGGAGGTGCGCTGGGCGGCATCTTCAACGCGATCGTGGCGCCGCTCGCGTTCCGCTCGGTGCTCGAGTACCCGATCGCGATCGTGCTCGCCGCGATGGCGCTGCCGAACCGCTCGAACGCGGCACCCGGGCTGCGCACCCGCGTGCTCGACGTGGCGATCCCGGTGCTGATGGGCGGGATCGTGATCGGCTGCTACGCGCTCGTGACGTCGATGGGCCTCGTGTTCGGCTTCGGCGCCGTGGCGCTACTGTACGCGCTGCTCGCCTTCCCGCTGCGCGCCATGGCGAAGCGCCCGGTGCGATTCGGGCTCGCGATCGCGGCGGTGCTGCTCGCCGACCCGACCGGCCTCGCCACGCGCGGCCAGATCATCCACGAGCAGCGCACGTTCTTCGGCGTGCTGCGCGTCGACTACGATGCCTCACGCCAGTTCCACCGGCTCATCCACGGCACCACCGTGCACGGCATGCAATGGCTGGGGCCCAACGGCTGCCGCGAGCCGATCGGCTACTACCACGCACGGGGCCCCGCCGGCGACGTGTTCCGGGCGCTCGGCCGCCCCGGTCTCCGCGCCGGACTCGCCGGCCTCGGCGCCGGCGAACTGGCCGCCTACTCGCAGCCCGGCCAGCACTGGACGTGCTACGAGATCGACCCCGCCGTGCGCGACATCGCGAGCAACACGAGCTACTTCTGCTTCCTCGCGAACAGCAAGGTTCCCGTGCGCACCGTGCTCGGCGACGCCCGGCGCATGCTCCAGGCGACCGACGAGCGGTACGACATGATCGTGCTCGACGCCTATTCGTCGGACGTGATCCCGCTCCACATGATCACGCGGGAAGCGGTGGCGCTGTATCAGTCGAGGCTCACGCCCGGCGGCGTCATGGTGTTCCACCTGTCGAACCGCTACTTCGACCTGGTGCCCGTGGTGGCACGGCTCGCCGAGGACGCGAAGCTGACGTGCCGCGTGCGCGAGCTCCACGTCACCGATGCGCAGCTCGCGCAGCACGTGGCGTCATCGACGTGGGCGGCGCTGGCGAATCGCCCCGAGGATCTCGGCGCGCTGATGAACGCGCCGGAGTGGGCGCCGCCGAAGACGCGCGCGGGACTGCGCGTGTGGACCGACGACTACGCGAGCCTGCTGAGCGTGCTCAAGTAATGGGCACGCTCGGCCGGCGACGCGTGGCACCCTGGGCGGCCGCGGCCACGGCCGTGCTGGCGTGGATGCTCACCGCCACTCCGGCATTCGCGCACGCGCGCGTCACCATCCGCGCCCACGCCCCCGACGGCCGGGTGATCGAGGGCGCATCGATCGCGACGGAGCACGCCCGAGCCACGACCGATGCCCGGGGCGTGGCGATCATCGAATTGCCCGAGGGTCCGGCGCGCCTCGAGGTCACGCGTCTCGGGTTCGCGCCCGACACGGTCGACCTCGCGGTGACCACCGATCGAGACACGACCCTCGACGTCACGCTTTTGGAGCGCCCCCTCCCCATCCAGCCGATCATCGTCTCGACGGCCCGCGTGCCGCGCCGGCTCGAGGAGGAGTCCGAGCGCATCGAGGTGCTCGCCGGCGACGACGTGAGCGAGAAGGGGCAGATGCACCCCGGCGACATCATGACCCTGCTCAGCGAGATGAGCGGTGTCCGAGCGCAACCGATCGCATCCGCCGCCGGGGGTGCGAGCCTCAGGATCCAGGGCCTGCGCGGCCATTACGCCGAGATCCTCACCGACGGCCTGCCGCTCACCGGCGCGAGCGCTCCCGAACTGGGGCTCATCCAGATCGTGCCGATCGACCTCGAGCAGGCCGAGGTCGTCAAAGGCGCGGCAACCGCCTTGTACGGCCCAACGGCACTGGGGGGCGTGCTCAACTTGATCTCTCGGCGACCGGCGGCGGGCCACGATCAAAGCCTGGCGCTGATCAACCAGACGAGTCGCTCCGGCAGCGACGGCGCGGTCTGGCTGGCGCGCCAGCGGAGTGAGCGCTGGGGCTGGACGCTGCTCGGCGGCGCACATCACCAGACTCGGACCGATGTCGATCGTGACGGGTGGGCGGATCTACCGGGCGTCACGCGTGGCGAGTTGAGACCCCGGGCGTTCTGGCACGGCGACGGCGGTCGATCGATGATGGCGACCGTCGGCATGATGGCCGAGACGCGGAATGGTGGAGCGACGTCGACGCCGCCCGCCGGCTTCCCGTTCCACGAGCGGATCGAGACGCAACGCGCGGATGCCGGCGTCATCGCGCGCTGGCCATTCGGCGACGCCACGGTGGTTGCCGTGCGGACGTCCGCCAGCGGCGAGCGCCGGAGCCACGATGCCGACTCGCCCGTCGCCGGCGACCACTACGACGAGCTCCGGCATACGCTGTTCACCGAGGCCACGTGGTCGCACGCACGCGGGCGCGTCGTATGGCTGGTGGGCGCGGCGCTGCGCGACGACGCCTATCGCAATGCCGGCCTGAAAGGCCTCGACAACGAGAACACGGTTCCCGCGCTGATGGCGCAGGCCACCGCCATGGCGACCTCGTGGTTGTCGGCCACGGCGACGGAACGCGTCGATGCTCACCCGCGCGTGGGCACGATCGGGAGCCAGCGGGCCGCAGTCCTGGTTCACGCCGGCCACACGCTCGAGGCCCGGCTGTCGGCCGGCGCCGGCTTCGCCGTGCCCACGCCGTTCACCGAGGAGGCCCAGAGCATTTCGCTCGCGCGGCTCGTCCCCCCGTCCGGACTCCGGACCGAGCGTGGCCGCAGCGCGTCGCTCGACGTGACCGGACGCGCCGGGGCACTGGAAGTGAACGGGACGCTGTTCGGCTCGACGATCGATCACGCGGTGTTGCTGGACGAATCCCCGGGTCAGCCGGCCGGCGCGGTGGCCCTGATCAACGCGGCGGGCCCCACCCGCACGCACGGCGCCGAACTGTTCGCGGTCTACCGTCGCGAACCGATCGTCGCGACGTCGACCTACGCATGGCTGCGCGCGTCCGAAGTGAGCCCCGAGTCCGGGCATCGCGAGGACGCGGCACTCCTGCCCCGACATACCGCCGCGCTGGACGTCGCATGGGACGAGGACGAATCCGGAACGCGCGTCGGCTTCGAGCTCTTCTATATCGGCCGCCAGGTCCTGCAGCACGATCCCGAACGGACGGAGAGCGTGCCCTACGCCACCTGCGGCGTGCTCGCCTCGCAGCGCATCGGCCGTGTGACCGCCTACGTGAACGCCGAGAACCTCGGCAACGTTCGCCAGACGCGTTGGGCGCCGTTCGTGCTGCCCGCGCCGGGCCCGGGAGGACGACAGACGGTGGACCTGTGGGCGCCTCTCGAAGGGCGCACGTTCAACGCTGGAGCTCAGCTCACGTTTCGATGAGGAAGCTTTCGCGTCACAGGTCCCACATCGGCGTCATCCACTTCTTGATCTCCGTCTTGCCGCCGGGCAGGTAGTCGACCCAGATGAATCCCTTGGACCGTCGCTGCAGGAACACCGGCACCGACAACGTGTCGAACGTCGTGTCGGCCGCTGCGGTGTACACCCACGGCACACCCTCGGTGACGGTCATGACGCGCTTCATGCGCGACTCGCCGGGGGGGATCCGGCCGAGGCTCACCCGCCCCTTGCCGGTCGTCACGTCGACGGTCTCGAACCGCACCGCGCGAAGGTTCCGGACGTGGACGAAGAGCAACCCGGGCCCGAGCATGTCCCACGCCGCGATCGACGACAGTCCCACTGTCGTGATCAGGATCAGGATGAACGGAACGCGCCAAGCGTTCGCTTCATAGGTCGAGCGGGTCCGAGGCATACGCCATGAGTCTATCGCATCCGAGCCCGCGCGAAAGCCGCAAACGCAAGCGGCAGAGCAGCTTTGGGGAATTCCACCCAGGCTGGCGGAGAGGGAGGGATTCGAACCCTCGAGGGGCTTGCACCCCTAACGGTTTTCGAGACCGCCACCTTCAGCCACTCGGCCACCTCTCCGCCGCCGTGTTTACACGACTTAGCGGGCCGGATCAACCTTCGGCAAGGTGCCTGCGCTGCTTTCCCGTCTTCGGCCATGACGTGCTGGCTACACCGCCCGCAGGGAGTGCGGCGCTATCGGGTTCGACGCTGCGACGGGCTCGCCCCGCGTCTGGTGCGTGCGGCCACGCGGGCCCGCCCGAGCTCGAAGGTAAACACCTTGAAGCGGTCTTCGTGCCCCTCGCTCCGGCTCCAATCGCGGATTTTCGCAAGAGAGACGCGATTCCGGACGGCGATCGCGACCGCCACCCCCAGGCTCTGACGGTCGTTCCAATGGTAGAAGGCCGCCAGGCGGTCTCGGCAGGCGTCGGTGGGAGAGAGCGCCAAGGTCCTCGCACCACGGCGGCTGCGCCAGACGGGCCGGATGTGGAGGTCCTCTCCGATGCCGAGCGGCCCGCGGGGGAACTCAACGTAGAATGCAGTGTCTGGGTGAACGTAGCGATCCCGGTGCCGATTGAATCCGAGCGGCGCCATCGCCTTGTCGAGCGCTTCCGCCGAGGACGACTCCGCCAGGACGAAGTCCACATCGACTGACACGTGGGCTCCCGCTGTGTAGAGGTGTGCGCATGCCCCTCCCGTAAGGACACCCCGGATCCCCGCACGCCTCAGCGCATCACCGACTGCCACGGCGACATCGGCGAGCGTGGACCTGCCGGTCAGCTTCACAGCGGCTTGCCGGTGCGCCGCGGCCGGCGGCGGAGCTGTGCCGCGCGCGAGCGAAGCTGGTCCTCGGCCTCCAGGAGCCGTTCGAGATACCGTTCCAACTCCCGGCGGGTGGGCGCGCGCGAGTTGAGCCGGTAGACTCGCGTCCGCCCGACCGCGCGAGCGGCGACCAGTCCATCGCGCTCGAGCGACTGGAGCGCCTTCTGAACTCCCGAGAGGTTGAGCTCCAAGAGACGCGCCAGTTCCCGGGCGTAACTCTCCGTCAGCAACTGCAGGGCGAGCAACGCGCGGGTCCGCGCGGGGCTGCCAAACGGGCTCGAATTTCCAGCGACCTTCATAGGTGGTCATGTGACCACCATTTCAGGTCGCATGTCAAGGCAGCGTATCCGCAGGGACTCATCGCCCACTTTGGCCAGCGCGGGTGACGATTGGGTGACAGCTCATCGGCCACGCTTGTCACTCCGTGGCCACGCTTGGCCTCCAGAAAGCCGTCCATCAGTCAGGCCGGAGATTGAGTTTCAGCGCTGCGCGTTTGCCCTCAGGCTTCCGTCGATCAACCCGATTCAGCCAGGCATCTTCCCGATCGAGCGGGATCGGCGCACGAGAAACTGTGCATGGACGTCCAGCGAAAGCGTTACGATTTTCTTGATCCGCCACACCCACACCCATCGACGAGGCGCGTATGAAGGCCGGTCACGTGGTCGCAATCATTGGCGCCCTGCTGTCGGCCTGGAGCCACCCCGCGCTGGCACAATATCCCTCCGCACCACAGATCACCGACTAGAGATGATCCCGGGCAGATTGCGATCGTGCTCAGCGACTGGACCACGGTGCCCAAGTCGGGTACCAGCGCCACGGCCCAGGTCGCTCGGATCAATTTCGTGCGCACCGAACCGGTGGGCCCTCTCGCGGAAATCCGGGCGTTCGCAAACGATCTGAACGGCAGGTTGTACATCCTGGACTGGGCGACGAAGGGCTTCACGACGTATCTCGACTTTCGGACGATCTTCGATGGGACTGGAGGCACGGGCGTCTTCGACAACAGCCCCGGTCTGGCCGCGGGCCTCGTGACGGTGCAATTCGACCCGGAGTACGGGAGCAACGGCAAGTTCTACACCGTGCACACCGAGCTGGGTGGGAATCCCAGCTCGTATCGTGAAGCGGTGCTCTACGAATGGCAGGATGTGAACATCGCCAATACGACCTTCGAGGGAGCCCGCGCGCTGCTGTTGCGAGTGCAATACAGCAGCAACATTCACCCCATGGGGGACGTCCTCTTCAATCCGCTGGCGACGGACGCCTCTCATCCCGACTGGCGAAACATGTACATCGCCAGCGGCGACGGCAGCGCGGGTGAGAGCTTTGTGACCTCCACTCGGAACCAGCCCCAGATGCTCGGCAATCTGCTGGGCAAGATCCTGCGCATCCGCCCGAACGCCGTGGGAACGCCCGGCACGTACACGATCCCCGCGGACAACCCGTTCACGGCCCCGCCCTATTCGCCGGGCGCACGAGGCGAGGTCTATGCCTATGGCTTCAGAAACCCTCACCGCCTCAGCTGGGACGTCGAGCCATCGAACGACCGCCTGTTCGTCAACGACATCGGCCTGCACAGCTGGGAGGAAGTGAACATCGTCCATCCTGGCGGGAACTACGGATACTCACGTATTGAAGGCTGCATGGTGCTCGGCACGAACAACCAGGTGAACAACACGGCGCTGCCACCGACGCTGCCGATCTACGCGAACACGACGGCGACTTCCGTAGGCGACATCGTGCCGACCTATCCCGTGGCCCGTTACAGCCACCTCGATGGCGACGCGATCTCGAGCGGCTTCATCTACCGTGGCGACGCAATCCCGCGGCTCAAGGGCAAGTACGTGTTTGCCGACATCACGACGGCGCGATGGTTCTACTGTGAACTGAGCGAGTTGCTCGCTGCCGACGACGGCAACCCCTCCACAACGGCTCAGATTCACGAGCTGAAGGTGTTCTACTCGAGCCCGTACAACGCTGCCGGGTTGGTGGCACGTCGCGTGTTCGACCTCGTGCACGATACCTTCGACCGTCGCAACGAGACCGCCGTCGATGCGGTGTCGCACGACGGCGTGGTCGACGGTGACGGGCTCCCCGGCGCTGCCAGTGTGACGGAGGGAGACGATCCCTATCTCGTCGCGTACGGGGGTGGGCGCGCCGATATCCGCCTGATCCTGATCCAGGATGAGATCTATCAGCTCAGCAAGAGCGACGGCATGATCCGCAAGGCGAGCTGCAAGGAGTGCACGGTGGATGTCGGGCCGGGAACGGACCCCGGAGCCGGATTCGATCTTCGCATCACACCGAACCCCTTCCAGGCCGCTACTCGAATCACCTTCGAGCTGACGCGGGAGGGCAAGACGGCGCTCGAGGTGTTCGATCCGAACGGCCGGCTGGTGAAGCGCCTGCTCCGTGGGTCGCTCGAGGCGGGCTCGCACTCGGTGCGGTGGGACGGTACGCACGAGTCAGGGCGGCCGGTAGCTGCGGGAATCTACCGCGTCCGTCTCGTGGTGGCGGGTATGAGCGCGTCGCGATGGATCGTGCTGACCCAATAGCTCCCCGATGCGGAACGGGCCCGGCCGATCAGGCCCGCACGGCGACGCAAAACTTGTATGCTGCCGCGATGCCACGTCTTCGTGCCGGCTGGGCCATGGCCTTGTGGGTCGTCGCCATTGCGTTTTCGGCGTTGGCCATGCTGACGTGGCCGATCAACGACGACGAGGTGTTCTATCTCGCGCGGTCGTGGGCAGTCGCGCATGGGGAGCCCTCGAACGGTGACCTGCCGCTACGGTATCTCCTCTTCCTTCCCTACGTGTGGGCCGACCTCTCGCCTTCGGTGACCATCTCGGTGAGCCGTCTCAGCATGGTGCTCGCGGCGTTCCTGTGCGGGCTCGTGGCCTGGTGGACGGTGAAGCGGCTCGATCGCGCGGGGACGATGGCGGGCGTGGCGGGTGCGTTCACGGTGATCGCGATGATGGGGCTGCCGATGGTGACCCTGCGGCCCGAATATTTCGCGTGTCTGTTCGGGCTGGTCGGCGTCGCGCTGTTCGTCGCACCGCCGAGTGCGATGCGGCGCGAACTCGCCGTGTTTCTCGCCGGCGCGTGCATGGGTCTCGCGGTCGGACTCAGCGTTCGCCAGATCTGGGTCGTGCCGGCGGCCTTGCTCGCGGCCCTGATCGAGCCCGATCGTGGCGCGCGTGGGCGTATCCTCGTGTGGACCGTGGCCGGGCTGGCCGCGGCGGGGATCCCATCCGTCGTGTATCTCCTGTCGCGCGACTCGATCGAAACGGTCCGCTACTGGAACACGGTGTTCCCGATCCAGGCCGGGTGGTCGTTCACGACTTCGTTGATCGTGAAGGTGTATCTCGTCGCGTGCCCGGCGGCGGGGCTTCTGCTCGCGTGGCGCGGCGATCCGGCGCGCATCGACGTCCGGATGATCGCCATGTTCTGGATCTGCGCCGGAGTCGCTCACGCGACGATGCCGCTGCGCCAGAACTACGCGCAGGGGATGTGGCTCGCGATGGGCATCATCCTCTGCGCGGCGGGTCCCTATCGCGCGGCTCGCAAGAAGGCCGACGCGAGCAAGCGCGCACGCGCGCCCTCGTCGGCCGGCAATGCAGCGCGACTGCGCCAGCAGAACGCCTGGCTCACGGTGTTCGTCGTCATGCTGGTGACTCCGCTGCCGATTCCGTCGCTGCGGCCGTGGATTCCGACGACGCATCCACGCGCCGACTTCCGCGATCTGGCCTCGGAGCTGCGGCTGATCGACTGGCTGGGCGAGACGTCCCGCGGCGGACCCGTCATCTGTGTCACGCCGTACCACCCGATTCGCGCATCGAACGCGTGGCGCATGTGGAATGCGTGGTGGTACTGCTTCATCGGCAATCGCGAGCTGAACCAGACGCTGAACGCGGGCATCGCGGACAAGCTCGTGTCGGGCGAGGCGACGGTCATCGAGTGGAACACGTGGACGGGTCACACGCCGCAGACCCGAAACCTGCTCCGCCATGCCCTGAACACGCGCGTGCTGCCTCCGGAGCAGGCTCCGGACGTCGCTCGCCGGTTGATGGAGCGGTATCGGCTGGTGGAGTGGAAGGACGCGTTGCCCGCGGCATTCGGCGGCGGCGCGTTCCTCGTCCGGCGTGACATCGACGTGGACGCACGGGTCGCCGTGCAACCGGATTCCGTCGTGCTGTACTCGATCTACCAGCGCTAGCGCGCGAAGGGACGAATCGATGTTCGATGGCATCGTGGCGGAGCAGACCGAGGTCGGCGAGGGCGTGCGTCTCGGGGCGGGCGTCCGCATCGGGGGCCGCCGCGGCGCCGCCGCGGCACGGGTCTCGATCGGCGCAGGCGCCGTGATCGAGGACGGCGTGCGCATCGAGGGCGCCGACATCCGCATCGGTCGCGGGACGCACATCCAGCGCGGCGTCGTGATCGAGGCCCGCGGCGAATCACCCGTCCGCATCGAGATCGGCGACCGCGTGTTCCTGGGCAACGACGGCCACATCATGTGCGGCGGTCTGTTCGTCGGCGACTACACGCGCCTCCACAACCATCTGTTCCTGAACGGCCCGGGGACCCTGCACGTGGGACACAACTGCTGGGTCGGCGGAAGCTGCGTCCTCGACGGCCAGGGTGCGCTGCTGATCGGCGACAACGTGGGCATCGGCGCCCACAGCCAGCTGTGGAGCCACATCCAGTTCGGCGACGTGCTCGCGGGCTGCCGATTCAACGCGAAGGGCCGGCTCGTCATCGAGGAGGACGTCTGGTTCGTGGGACACTGCATCGTCTCGCCGATCCGGGCCCGGCGGCGCAGTATGGCCATGGTCGGCTCGGTCGTGACGCGCGACATGGAGGAGAACCGTGTCTATGCCGGCGTGCCCGCCCAGGATATGACCGCGAAATTCGGACCGCAGTTCGATTCGCCGACGGCAGAGCAACGACTCGAGCGCCTCGCGGGATACTTCGACGAGTTCCACGCCGCACACCCGGAGGTCACGAAGGGCTCGCTCGTCGGCGTCGCCGAGTGGGACGATCGCGCGCACGCGGGGAAGACCCAGTTCCATGTCACGGAGCGCGCCTATGCCAAGTGCTCGACGCCCGAGGAACAGGAGTTCCTCGCGTGGGTCACGCCCACGCTCGCGAAGTTCGTGCCCCGCGGCTGGCTGTGCCCGAGCCGCGAACAGGATTGATCGCCATGCCCACCGCTGACGTTCCATCGGTGTCGGTCGTCGTTCCGGTCTACAACAGCGCCGAATCCCTGCACGAGTTGCTGCAGCGGCTGCACGCGGCGCTCGAGGCAATGAGCCTCGACTTCGAGATCCTGCTCGTCAACGACGGCAGCCGCGATATGAGCTGGGCGCGCATCGGCGAGCTCGCCCGGCGGTACCCGCGCGTCGTCGGCATCGACCTGATGCGCAACTACGGCCAGCACAGTGCCCTGCTCTGCGGAATCCGGCGCGCTCGCCATGCAGTCGTCGTCACCGTCGATGACGACCTCCAGCATCCGCCCGAGGAGATCGGCACGCTCCTCGACCAGCTCGCCGCCGGCACGGACGTGGTCTACGGCACCCCCGTGAAGCAGCAGCACGGGCTGCTACGCAACCTCGCCTCCGAGGCGACGAAGATCGCCCTGCAGGGTGCGATGGGCGCCGAGATGGCACGCAAGGCGAGCGCGTTCCGCGTGTTTCGCACGGCGCTGCGCGACGCATTCGCGGACTACCGCGGCACGTTCGTGTCGATCGACGTGCTGCTCACGTGGGGAACCGTGCGCTTCGCAGCGGTCCCCGTGCGTCACGACCCGCGGCTGAAAGGCGTCTCGAATTACACGCTGCCGAAGCTGCTCCGGCACGCGGCCAACATGATCACGGGCTTCAGTGTGCTGCCGCTCCAGATCGCGAGCATCCTGGGATTCACCTTCACCCTCTTCGGCGTCGGCGTGTTGGGATATGTCGTGATCCGCTACTGGATCACCGGCGGCAGCGTGCCGGGCTTCCCGTTTCTCGCCTCGATCATCGCGATCTTCGCCGGCGCGCAGCTGTTCGCGCTCGGCGTGATCGGCGAGTACCTGTCGCGGATGCACTTCCGGATGATGGACCGGCCCACCTACGCGGTGATGACCGAGACGAGCCCGCCGCGGCAGCCCGCGCACACGGACGCTTGAGTACTATGGACTTCGACATACCGTTCAACCGGCCCTTCATCATCGGGAGCGAGCTCGACTACATCCGCCAGGCCGTCGAACGCGGGCATATCGCCGGAGACGGCCCGTTCACGAAGCGGTGTCACGCGTGGATGGAGCAGGCGTTCTCGGCCCATCGCGTGCTGCTGACGACGTCGTGCACGGCGGCCCTCGAGATGGCCGGCCTGCTGTGCAACCTGGAGGCCGGCGACGAAGTGATCCTGCCCTCGTTCACGTTCGTGTCGACCGCGAACGCATTCGTGCTCCGCGGCGCGCGACCCGTGTTCGTCGACATCCGGCGCGACACGCTCAACATCGACGAGCGCCTGATCGAGCCCGCGGTGACGGCGCGCACCCGGGTCATCGCGCCGACGCACTACGCCGGCGTGGCGTGCGAGATGGACACGATCAACGCCATCGCCGCCCGCCGCGGACTCACGGTGGTCGAGGACGCCGCGCAGGGCGTCAACGCCACGTACCGCGGGCGCTACCTGGGCACGCTCGGCCACATCGGCTGCTACAGCTTCCACGAGACCAAGAACGTGATCTCGGGCGAGGGCGGCGCCCTCGTGCTCAATCGCCCCGAAGACGTGGAGCGCGCCGAGATCCTGCGCGAGAAAGGCACCGACCGCTCGAAGTTCCTCCGCGGCCAGGTCGACAAGTACACGTGGGTCGAGGCGGGATCGTCGTACCTCCCGTCGGATCTCATCGCCGCGTACCTGTTCGCACAGCTGGAGCACTGCGCGACGATCACCGAGCGGCGGCGCTCGCTGTACGACCGCTATGCCGCGGGTCTCGCGGACCTCGAGCACCGCGGCGACCTGGGCTTACCCCATCCGCCCGCCGAATGCGCTCACAACGGGCACATGTTCCACGTCCTCGTGCGCGACGTGGGCGTGCGCGAACGCCTGCTCGGTTTCCTCCGCTCGCGCAGCATCCTCGCCGTGTTCCACTACGTGCCCCTGCACACGTCGCCGATGGGGCGCCGGTTCGGCTACCGCGACGGAGATCTGCCCGTGACCGAGGAGCTGAGTGACCGCCTGGTCCGGCTCCCCTGCTACCACGGCCTCGAGCCGGCCGAGCAGGACCGCGTGATCGACAGCCTGCACGACTTCTTCGTCTGAGGCCGGAAGGCGCGCATCGAAGTGGCCGGCGGCCATCTCCAACCGCGCGACATTACGGCTGGTTCGATCGAGGGGCGCGCGTGAGCATGATGCACTGGATCCCCAACAGCGCCGTGATGAGTGACGAGAAGATGATGGGCACGACGAAGAGGTACCTCACCGCGAGCACAGTGTTCGCCGCGTAGCTCGCGAACAGGGCCCATGTGATCGGCGCCCAACGTCGCTGATCGGACGGGCTCATGCCCCCGAGGAACCAGGTCAGGACAGCCGAGAAGAGAAAGAAGATCGAGACGTTGTAGCCGAAGCCCAGGTAGAAGCCGAACCAGCTGCAGTCCGAGCCGATGGCTTTGAAGTGAACCGACTTCATCGCAGCCATCACGTTGTCGCTCTCCACACCGAAGTCGGGCGTCGAGACCAGCGCACTAAGGGTGTGGCCCAGGCAGAAGAGCAGGAGCAGCAGCGTCGTCAGTCGAAACGGGTTCAGATACTTCCTCATCCAACGATCTCCCCTCGTCGCGCCTCGGAGGCGCTCAGGCACGCTTCTCGATCCGACAATCTCGACGATGCCGTCACCACTCGCCGAGAGTGTAGTTCGGTCGCTCCGTCGGTGTCATACTCGTGCGAACCGCGGCCGCGGCGTCGAAGCTCGAGCGCTCACCCGTGGGCCGGGATACCCCTCGGAGGTGTCCCATGTCCGTTCGAGCGCGCGTTCCCGTGCTGCTGTTGTCCGCTCTACTCCTGATGGCCCTGGCCGCACCGCCCCACGCCACGGCCGCCGTCACCGATTTTCGCAGCGGTGTCGGATTCGGGGTGACCGGCGCCAATCCCACGACGCTGACCCTGTTCACGGTGCCGGCGGGCATGCGATTCGTGCTCACCGAGTTCGAGCTCGACGACATGCACTTCCCCTCGACCACTGCGAGCTGGTCGGGATATCTCATCTCGACCTCGGTGGCGAGCGTCGTTCCGGGCGACGGTGGGGCGTCGATCCAGCTCGGCGTGCTTCCGAATCCGTCGGAGGGCCCCGCGTCCGTTCGATTCGAGCTGTCCGCCCGGACGAGCGTCGTGGTCGCGATCTTCGACGTGACGGGCCGGAGGGTTCGCACGCTCTACACTGGCGACATGCTGGCCGGCGAGCACTCACTCGCCTGGGATGGCACGGACGCCTCGGGCCGCCGTGTGTCCGATGGAACCTATTTCGCCCGAGTCGAGTCGGGGGAAACGAGCAAGAGCCGCAAGATCACACGGGTTCGGTAGAACGGCGTAGCCCACGGCACCACTGGTACAGGGCGATCACTGCGGCGAGCCAGGGGATGGCGACGGGATGTCCGGTCGACTCGGCGCGCTCTACTTCCCCTTCCCCGTGTACTCGATCAGGACGGATTCGAGGACCGCATCCGTCGCGGGATCGGTGGCGGTGGCACGCAGAACGGCCCGTTGATCCCGGCCCGCGAAGAATGCCGACGGACGGAATCCGACGACGGCCTTGCAGCTCTTCCCCGGCGCGATCAGCGCGGGCTCGAACGGCGGGCACGTGGATCCGGGAGCAGGCCGAACGAGAAGTCGTCGGGCATGCTGTCGATCGTGACCAGCAGGTTCACGGCGGACGCGCCGGCGTTCTTCACCGTCGCATCCTTCAGCGTGAACGAGCCGACCGGCCGCGTGCCGAAGCCCACCGGACTCGGGGTGGCCTGCAAGACGGGCTTCGGGCCCTTACCCGCACTCACGGGGGCTGCGGCGCACAGGGCGACGACGACGAGCGCGACGAATGGTGTCTTCATGGATGTCTCCTTGAGGATGTGGGGCGCTGATCGAAGCCGGCGGTGGCAACAACGCGAGTATATCCCAGCGTTTCGCGTCCCGATCGTGCATGCCAAATAATTCTGACCGCGTCAGCGCATGGCTCGCATACAATCAAGGGGCCTGCCTGCCGGACCGGCCGTTGCCCGGCCGCCCTCACTCTCGGAGCCCCCCATGCGCATCCACGCACTGTGTTTCGCCCTCGCTGCCCTATTGCTCGCTCCCGTCACGGCCCTTGCTCAGTTCGGGGAGGTCTGGCGGTCGGTTCATGGGGGCGAATACCACCTGTTCGACATTGGCGACTTCGACGCGAACGGGTCGAGGGACTTTCTCACCGGGGAGAGTGAGAACTCGTCGGGATTGTTCATCGGCGTACGCCTGGCGGCGACCGGGGCGTTGCAGGCGCAGACGGCGGCGCGGTATCAGCCTCTCGACCTGTTCGCTGCCGACCTCGATGGCGACGGCCCGCGGGAAATCCTGTTCCGACAGAACACGGACGACCGGCACTACTGCTTCTCGTTCTCCGGGCCCCCGGGGCCGCTCGCGCAACGCTGGTCCATCAGGCCGTCGATCGGCCCGGCGCACACCCTGTTCTTCGCCGACCTCGACGGCAACGGCCGTCAGTACGTCGTCTTCCAGCACACCGCAACCAATCAGCTCGAGGTGTACACGAGCATGGGGGCACTGTTCGGCAGCTACACGCCGAACCCGCCAATGGGATGGTCGTACGACTACATGGTCATCCAGGATTTCGACGGCGACGGACGCGAGGAGATCCTGCTCGTCTACACCGACAGCAGCGTGGGGCAATACTTGATCATGCTGCAGTCGACCTCGCCGGTGAGCGTGGAGTCGCCGCCGCAGGGGCTGCGCGCGATCGAGCTGGGCTCGAGTTTCCCGAATCCCTCGTCCGCCAAGGCGCGCATCGACTACTCGGTGCCGACGCGCGGGCCGGTGACGCTGCGGCTGCTGGACGTCTCCGGCCGCGAGGTACGCGTGTTGGTGGACGGCCAGGTCACGGCCGGCGCGCACCAGGTGACGTGGGACGGACGCGACGGTCGTGGGCGGCCGATGCCCGCGGGCGCGTACTTCTACGAGCTGACCGCGAACGGCCAGCGGTCGACTCGCAAGATCGTCCGGCTGCAGTAGCCGCTACGCGTGCTTCGCAAGCACCGCGTCGAGCGCCTTGTAGCTCTGGTTCATGCCGGCTTCCATGCCCGAGTGCATCATGCCGTCACGTCCCTCGGGCGTGTAGAACTGCAGCGTCGAAACGACCTTCGTGCGCCCGTGGCCGAGGTCTTGGAACTCGGCGGTGTTGACCATGGGATGGCCCGGCATGCCGTCCCAGTCGAACGTCATCGAGATGCGCTCCATCGGCGTCACCTCGCGGAACCGGCCCTCGAAGCCGTGCGCTCCGTGGTCGCTGTGCTCGACGAAGCGCCAGTGGCCGCCGCGCTCCAGTTCGTGGCGCTCGATCACAACGCTGTTTCCGCGCCCCCACCACTGCGCGAGCAGCGCGGGGTCCGTGTGGGCGCGCCACACCCGCTCGCGGGGCGCGTCGAAGATGCGCTCGACGCGGACTTCGCGGTCGGACGGCTGTGTGATCTCAGCGATGCGTTCGTGCTTCGTCGCGTTCATGACGGATGTCCTCTCGTGGCGGCGGGTCCGATCACCGAATCACGATGGCTCGGGTCGTCGCTCTGCGCGTCCCCTGCGACAGCCGGACCTGGTAGACACCGACCGGCAACGGGCGCCGGGCGCCCAGCGTGATCGAAGCGGAGCCCTCGCCCGGCGCATCGATCGCGCCAGTGTCCACGAGACGGCCGTCGAGGTCGAACACGTCGATTCGCGCCGGCTCGGAGTGCGTCAGCGTGAAGGTCACCCGAAACGCGCCCGCGGCGGGATTCGGCGTGATCGCGCCGAGCCGGAAGCCCACGCTGCTGGCCCCGTCGACGGTCACCGACGCGGGCGTGCGCAGGTAAGCGATCGCCGGGTCCGAATCGGCGACTCGGGTCGCTGACACGGACGAGTTGCGGTCGGTCTCCGGGAAGTCGGCGTTGAAGCGCGGGTATTCGACGCGGCGCGCCGTGGTGGCGGCGACCAGCGCGGCGTCGATCAGGACGTGCTGCATCACCTGGGCGCTGCCGCCGGTCACGTACTGATACCGCTGCGCGGCCGTCACAGCGTCGGTCAGGTTCACGAGATCCGGGTTCACGAGATCGGTTCCGTCGCCTGCGGTGGCGGTCTGGTTGTCCGGCACGGGGACGCCACGGATGACGCCGACGGGATGTCCGTAGCCGTCGTTGAACTCGAACGCCTCGAACTCGCCGACGATCGCGACGCGACGGGTCGCGTCGGCGGCCTGCAGGCCCTGCACGTAGTTGGCGATCTCGACGGCCTGCGCCTGGCGCCGCGCGCGGACCCAGTGACCGTACGTCGCTCCCAGGTACGCGGTCGCGTCGGCAATGCCGTCGCGCGCCACGAGCTGGGTGACGATCACGGTGAGCGGGAACGCACCGCCGTCCGCGAGCTTCACGGCGGCGACCAGCTCGAGCGGGGGCTGATCGAACGTGGTGAACGGGGTGGCCTGGTACGAGAACGTGGACGCCGCGAGACGCTGGTTCACGCCGTAGACGTAGACCCGCGGCGCGCCGCCCAGCGCGGCGGTCTTCACGAGCAGACCAACGTCGAGGCCCATCGGATCGCTGCCCTCGACGAGGTACGCCTGGTACTGCGGGTCCGGCTGGGCCGCGGCCACCGCGTCGGCGCTCAAGCGTGCCGCGATCGCCTGCAGCGTCGGGAGGTTCTCGATGTCGATGGTGCCGATGATGTCGGGCGTGCGCATCAGGTTGCGGATCGCGAGCGACACCTTCGCGAGCCGCCGCTCGAATCCCGCCGGCGTCATCGTCACCGCGCCGCCCGGGGCGGTGTCGCAGAACCGCTGGAGGTTGAAGCTCGCGATGGTGATCTCGTTCGCATCCGGCACCGGAGCGGCGGTCGGAGTCGCCCCGCTGGCCACGCTGCCCGTACCGCTGTCACGCAAGATCGTGTAACGCCGCGAGACGAAAGCCAGCGGCCCGCTGATACCGGTCACCACGGCGCCGGTCGCCACGTCCAGCGCCGGGGTCATGATCTGCGCGTCGCTGTCGACACGGATCAACTCCGGGTTGCCGTCCCAGCGCGGGATGGGAGGAATCGTTCCCGTACCGGCGGGCGGCGGATCCGGGGCCGCGATACCCGGCTCGCGAAACGGTCGCGTGACGCCGGTCACGGTGCCGAAGAACACGCCGCGGCTGCTCACGAGGGCGTCCGACTCGTTCGTCGACGTGTTGCCGTCGGTCGGCGTCACCACCGTGAGTGAACCCACCGTCACGCGCATCCCTTCCACCCGTTCGAGCTTGTCGTGAGCGCCCGCCTGATCGGGCAGTGTCGCGTCCAGCGGAATCGGCGTCGGCAGCGGATTCCCGGTGCTGAACACGGCGACCGTCGGTGTGATGATCTCCGTCTCGGGCGGCGACGACGGATCGGAGGCCGGAACGAACTCGGCCACGGTTCCGGTGACCTGGACCTGGTTGCCAATCGCCGCGGAACCCGGGGGCGCCGAACTGGTGAAAACGAAGATGCCTTCCGACGTCAGGGGATCGGCATCCACCGAGGGGTCGGGCTCCTGCAGGAAGAAGCCGTTCGACGTCCGGGCGGTGATGACTCCTTGCACGGATACCGTCAGTCCGACCATTGGCGACGTGGCGCCCTGCCCCTGGATGTCGTGAATGGACAGGGCGGCCGCGTGGCCGGCGAGGGCGAGACCCACCGCGATCCCGGCGAGCAGCAGCGGCACACGACGAACGCGGTTGGACATGGGGGGACCTCGGGGCAGGGTCGTCGGATGGGCCCGCACCGGGCAGGCGCGCGAGACCACAAGCGTATCAGGTCGCGCCGTGGCCGATCACCCCGTAAATTCGGCACATCAGGCGCGCCAGCGGCGCCCGTGAAACTGCTCAGCGGGCGGAGACGGGGGTTCCCATCGGGGTGCTCACGACGTCGCGGAACGTGATGCGGCTCTGCGGATGGCAGAACGCCTGGAGCAGGCCTTCGCCGTTCGAATCGGGGACGGGAGGCTCGAGTGGGCCGCCGACGATGGTCGACCAGATGACACGTCCGTCTTCGTCGTAGTCGGCCAATTCGACGATTCGGGCGCGTTGGCCCGGGCAGTCGATCTCCCACTGGATTCGCGTCAGCAGGTACTCATCGTAGCGGGCGGCATCGCCGTAGGATTCCCGGCGCTGCTCGACGATCGCCGCGCGCGAGCTGAGCCAGTCGTCCGAGTCCCCACCCTGGAGGTTCACGCCCCAGACGGTCTTCGTGCCCGCGGGCGTGGTCTTGATCGTGCGTGGCAGGAAATAGAAGTTCTGGTGGAATCCACTGCCGAACACGACCCAGCTCTCGTCGTACGCCTTCGCGAACTGGTCGAGGAGCGGCTTCGGGATGCCGTGCGTGTCCATGAGCGAGTCGAGCACGGCGGTCGTGGCCTGGGCGCGCGCGGTTCCGAGGCAGGCAAGCAGGGCAAGCAGCGTGAGCACACCGACTCGTCGGATCATGGCCACCTTTCGGCGCGGAGAGGCGTGGGGGTCTGAATCAGTTTTCGGCCGAACGAGTCGATTTCTCGCCACAAAACGACTCCTTGGCGCGCCCACCGAAATCTTGCTCGCACAATGACTTGACGGTGGCCCTCGCGGCGCTGAGACTCGCCCTGCCCGCCACATCCCCTCGCCCCCGGAAATGGCTGTCCCATGCGCTGCGTCGCACCTCGGCATCACCAGTGGTTTTCACGCCGCGCGTTCGCCACCGCGGCCGCTGTCGCGATCGTCGCCGTCGCGTCCCTTGCCCCGCTCGCGGAGGCCGCCGCCGGTCCGCCACGCCTCGCCGCTCACAAGCCCAGCCGCGCCTACCGCCTTCCCCTCACGCCGGACATGCCCGATTGGGCGCGCGACCTCTATCGCGACGACGTGGTCGTCAACGTGCTCGAGCTGGATCGCGAGTTCGCGGAGTGGAAGGAGACTGGAGCAGGCGAGGAAGCAAGAGAGGCCGCATCGCACGAGGCCTCCGAAATCGGCGAGAACCGGTGGGAGGAGTACTACGAGCGCTGGCGCCGCGCCGTGGAGCCGTTCGTCCAGGCGGATGGGTCGGTGGACTTCGCGCGCGGCCCCGTGCGCTCGCCACGGTCCGAGGCGAGCCGTGTCGCCCTTGCGACGCCGAGTGCGACGTGGAGCTTCTTCGGGCCGAGGGCCACGTATCGGCCGGTGAACCAGGATCCCGCCCAGCCGCTGCATCCGTGGCAATCGAACATCTACTCGATCGACGTCGCGCCGAGCAATCCCAACATCGTCTACTGCGGATCGGAAGGCGGCGTGGTGTCGAGGAGCGTCGACAAGGGCCTCACGTGGACACGCGTGGGCGCGAGCCAGATCGCGTCCGACGTGGTCTCGCTCGCCGTGCATCCGACCGACCCCGACATCGTGTACCTGGGCGATCGCGACGGCTTCTACCGCACGGCCGACGGCGGCGCGACGTGGGCGCTGGAGTCCGCCGGCGAGTGGAATCCGGAAGACCTGAAGGTCAGCCCGGCCCATCCGGACCTGGTCTTCGCCGCCGCCGCCACCGGGCTGATGCGTCGCACCGCGACGCCGTCGCCGGCGTGGTCCACGCTGATTCC
>JANLWK010000149.1:0-2175 GCA_031364505.1 Candidatus Eiseniibacteriota bacterium | reverse complement strand
CTACCCCGCCACCGCCCGGCCCGTCGCGGCGAGCACGGCGACGCAGCGGGCGCACAGCCCGGCGGATGCGCCTTCGGTCGCCACGTCGTTCCGGTACGTCCAGCAGCGATCGCACCTGGGCCATGACGTCTTCGATCCCGTCGCGGTGATCTCGCCCGCGTCGCCCGACGACTCGACGGTCACGCGCGCGACGATCAGGAAGCCCGGCAGTTCGTCCGCGTAGTCGGCGAGCCGAGCGGCGATCGGCGCGGGCGCGCGCAGCACGACCTCGGCTTCGGCGGTCGTATTGAGCGTCTTCGCGGCGCGCAGCGGCTCGAGGGCGGCGTTCGCGGTGTCGCGCACGCTCTTCAGGAACAGCCACTCGTCCTCGGCGCCGGCCGCCACCTCGTCGGCCGGCCACGTCGCCAGATGCACGCTCTCGGCTTCGGCCCGGAGCGCGGGATGCGCCTGCCACACCTCCTCGGCCGTGAACGCCAGCGCGGGGGAGGCCGCGAGCGTCAGGTCGTGGAGTGCTCGCCACAACAACGACTGTGCGGAACGGCGCGCGGGATCGTCGGGCGCCAGCGTGTACAGCCGGTCCTTCGCGACGTCGAGCACGATCGCCGACAGGTCGACCGTGCACAACTCGAGCAGGCCGTCGATCGCGCGGTGGAACAGCCGCTGCTCCCAGTCGGCACGGATGCGCGCGAGCCGCGCGCGCAAAAATGCGCCGAAGGCCTGGTCCACGCGTGTCCACCGCGATTCCGGCAGCGCCACGGCGGGCGTGAAGTCGTCCAGGTTCCCGAGCAGGAACCGGAACGTGTTGCGCACCTTTCGATACGCGTCGGCGACGCGCTGCAGGATTTCGTCGCCGCAGCGCACGTCGCTGCGCCAGTCGGTCGCGAGCGCCCACCAGCGCACGATGTCGGCGCCCGACTTCGCGATCACGTCGAGCGGCGACAGGACGTTGCCGAGCGACTTGTGCATCGCCCGGCCCTTGGCGTCGAGCACCCAGCCGTGCGTCAGCACGTCCGTGTACGGCGCCCGGCCGGTCAGGCCCGCGCTCACCATGAGCGACGAGTTGAACCAGCCTCGGTGCTGGTCGGGCCCCTCGATGTAGACGATCGGGCGCGACTCGGCGCGCGCGCGGGTGTACGCCTCCGCGAAACCGGGATGCGTTCGCTGGACCGACCGCCACGTCGAGCCCGAGTCGAACCAGACGTCGAGGATGTCCGTCTCCTTGCGCCACGGCCCCGCCCCGCCACAGTGCGGGCAGCGGAGCCCCTCGGGCGCGAAACGATCGACCGGCAGCTCGTACCACGCGTCCGAGCCGTGCTCGCGCGTGACGTCGGCCGCGCGGCTCATCACGCCGGCGTCGAGGAACGCCTCGCCGCACGGCTCGCAATAGAGCGCCGGGATGCCGACGCCCCACGCGCGCTGGCGTGACAGGCACCAGTCGGGGCGCACGCGCACGGACTCGCGGATGCGGTTCTGCGACGTGGGCGGATCCCACCTCACGGCGTGCTCGATCAGGTCGAGGCACCGGTCGCGGTGGCCCTGGTGATCGACGATCATGAACCACTGCTTCGTCGCGCGGAAGATCACGGGCTTGCGGCAACGCCAGCAGTGCGGATAGGCGTGCGTGAAGCGCGACTGCGCGAGCAGCAGGCCCTTTCCCCTCAGCCACGCGATCACGTCGTCGTTGACGTCGAGCACGCTGCGCCCGACGAACGGCTCGACCTCGGCCGTGAAGCGGCCAGCCTCGTCGACGGGACAGGCGATCTCGAGCCCGTTCCGCTGGCCGACGACGAAGTCCTCCTTGCCGTGGCCGGGTGCGCAGTGGACGAGCCCGGTGCCGTCGTCGAGGCTCACGAATGGCGTGCCGTCGACAACGCGCGACTCGTTGCCCCACGGCGCCGTGACGCGCGCGCCGATGAACTCGGATCCGCGCAGCCGGGCGCGGGTGCGGTGCGCCGTCCAGCCCGCCGCCGTGGCGACCGCCTCGATGCGCGACTCCGCGATCAGGTAGCTCGATCCCCCGGCCTCGACGATCGCGTACGTCGCGTTCGGGTCGACCATGAGCCCGCGGTTGGCCGGCAGCGTCCACGGCGTGGTCGTCCACGCCACGGCTCGCACGCCCTCGTGCGCGGCGAGCGGCGTGCCCGCCGCGTCGCGCAGCGGGAACGTCACGAACAC
>JANLWK010000138.1:0-11704 GCA_031364505.1 Candidatus Eiseniibacteriota bacterium | reverse complement strand
TCGTCGCGCTCGCGGATTCCGCGATGCCACGTCGCCCCCGCCGCGGGCACGCAGCCGCCGCCCGCGTACCAGATTCGGTCGGTGGGCGGCGCGTAATAGATGAGCGGTCCCGCGGCCCCGGCCGCCGGGTCCTGGTCGAGCGCCAGCAGCAGCCGCTCGAGCAGCCCGGGATCGGCCTCGGTGTCGTTGTTGAGCAGCATCACGGCGTCCGCCCCGCGCTCGAGCGCGCGCGTGACGCCGGCGTTGTTGCCGCCGGCGAAGCGCAGGTTCGCGGCGTTCGCGATCAGCTCGATGTCGGCGCGCGCGCGCAGTGCCTCCACCGAGCCGTCGGTCGAGGCGTTGTCGACGACCAGCGTGAACCGGGACCAGCCCTCGGGCAGGCGGCAGCGCGCGAGCGAGTCGAGAGCCGCGCGTGTGTCGGCGAGTCCGTTCCAGTTGAGCACCACGATGCCGAGCGACGTCACGCCGGCCCCGCCTCGGCGGCGCGAGCGCGGGCGAGCGCGCGTGCGGCGCCGAACGCGAGCAGCGCGAGCAGGGCCGCGGCGAACGCCGGCGCCGGACCGCCGAGGCGCGCGTCGGCGAGGTAGAGCCACCACACGTCGATCGCGTGGAGCAGGGCCGTCTGGTCCGCGGGCGCCACACCCGTGCGCGCGTCGCGCTCGCCGCCCTCCTGCCCGATGCCGAGCCGCGGGGGCCGGCCGCGCAGGTGCTCCGAAGCGTTGCGCGCGAGCATGCGCCAGTGCCCGGCGATCGGGCTGAAGCGCGGGTTCCAGTGGCTGTCGCTCATGAAGCGCGGATGCTCGAGCGACCGCGTGTACGGGTAGTCGCCCGCGTCGCGCATCTGGGCGCCGAAGTAGATGCCGACGCCGCCGATCTGGACGATCACGCCGAGCACGCACGCGAGCCGCGCGACGCGGCGCGTGCCCGACGACCCGCTCGCGAGCGCCGCGACGACGCACAACCCGAGCGCCGGCAGCAACGGAACGAGGTAGCGCGGGCCGAACGACCCGTCGCCGGCCCAGTGCTGGAAGCGCGCGTAGAGAAGCAGTGCAGCCGCCGTGGCGCCGAGTGTTCCCCACGCGGCGCGGCCGGGCGCCGAGGTGAGGCCGGCGCGCGCGAGCCACGACGGTTCATCGGATCGCGTGCGCAGCATCGCACGCACGCCCGCGGGCACGAGCCACACGGGCGGCGCGAACCAGACGAGCCCCTTGCCCGACGAGAGCAGCAGGCCGTAGAGCCCGACGAGGATCGGTGTCGTGTAGGCGGCGGGCGTCGCCTGCGCGCCGTACCCGGTCTCGAGCGGCGTGCCGAAGCGGGCCACGTTGTAGACCGCATGCCCGGCGAGCGCCAGCGCGAGCCCGATCGCGGGCGCCACCCACGTGCGGCGCGGCGACGCGAACAGCGGCACGAGCGCGCCCAGCACGAGCGGCAGCATGCTGAGCTTGACCGAAACCGCGAGGAACACGCCGAACGCCGCCAGCCGCTCGCCACGCGGCAGCCCGAAACGCTTCTCACCCGCGAGGCTCGCGCCGAGCACGGCGGCGAGGATCCCGAGGCCCTCGATCGGCTCGGCCAGGAACGATTTGGCATACACCCAGACCGGTGTCGCGAAGCCGAGCATCAACGCCCCGGCGAGTGCCGCCCCGGCTCCCGCGCCGAGCGCGCGCGCGCCCAGGTAGAGCAGTGCGAGCAGCACCGCGGTGACGAGCGCGTTCAGGAACGACGCGACGAAGCGGACCGCGAGGGTCGCGCGCGCGGGCGGCAGGTGCGCCGCGGCGGCGCCCGCCTCGCCGATCGCGACGAGCGGGAGCGCGAGCACGGCCTGGCCGGCGGCGTTCTTCGTGTAGTCGCGCCCATCGGGCCCGCGCAGGGTCGCGCCGGCCGGCACCCACAGGTGGCCGCGCAGCATCGCGCGCGACAGGTCGAGCATGGCCACTTCGTCGCTCGCGACGACGCGCCCGCCGCCGGTGACGACGTAGACGAGCGCCGCGAACACCGCCAGCGCGAGCGCGGTGCGCCGCGCCGCACCCGCGGCGGTGTGCTCGTGCACGGGACGCGCGCGCGTCATCGCGTGCCTCGCGTCATCGCCACCTTCGCGCCGGCCCGCGCTCGCCTCATCGCCAGCCTCGCGTCGGGAACAACGCGTCGCCGAGTTCGACGGTCGCGTCGGCGAGCGCCTGCCACGAGTGCGCGCGTCGCATCGCGCTCACGCCGTCGCGCAGCGCGCCCGCGAGCCCGCGTTCGAAGTAGTCGACGATCGCCTGGGCGAGCGCCGGCGGATTCTCGGGGGGCACGACGAGCCCGGTCTCGCCCGGGCGGACCGTCTCGGCGAGTCCGCCGACGTCGGTCGTGATGACCGGGAGACCGAGCGCGTAGGCGACGTGCGTGACGCCGCTCTGCGTCGCCGAGCGATACGGTAGCACCGCGACGTCGGCCGCCTTGAACAGCGCCTCGACCTCGGAGTCGGGGATGTATCGATCGAGCAAGCGCACGGCGTCCTCGCCCCCTGCGGCCTCGGCGAGCCGCCGGTACGGTGCGATGTCCTCGTAGGCCTCGCCCGCCACGACCAGCGTCACGGGGCGCCGGCGGCGAACTTCACGCCATGCTTCCAGCAACGTGTCCAACCCCTTGTAATGGCGGATGTAGCCGAAGAACAGGGCGACCTCCCCGTCGAGCCCCAGGTACCGGCGCGCGGACTCGCGCGTCCAGCGCCCGGCGTCGAACTGCGCGTACAGCGGATGCAGCACGCGGCGCCGCGTGGCCCCCGGCTTCAGCCGGTCGAGATCGCGCTCGACGCTTTCGGACATGACGAGATAGCCGTCCGAGTTGCGCAGCATCCAGCGCGTGAGCGGGGTGTCGAGCGGGCGGTGCTCGTGCGGTACGAGATTGTCGCACACGAGCACGACGCGGGTCCCGCGCCGCCTAAGCGGGCCCACCGACGAGGCGAACGCGGGCGCGAAGAAGGGGACCCACCACTTGAGGATCACGAGCCCCGGCGCGAAGCGCTCGAGGTGGTCGGCGGTACGGCGCCACGTCCACGGCGCGATCGAGTCGAGCATCGCCTCGACCGGGAACGCGGGGACCGCGGCCGCGGGATCGAGCTGGGTCTCGCCCGGGAACAGGAACCCGGGGTACTGGCGCGTGAACGTCACGGCGCGCACGTCGGCGGAGGCCGCGAGCGTCTCGCCCAGCAGCCCCAGGTACTGCGCGAGCCCGCCGCGCCACGGCGCGAGCGGCCCGACGAGGGCGATGCGCCTCACGCCTTGCCGCCCCCGGTGGCGACCATGGCGACCACGGCGGCCACCGCGCGCGAAACTGCGCTCAGCGGCGCCGCCCGCTCCGTGGCGTGCCGCGTGCGGCGCCGCGCTCGGTGCCGCGCGAGCCCCACACGGTGAGGCCGCGGCGTTCGAACTGGAACGGCACGACCTGGCCGCCGTGCTTCTCGAGCGCGGCCGCCACGCGGTGCTTGCGGTCGAATCGCGTGAGCAGCAGGAAGTAGCCGCCGCCGCCCGCGCCCGGCATCTTGCCGCCGATCGCCCCCTCGCGGCGCGCGAGCCGGTAGAGCCGGTCGACGTGGGTGTTCGAGATCGCGCGGTCGAGCTTCTTCTTCTTCTCCCACGCTTCGTGCAGCAGCTCGCCCATGGCGTCGACGTCGCCGACGAGCAGCGCCCGCTTCATCTCGAGCGTCTGGGCCTTGAGCTGGTGCAGCGCGTCGACCGTGGCCTTCCGCCCCTCGCGGTAGGCCTCGACCTGGCGCTCGATGATCAGCGCCGACTGGCGCGTCTGGCCCATGTAGCAGAGCAGCAGGCGGTACTCGAGCTCGTTCAGCACGTCCGTGCGGATGCGCAGCGGGTTCACGAGCGTCGAGTCGGGCAGGAATTCGATGAAGTTGAATCCGCCGAATGCGGCCGAGTACTGGTCCTGCTTCCCGCCGGCGAGGTGCATGTCGGTGCGCTCGATGCGGTAGGCGAGCTCCGCCACCTCGTAGCTCGACCGCGGCGACTTGAGCCACTCGGCGAGCAGGCCGATCAGGGCGACGACGAGCGTCGAGGACGAGCCGAGGCCGGATCCGGGCGGCGCGTCGGAGTGCACCCACACGTCGGCGCCGCGCTTCACCTTGAGCGCCCGCACGACCGCCTTGATCAGGTCGAGGTTGCCGTCGAACTTCACGCGCCGCGGGTGGTCGTACTTGGCGACCACGTCGTAGTCGAGACTGGCGAGCGTCAGCCGCGAGTCGCGGCGGGGCCGCAGCGAGGCGTAGGCGTACTGGTTGATCGTCGCCGACAGCACCATGCCGCCGTGCTCTTCCGGGTAGGGCGAGACGTCCGTGCCGCCGCCGCAGAACGACAGCCGAAGCGGCGCCCGGGCCCTCAGGATGCGCGGCTCGCTCACGATGCGAAGCGCCGCTCGGCCCGCTCCCACTCGTCGGGCGTGCCGATGTCGTAGAACGTCCCCGGCAGCCGCGCGGCGACGAGCCGGCCCGCCGCGGCGAGCCGCGGCAGGGTGTCGCGTTCGAGCGACGAGACGCCGGGCGGCAGCTCGCGCCACACGTTCGGCGAGAACGCGTAGAGCCCGCCGTTCACCCACGCGCGCCCGCGCGCATCCGGATCCTTCTCGACGAAGCGGGCCACGCGTCCCTGCGCGTCGCAGTCGACGCCGCCGCGGCTCGCGCCGTCCTCGACCTCGAACACGGCGAGGGCCGCCAGCGACGACGACTCCCAGCGCAGCCGCTCGAGCGCCCACGGATCGGCCTCGGGCAGCGTGTCTCCGTTGATGACGATGCACGGTCCATCGACGTGCCGCGCCGCGTGGCGCAGCGCGCCGCCGGTGCCGAGCGGCTCGGCCTCGACCGAGTACGCGATCGACAGGCCGAGTGCGGCGCCATCGCCGAGGGCGTCGCGCACGGCGTCGGCGCCGTGGCCCGAGCACACGACGACGTCACGCAGGCCGTGGCCCTTGAGCCACTCGAGCTGGCGTTCGAGGAACGGCCGCCCGCCGATCGGGGCGAGGCCCTTCGGCAGCTCGCCGAAGCGGGGCTTGAGCCGCGTGCCCAGTCCGCCGGCGAGCACGAACGCCTTCACCTAGTCCTCATCGAGATTGAATCGCCGGCGCAGCGGGTACTCACCGCGCGCGCCGAGGTGCGCGATCATCTCGCCGAGCAGGCCCATCAGCACGAACTGGAACGCGAGCAGCACGAGCCCGGCGCCGAACAACATCAGCGGCCGCACGCGGATCGGCTCCCCGGCGAACCACAGCCCGACGAACCACAGCCCGATGCCGGTGCCGGCGAGGAAGAACATCAGGCCGACGCGGCCGAACACGTGCAGCGGCTTCAGGGCGCTCGTCGAGATGAACGCGGCGCTCATCAGGTCGAGGAACCCGTTGACGAAACGCGCCGCCCCGAACTTGCTGCGGCCGTAGAGGCGTGGCCGGTGGTGCACCGGCACCTCGCCCACCCGGAAGCCTCCCCAGTGCGCGATCGCCGGCAGGAAGCGGTGCAGCTCGCCGTAGACCTGGAGCGACTGCGTGACCTCCCGGCGGTAAAGCTTGAGCCCGCAGTTGAAGTCGTGGAGCTGGATGCCCGCGACCGTCGAGGTGACGGCGTTGAACAGCCGCGAGGGCAGCGTCTTGCTCCAGGGATCCTGCCGCTTCTGCTTCCACCCCGACACGAGGTCCAGGCCGTCGTCGAGTGCCGCGAGCAGCCGCGCGATCTCGGCCGGGTCGTCCTGCAGGTCGGCGTCCATCGTCGCGACGAGGTCTCCGCGCGCGTGGCGGAACCCCACGGCGAGGGCGGCCGACTTGCCGAAGTTGCGCCGGAACGACATGCCGCGCACGCGCGGGTCCGCGGCGGCGAGCGCGGCGATCGCGTCCGAGGTGCCGTCGCGCGAGCCGTCGTCCACGTACAGGATCTCCCAGCTTAGCCCGAGCCCTTCGAGCGACCGCTTGAGCTCCGCGTTCAACTGGGGCAGGCTCTCGGCCTCGTTGAGCGCCGGGATCACGACCGACAGGTCGACGCGGCTCATCGCGCGTGCGCCCCGTACACGCCACGCGCCCACTCGGCCTCGGCGGCGAGCCCGCGCTGGATCGGCGTCGACGGTGTGAAGCCGAAGTCCGACTGGATGCGCGTCGCGTCGGCCCGCGTCCTCAGCGGATCGCCGGGCGGGCGCGGCTCGAGCCGCACGTCGGCGCGCACACCCAGCGCCTGTTCCAGGATCGCGATCGCCTCGAGCACTTCGACCTGCGAGCCGCCGCCGACGTTGTAGACGCCCTGCGGCGCGCTCTTCGTCCACGCGCGGACGTTGGCCTCGACGGCGTCGTCGATGAACGTGAAGTCGCGCGACTGCTTCCCGTCCCCGTACACGGTGATCGGCTCGCGGGCGAGCATCGCGCGGCAGAAGCGGTGGAACGCCATGTCGGGGCGCTGGCGCGGCCCGTACACCGTGAAGTAGCGCAGCGCCGACACCGGCATGCTGAAGTTGCGGCCGTAGAGCAGCACCAGGTGCTCGCCCGCGAGCTTGGAGACGCCGTACGGCGAGAACGGCCGCGGCAGCAGGGTCTCGTCGGTCGGGTAGCGCTCGGCGTCGCCGTACACCGACGACGACGACGCGTAGACGAAGCGCTCGATCGGCCGGCCGCGATAGCGCTCGAGAAGCCGCTGGGTCGACAGCACGTTGTGGTGCGTGTACACGGCGAACTCGGCACCCCACGAGGCGCGCACACCGGGCTGCGCCGCCTGGTGGTAGACGACCTGCACGTCGGGAAGGGCCGCGAGGTCGGCGGCGCCGAGGTCCAGCTCGAGCAGACGGAAGTCCGGGTGGCGGAGCGCCGCCTCGAGATTGCGGCGCTTGAAACGCGGGTCGTAGTAGTCGGTGAAGCAGTCGACGCCGGTCACGCGCACGCCGTCCGCGAGCAGCCGCTCGGTCAGGGTCGAGCCGATGAATCCGCCCGCCCCGGTCACCAGCGCGTGGGAGCCCGCCATCGCGATCAAGGCAGCGTGGGCGCCGGCGGACGGCGGATGTCCGGCTGCCCGCCCGGGTCCAGGCCCGCGGCCTGGCGCTGGGTCGCGAGCAGCTCGCGCGCCTGGGCGTCCTGCGGGTGCAGCTCGAGCCAGCGGTCGAGGTACTGGATCGCCTTCGGGTACTGCTTCGCCTGCCACAGCGCGTAGTAGGCGCCGTAATAGGGATTCGGGTAGTCGGGATCGATCTTGATCGCGGCGTCGAAGGCGGCCATGGCGGCGTCGAGCTGGTTCTGCGCCGCGAGCGTGGCGCCCATGTAGTAGCGCACCTCGGGATTCGAAGGATCGGCGGCCGACAGGCGGCGGAACAGGGCGAGCGCCCTCGTCGTGTCGCGCTTCTCGACGTAGAAGCTGCCGAGCGGCACCAGCACGTCGGTGAAGTCCGGGAACATGCGGCTCACGCGCTCCATCTCGGCGATGGCCGGGTCGATCTGGCCGTGCCGGCGGTACCAGTAGGCGAGCTGGATGTGCGCCGCCGCGTAGTTGCGCGACAGCGTCGCCGCGTTCTCATCCTTGTACACGGTCGAGTCCCACGCTCCGTCGGCCATGAACAGGCCGCGGTAGCGGAACACCTTGTAGAGGGAGTTCAGCGTAGTCGGCACGTCGATCGTGCCCTGCGTCGTGTCGCGGTTCACCCGGTAGGCCAGGCCCTCGAGCGTGAACTGCTTGTCGAACCCGAAGTGCTCGGGCACGGTCACGGCGAAGTACGGCTGATTCGACCACCCGTTGCCCGACACCGAGTGCTCGATCAGGTGGTGCACCATGTACTCGTTCGTGTAGATGATGCGGCCGTCCTCTTCACGCAGCGCGCCGACCCCGAGCGCCCGGATCGTCGCGTCGTCGAGCGCGATCGGCAGCTTGGGCGCCTCGTCCCTCAATTGCTGGATGTACCAGTCGGTGTTGAGCAGGCTCAAGTTCGCGATCCGCACGTCCTTGCGGAAGTTCTCGACCTGCTGGATGTACCAGAGCGGGAAGGTGTCGTTGTCGCCGTTCGTGAACATGTACGAGTTCTTCGCCAGCGGCGCGAGCATGTTGTAGGCGTAGTCGCGCGCCACGTAGTTGCCGCGGCGGTCGTGCGTGAACCACATGTTGCGCGCGAGCAGCACCGGCTGGCTCGCCAGCAGCACCGACGCCGCGACGGTCGCCGCGCGCTGCAGCCCTCCCGCCGCGAACGACTCGCGCACCCAGCCGATCACCCACGCGATGCCGAGCGCCTGCCACAGCGCGAAGGCGTGGTAGCCGCTCTGGAAGAAGTAGTCGCGGTCGCGGACCTCGTGGTCGCTGAAGTTGAGGAAGATGATGAGCCCCACCGTCGACAACCCGACGAAGGCGGCGGTGTACAGGAACGATTTCTTCTCGCGTTTGAACTGCCACCACCCGCCGAGCATCCCCAGCACGATCGGCAGCGCCCCGGCCCACGCCTGGTTCGTCGGGAACAGCGGCCACTGCCGGCTGAAGTAACGCCAGAACTCCTTGTTGAGCTGGACCGCCCAGGGGGCCCGGCGGTCGAACATGTTCATCTGGCCGTACTGCTTGCGTTCGAGCAGGTCGCGGAAGCTCGCCCACGTCGACGGGTTGCCCTCGTTGATCGCGGGATGCTGGGCGGCGCGGATCGGCAGGTAGGCGTGGGTCGAGTAGCCGAGCACCATCAGCGCCAGCGCGAGCGCCAGGATCTTGCCCTCGCTCGAACGGCGCGCGAGCATCACGAGCGGCACGAGCAGCCCGGCGATCGCGATGATCGACGTGCCCGCGCCGAAGTCGGAGTCGCTGAAGGCGACGTACAGCCCGACCGCCGCGGCGCCCGCCGACGCCCACGCCACCCAGGCGTCCAGCTTCCGCTGCATCGCGTAGATGAAGAACGTGATCGTCGACAGCAGCAGCACGCCGCCGGCCATGCGTTCGAGACCCATCGTGACGAGCAGCACGGTCAGGAACGGCATCGCGAACACGACCGCGGCGCGCCGGTCGACGAGCCACACGAGCAGGATCAGCGGCAGGCCCATCAGGCCGACGCCGAGATGGAGACCGACGCTCAGCCACATCACGTAGACGCACACGAGCAGCGGGCTCGCCGTCGGGTGCACGTCGTGCTGCTCCCACCACTCGAGCCCCATCCAGAACACGAGAATCTGGGCCAGGCTCATGAGCGAGTAGACCTCGGCCTCGATCGCGTTCTCCCAGAAGCCGTCCGAGAACGCGAACAGCAGCGCGCCGATGACGCCGCCGATCTGGGCGATCCATTCGTCGGCGGACGTGCGCTCCTTGCCCTGGGCGATGCGGATCAGCTTGAGCCCGCACAGGTAGGTGAGCATCACCGTGAGCGCCGACGGCAGCGCCGACATCGCGTTGATGCGCTCGGCGACGGAGGCCCACGGGATCAGCGTGAACACGCGGCCGAGCAGCACGTAGAACGGCGTGCCGGGCGGATGCGGGATGCCGAGGATATACGAGCAGGCGATGAATTCGCCGGCGTCCCAGAACGGGACGGTCGGGGCGAGCGTGATCATGTACACGGTCGCGGAGATGAGGAACACGAGCAGCGCCACCAGGGCCGTGTGGCGGCCGCGGGTCAGCATCACTTAGGACCTCCGAAGATCACGGGACGACCTCGCCATCCGGGCGACCACGACCAGCGCCCCGAGGAGACTGACGGCCACCGCCACGAGATAGGTGGTGAACTGGAGTGAGAACGCGTGGCTGCGATCCACGCCCACGAGACCGAACAGGAGCATCCCGGCTCCTTCGCGTACTCCAATGCCGTTCAATGAGATGGGCAGGGAGACTATCACCGCCAGCAGCGGGACGAAAAGAAAGAAGTACTGCATCGGCAGCCCGATGCCCAGCGAGCGCGCCACGAGCACGTGAACGCAGATCCGCATGAGCTGCACCACGGTGGCGACGCTGAGCAGCCCGGCGAACAGCCGGCCGCGCTCGCGATAGGCCGCGAACCGCGTCGCCAGCTCGTCCAGGTGCGGCTTCAGGAACCGGAGCCCGATGCGCGACAGCGCGCGCTCGATCGCGGGCAGCACGCGCGGGTGGAGGACGCCCCACAGCATCAGCACGCTCAACCCCAGGAAGCCGAGCAGGGCCAGGTACAGGACGCCGAGGTGGAAGCGATCGATCGCCGGCCACGTCGTGATCACGGCGACACCGGCGAGCGCGACGGTGCCGATGATGCGGTCGAGCACCACTGTGGACACGGCCGCCGCGCGCGTCTCGCCGTAGCGCGAGGCGTCCATCACCCGCGCGATGTCGCCGCCGATGTTCGCGGGCAGGAAATTGTTGAAGAACAGGCCCACGTGGTAGTACGCGAGCACCTTGGGGAACGGGATGCGGATGCCGACCGCCTCGAGCAGGTGGCGCCACTGCCAGGCGCCGAGCACGTTGCTCGCGAACAGCACCAGGAACGCCGCGCCGAGCACGTGCCAGTGCGCGGCTCGCAGCGTGGCGCTCACGTCGCCGACCGGCATGCGCGTGAACAGGAACAGGAAGAGCCCGAGGCTGAACAGGATCTTGGCGACGACGAGCGCCACCTTCGGCATGCGCCGCCGCTCGCGCGGTTCTCGGCCAGCGGGCGCAGCCCGCGCCGACGGCAGTGGCTCGCTCATCGCGCCTCCGTCGCTCCGGCGGCAACCGTCCGCGCCACGCCACCCGCGCCGAGCAGCACGTCGCACGATCGGGCGGCGCAGTCGGGCCAGCGGAACCGGTCGGCCCACGCGATCCCCGCCGTGGCCAGCCGCTCGCGCAGGCCGGGATCGGTGAGCACGCGCACCACGGCGTCGGCCATCGCGGTGTCGTCGCCGTAGGGCACGAGCAGCCCCGTCTCGTCGCGCCGCACCGAATCGCGGAGGCCCGGGCTGTCGGCGGCGACCACGGCGGTGCCGCTCGCCCCCGCCTCGATCACGGTGAGGCCCCAGCCCTCCTTCGGCGACGGCTGGACGACGACCCATCCGTCCCGCACGCGGCGCGCCTTCTCGTCGCGCGGCAGGAACCCGAGGAACTCGACCGCGCCCTCCGCCCCCGAGCCTTCGAGCATGTGCTCGAGCCGCGAGCGGTCGGGCCCGTCACCGATCACGCTCAGCCGCGCGTCGGGCACGCGCGCGCGAATGCGCGGGAACGTGCGGATCATCCAGTCCACGCCCTTGTAGCGGCGCAGCCGCCCGACGTAGACCACGGTGGGTGGCGGCGGCTTGGCCCCGGGCGGCCCCGGCCGGTACGTGTCGTGGTCCATGCCGCAGTGGACGACGTGAACGTGCGAGGCCTCGATGCCGCGGCGCACCAGGTCGTAGCGCGTGCTCTCGGAAATGACGAGGAACGGCGAGCCCCGGTAGACGCGCGGGATCATCGATTCGAGCACCTGCACGTACGCCGCGATCGGCAGCGACGCTTCCTGGTACGCCGTCGTGCCGAACAGGTGCGGCACGATGGCGGCGACCGGCGCCTTCGTGTGGAGGGGCGCGAAGCACGGCACCTTGTTGATGTCCTCGACGACCAGGTCGGGCGCGGGATCCGCGAATTCCCGGCGCAGCACGCCGGGCACGACGAGGTTGAAGTTCCACCAATTGCCGCGGCGCGCGATGCGGAGCCCGCGGTGCAGGTCGTTCGCCGCCCCGCCCGGGAAGCCCGACGCGAGCCACGTGACGTCCCAGCCGCGACGGTGCGCTTCGAGCAGGATCTCCTCGAGATGCA
>JANLWK010000127.1:0-5453 GCA_031364505.1 Candidatus Eiseniibacteriota bacterium | reverse complement strand
GCAGGACCAGCTCGACGGGGGGACGCGTGCTCATGCGTGGGTGGGGTCGATCACACGACCCGGACGCGGCTAGGCTGTGGCTGAAAGCTTCGAGTGCAAGCCGGCGAGGAGCGACGAGCGAGGCGTATCGTTAGATACTCCGCAGCGAGGAGCGACGCGGCCAACGCAGCAATCGGAGTTTTCTGACACCGCCTGCACGCCCCCGCGTGGAGTCGACCCATGTCCGGGGGGCTGCCGTTGCTGTTGCTGTCGCTCGCGTCATGCGTGCCGCCGGCGCGGCCGATGGTGTCCGAAGTCCTCTACGACGCGGCGGGTGACGACGAAGGCTTCGAATTCGTCGAGCTGCACAATCCGCTCGGCACGCCCGCCGCGATCGGCGGCCTGAGGCTCGAATCCGGCGATGGCGCCGGCCCGGGACGCTGGGCGCTGCGATGGACCGCGCCCGCGGGCACGGTGATCGCGCCCGGGGCGCGATACGTCGTCGGCGGCGCGCGCGTCGTGCCGGCGCCCGACGCGACCGCCGAGCTGGGGCTCCAGAACGGGCCCGACGCGGTGCGGTTCGTGTGGCCCGATGGCGTGATCGAAGTGGTCGGGTACGGCACCCTGGCGCTCGGGGAGTACGCGTGCGGCGCGGCGGCGGTGGACGCCGCCTCCGGCCAGTCCATCGCGCGCGTGCCCGACGGCGCCGACCGGGGTGCGAACGCCCTCGACTTCCGCGCCGCCACGCCGTCGCCCGGGCGCGCGAACCAGCCGCGCCGGCACGTGGCGTGGGCGCCGGGAACGCTCGCGATCGAACCCGAAATCGCGCCACCGGGGGCACCCGTGCGCGTCTCCGGAGTCGCGGTGAACGCCGGCGCCGATTCGATCGCGCCGGGAGCGCTCGCGCTCACCGCGGGCGTTCGCGTCGCGAACGGCATCGACGTGCGCGGCGCGACCGTGATCCCGGACGCCATCGCGCCGGGGGAGTCGCTCCGCGTCGAGGTGGCCGCGGTGGCCCCGGCGGCCGGTGTGGTGACGTGGATCGCCCGGCTCGACCTTGCCGGTGACGAATCGCCCGAGGCCGGCCGCGATTCGCTGCGCGTGCGCGTGGGGGCGGGCCCGCTGGCCCTCACCGAGATCCAGTTCCACCCGGCGCGCGGCGAGGGCGAGTGGATCGAGGTGGAGAACCGCACCGACTCGACGCTCGATCTCGCCGGCTTCGTATTGCGCGATCGCGGCGGAACACACGGCTCGGCGAAGGTCCCGCGACCGTGCCCGCCGGGCGCCCTGGCCCTGCTCGCCCAGGATCCGGCCGCGCTGCTCCTCGCGTATCCGCGGCTCGACACGGCGCGCGTCGCGGCGGTCACGCCGTGGCCGAGCCTGAACAACACGAATGCCGCCGACGGCATCGCCGACGTCGTCGAGCTGGGCGATGCCGAGTCGCTGCCCAGCGACCGCGTCGCGTACTCGGCGGCGGGAGTTCCCGCCGGCGTTCCGGTCGAGCGCTCGAACGACGACCGGTGGCGCGCCGCCGCGGACCCGGCCGGCACGCCGCTCGAGTCGCCACGTGTGCCGCCCGCGATCGGCGGCGCGTTCGCCGTGCTGACGCCGCGGCCCGCGTGGGGCACGACGTCGGTGCGGATCGCCTGGGCGCTGCCCTGGCCGTCGGCGCTCGTCCGGATCGACGCCTACGACCTGTCGGGCGCGCGCATCGCGTCACTCCTGCCCGAGACTGACGTCGCAGGACGGGGCGAGAGCACGCTCGGCGTTGGGCCGCTCGGCCCGGGGCTCGCGGTGCTGGTGCTCCGCGCCGATTCGCCGGCTCGCGACGCGCGCATCACCGCGAGCCAGGTCGTGCGCGTGCCGGGAGGTCCGCGGTGACGCAGGTGCGCGCGACGACTCGGTGCGCGGCCGTGGCGCTCCTGGCACTCGCCGGGCTCGGAGCGCGCGCCCACGCGCAGGACTTCACGACGGGGCTGCCCCCGGCCCTATGCGCCGGCCTCTCCGGCGGACGCGACGTCGCGCCGTCGGTGGCGCTCGAGCACGGGCTGCCGGGCGATGGGCGTCCCGCGATCGAGGCGTCGTTCACGAGCTGGCTCGGCGTGCCCGGGCTCACGACGCGTGCGCTGGCCGCCGGCATCGGCTTCGGAACGGTGCGCGCCGCGTGCGGCGTGTCGCGGACCGGCGTCGAGCCGTTCGGCTGGGACGCCGCGGGTGCGGCGCTCGGAGCGGTGGGTGAGCGCGCCGGTGCCGCGGTGCGCGCGATCGGCCGGCGCGAGGACGACGGAGAGACGCACCCACGCGCGGTCACTGGAGCGGAGGTCGGAGCGGGGGCATGGGTTCGCGCCGGCGCGGGTGCCCGGGTATGGGCGGAGGCGCCGCAGGTGTGGACGCGCGGCAGCCCGCCGCCGCTGCCGCGATCGCTCGCGATCGGCGTCGTCGTCGAGTCCGACGGCGTCGCGGCGTGGCTCCAGCGCACCAGCCCGGCGCGTGCGCTCGAGGCGACCGGCCAACACGAGGGCGGCATTGCCGTCGATATGGGTCCCGCGCGCGTGTGGCTCGAAGCGCGCGAGCGCCCGCTGCGTGCGGCGTTCGGCCTCCAGGCCGCGATACGCGGTGTCGCGGTGCGCGTGCGCGCCGAGGCGCATCCCGTGCTCGGCGAAACGGTCACGATCGTGGTGGGGACCGCGCGCGGCGGTGCGCGGTGAAGGCACGCCGGGCGATCGGACCGCTCGTCGTTCCGCACTTGGGACCGCTCGACGTTCCGCGCATCGGACCGCTCGACGTTCCGCTCGCGGCGCTCGCTGTGCTGTTTTCGCTCACGCTCGTCGCGGGTGGATCGGTCGCCGATCCGATCGAGCCGCCACTCGAGGCGGATCCCGGCGCCGACTACGTCGCCGAGCCGTCCGATTCGCTCGAGGCGGGCAGCGCGATGTACGGATACGGCATCGGCGGCCGGTCGGGATCGGGTGTCGCCACGCGGCGCTCGTTCGCCTTCGAAGGCGACAGTCTCGACGTAGCGCTCCGCGACGGCGACGATGATCCGTATCGCGGCGGCGACGTAGGCGCGAAGGCACGCTCGGGCGAGTTCCGCGCCGGCCGCGTCGCGCCGCGCTGGGGCCTCGGCCTCGTGATGGGCACGCCGCGGGAGCCGTGGAGCGCGTTCGACGACGCGGCGCTCGAACCGTGGGCGCCGCGCGCTCGCTCCGGCGACGGCGCCCTGTGGCGGGCGCCGGCGGGCGCCGTAGAGATGCTGTGCGCTCGCTTCGCGAAACGCACCGTGACGGGTGTGGCGCTGCGCCGCGGCGCGCTCGGCGTCGGGATCGCGGGCCGCGATGCCGCGCCGCCGCAGGCGAGCCTCGGGCTCGGCGGCGAGGACGCCTCGATCGAAGGCGCGCTCGACCGCGCCGGCCGCTGGCGCGGCGAGGCCGCGTTGCGCCGCGGCGACGGCGGCGGCGCGTGGCTGCTGCGGCTCCGCGCCGGCCATACCGGTTGGCGATCTCTCACCGACCCACGCCGGTTCGATCCGCCCGCGCTCGCCTCGGCATCGCGGACGCTCGTCGCCGGAGCACTCACGGCTCGCATCACGCTCGCCACGTGGCGCTACGCCGCCGATACCGTCGGATCGCGCGCTGCCGTCGAGGCCGCGTGGCCCGCGGGCGGTGGCCGCCTGCGGCTCGGCGTCGAGGAGCAGCACGGCGCCTGGCGCCCGCACGCCGTGACGCACGGCCCGCCACGCGGCATGCGCCAGGGCACGTGGATCGAGTGGCGCGGCGGCTCGCCGGCGCTCGGTCTCGTCGCGCGGCACGAGAGCTGGGGCCGACGGCCGTTCGCCCGCGCCGTGGTGCGCGGCGCGACGGGCGCCGGCATCGAGGCGCGGCTGCCGCTCGGCGTCCTGCTCGCGGTCTCGCACACCGTGTATCGCGTGACGTCTGGTGAAACCCTCTACCTCCCCGAGCGCGACGCCGACCGCTGGGTGCTGCGCGCGCTATCCGGCGCCGGCCAGCGCAGCCGCATCGCCGTGCGCTGCCCATTCAGCGGCGGCCAGGCCGACGGCGAGCTCGCCCTGCAGCCCGTGCGCGGCGTCGTGACGCCCCGGTGGGACCTGCGCTGGTCGCGCCGCGTACGTGTGCGAGGCGGATGACATGAAAGCGCGGTCCCGGGGTCTCGCGACGAGATGGCCGCTCTCGGCGGGAGCCGTCGAGGAGTCGAGTCCCCGGGACCGCGCAGCGCCCGGGATGCGGTTAGCAGCACCGAACGAAACTGTCCCCGGGGACAGTTCATCGCGACGCGCGTGAGGTGTCCGCGCGGACGCTTGCCTTTGATGTCAGCAATAGGACATGCCAACTCGCTCTGGAGCGAGTTGGGCGACGGCGCGTTGTGAACATGGGTGTCACCGCCGCGCACATCATCACCACGTCCCACGCACTCAACGTCGAAGCGCGCCTCCGCTCGAAGCGCTCTCGTCGCGTCGACGCGCGTCGGGCGCCGGCATCACGGCACCGGCATGCCGCGTGCGATGTGCGACGAGCGGGCGCGCCGTCGCGGCGGGCGCCCGACGGATCGTCTCCACCCGTCACCACCCGCGAAGTGTTACACCGCTCCCGCGAAGGACCACCATGCTCCACGGATTCAAGCTCCACGCCGGCCCCGGCCTCCGCCGGGCGCTCGCCCTCATCCTGCTGGTGCCGGCGGCCGCCGGTGCGGCAACGCTCCAGATCAACGAGATCGTCGCCGGTCCCGCGCGCGACTGGGACGGCAGCGGCGCGTTCAGCTCGCGCGACGACGAATGGGTCGAAGTGGTGAACGCCTCCGGCGCCGCGCTCGATCTCACGGGCTTCGTGCTCACCGACGGCGACAACATCCCGCGCTATGCGTTCTCGGGAACACTCGCGGCCGGCGCTCGCCAGGTCGTCTATGGCAAGACGTCGTTCGACTGGGAGCAGCTCACCGGACATCCAGCCTTCGGGCTGTCGCTCAGCAACAGCGGCGACGGCGTGAAGCTGTGGCAGGTCGTTGGCCCCGACACGACGCTCGTCGACAGTTACACGTTCAAGAGTCACGAGGCGGCGGCGGATCGCGCGGCCGGCCGGATGAACGACTCGGGCGCCTGGAGCCTGTTCGACGGTCTCAACCCGTACACGGGCACCACGACACCCACCGGCTCGGGATGCGCGCCGACGCCGGCGGCCCCGAACGTGTGTGCCGCAACGCGGTCGGCGCCGCCGACCTGGGGCTCGCTCAAGCGCCTCTACCGCAGTCCTTAAGCGCGGTTTCGGCGGCCGGATCCGCATCGCCCCGGCCCTCGCGTGACGTCCCGCGCGGGGGCCCGGGGCGCGGTTTGACCCTCGCGGACAGGGGCACCTATAGTGCACGGCTCGCGCCGTGCGGAAGTGGCGGAACTGGCAGACGCACTAGATTCAGGTTCTAGCGCCCGAAAGGGTGTGGGGGTTCAAATCCCCCCTTCCGCACCA
>JANLWK010000095.1:0-2427 GCA_031364505.1 Candidatus Eiseniibacteriota bacterium | reverse complement strand
GCGCTTCCGCAAGATCGACGCGCCGCACCTGGCCGCCGCGGTCTATCGCGGCGTCGTGTTCGAGGATGGAGTGAAGGTCACGAAGACGAATCAGAGGGTCGCCGCCTGAGGTCGTTTACACACCTCTTGACTCAAGCCCCCCGCGTCAGAGTCACTCGACTCTGGACTTGATGGCCGGCTGCCGTGTCACTATCCGCGCGGGCGGCCGATTGCGACGACTCTCCAGCGGTCGTCGACTCGCGGCGGTGCCCGCAACCTAGTGATAACAACATCGCCGTGCCGAGCAAGGCCATTGCGGCGCACCACCGGAATGGCCGCCTGAACCGCTCATCTTTCATCGCTTCTCCTCCCGCTGCGATTCATCTGGCAGGGCCTCGCCAGTCAGGCGCTCCAGGTTGAGGCGCGCATTCCACAGCTCGCTCGTTTGCTCGAGCGCGCGAATCTCCGTGTCCAACACGGTGCGCTCTCCGAGAAGGATGTCGAGATAGCCGAATCGCCCGGCCCGATAGCCCCTGCGAAGCTCGTCGAGTGCTTCGCGCGAAGCTGGCAATGCCAAGCGGCGAGTGGCGCGATAGGCCTCGATGATCGCCATCAGAGCGTCACGAGCGCGGCGAACTTGCCCTTGCAGTTGAAGGGTGACGCTCCGCTCCTCGGCCTGGGCGACGCGCTGATCCGATTGGGCCGAAGCCAATGCACCGCGTCCGCTGCTCCAGAGCGGAAGCGGCAGCGAGACGCCTGTTAGCAGGCCCGTGGTGCCGGTTTCCTGCATGTGACGAACGCCGGCCGAGAGCTCGAGGTCCGGGACCCGGGCCGAGCGCGCCTCACGCACTCGCGCACTCTGCAGTGCCAGCGCAGCGGCCGCGCGACGACGTTCCGGGTGCGACTCGAGGCGAATCAGTAGTGAATCGCTGCTCGGCGGTGGCGCCAGAGGCGGAGCCGGAAGCAACAGGGAGTCAAAGGAAGCCTCGGCCGCTCCCCATTTCTCGGCGAGCAGCAGCCGGTCGGCTCGAAGTTCAACTTCCAATCGCCGACGCTCATCATTCAAGGCGTACAGATCGAGTTCCGCCCGCGTGCGTTCGACTTGCGGCACTGCGCCCGCATGGAATCGCTCATTAGCCACCGCCACGACTTCGCTAGCCACGCGCTCGGCTTCGCGGAGGCGGGAGACGCGCTCTTGTGCCACCCACGCAACGAGAAACGCGTCATCCGTTTCGGCGAGGACATTGAGCCGGGTCACGGCTGCTTGGGTGATTGCTTGCCGCACTCCTGCGGTCGCAGTTCCTCTGCGCGCCCGTGCTTTACTACCCAATTCGAATGCTTGGCCGAGCTGCATGGTCGTCTCGACACGCTGGCTTCCGAGGCCACCGCCGAAGTTCTCGACACCACTGCTCAGCGTCGGATTAGGGCGTCGACCAGCATCCTTCGTCAACGCCTCAGCGCTTCGAACTCTCCAGCGATCAGGCGTGAGGGATGGACTGAAGCGAAGCGCAAGCGATCGCGCCGCGACGAGCGTCAGCGACCCCTTCGGTGTCGGTGCGGAAGTGGAGACAACTAACAACGAGTCGTCCACGACGCCGATCGGCCGAGCCACTGCCGCGGTGGCGATCGCCAAGAGGTTTGCAATGACACAAGGAATAGTGACACGTGTGTTGACCAAGATTGGGATCTCCGGCGAGACGCGATCACGGCCAAGTTTGCTTACGAAGTGGTAAGCAAACGGCGAACGACGCAACTAGCCGAAGATCAGATGCGGAGTGGGGAGGAATGTCCGAGAGGAGGGAGGTCTGGCCCTGTTTCAAGGCTTCGGCAGGCGCAAGCGTCCAGCGCAACCGCCCAAGAATTGAGAGCCGATTGTTGCGGTACTAGCGCGAATGCAGACGCCGGAGCCAGGCAGATGACGTGACCGTTGGCGGTCCCTGCCGGACCATGGGTCAATCGAATGTCTGAGCAGGAGCCACCACCCTGCGGCATCGACTCCGGACAACCCTCGTCGTGATGGCCCGGAGTGTCGACCTCTGGGAGATTGGCAACACCCGCCACCTCGAAGTGAGGCGCGCGGCAGGGCTGCATGCACAAGAACGATCCTTGGGGCAACGCGGTGAAGAGTGCGGGCATGAGTTGCAGCGTGATGACGAGGGTTCGAAGGACGCGAGGAGCGGTCACGAGGATCATGGCGGCCGGACGCTATGGGGTCGGCGGATTGCTGTCAAGCACTTGGACGATGCGCGTTTCATCGCTGTCCCGGGTCGCTAGGATGCGGCCACGCTCTGCTTCGGATCCGACCACTGCCGCCGCCTCCAAACCAGGAACACGGCGCTCATCAGGCCGCCATGATCCTCGTGACCGCTCCTCGCGTCCTTCGAACCCTCGTCATCACGCTGCAACTCATGCCCGCACTCTTCACCGCGTTGCCCCAAGGATCGTTCT
>JANLWK010000062.1:0-31333 GCA_031364505.1 Candidatus Eiseniibacteriota bacterium | reverse complement strand
GCACACGCGCGCGCAGGAGTAGCCGAGCAGGTTGGCCGACAGGATGCGCCGGGCCGAGCCGCGCAGGTTCTCCGTCGCGATCTTGTGGATGAATCCCGGAATGTCGATGCCGGTGGGGCACGCGGTGACGCAGGGCGCGTCGTGACAGAACAGGCAGCGGTTCGCTTCGGTGATCGCGTCGCCCGGGATGTAGTTGGGCTTGGCGTCGCCGACCTCCAGCTCGAGCCGGCCCGCTGGGAGCACTCCGTTCGGTGAATTCGTGGCGGCCATGGGCGACGATCATGCCACGCGAAGTGGCAGCCGCGAAACCCGAAACACGTTGCGGGCACGGCGCCCGAGCGGGGGCTCGGATCCACCATTCCCGTCGCTGGGGGCCTCGGCCGGTACGCTGGGTGGCGCGGGCCTTGAACCCTTCCCGGCCGCAGGCCATCATCAGGGGTCGGCTCATCCGCTCCCGTCGCCATCCTGAGGACCCACTCCATGCGTCATCTCCGCACGCTCACGTGCGTCGCATCCGCAGCGCTCGTTGCCAGCCTCGCCCTCGCGGCCACGCCACCCAAACCGAGGACACCCGGCCAGCGCGCCGAATCCAAGACGTCGCTCCAGTCGCTCGTGACGGCCGAGAAGGCGTTCGCGGCGATGTCGGTCGAGAAGGGGACGCGCCCGGCGTTCCTCGCCTACCTCGCCCCGGACGGCGTGATGTTCCGCCCGCTGCCGATCAACGGCGTGAAGAGCTGGGAGGCGCGGCCGGCGTCGAAAGCGACGCTCGCATGGGAGCCCGCGTACGCAGAGGTCGCGGGATCGGGCGACCTGGGTCTTACGACGGGACCGTGGGAGTTCACACCGCCTCCCGAAGCCAAGTCGCACGACAAGGCGTACGGCACGTTCTTCAGCGTGTGGCGCAAGGACGCCGCCGGCAACTGGAAACTCCTCGCCGACATGGGCGTCTCGCACGACAAGCCGGCGCAGGGCGGGCTCGGCGCCGTGACGTTCGTCGCGGGGCCCGAGCATCCGGCGGTCGAGATCGCCGCGGCCGAGCGACTGATGTCGCCGATGGCGATGGACATGCAGCTCGGGCGCTCGCTGGGAAGCTTCGGCGCGGCGGCCGCCGTGCGCATGTGGACCGCGAACGATGTGCACTTCCTGCAGGAGGGTGCCGCGCCCTGGCGCGGCGCGGACGGCGTGGCCCGATTCCAGGCATCGGTCGGTCACACGCGCTGGATCCCCGAGGGCGGCGAGATGGCCCGCTCGGGCGACCTCGGTTACAGCTACGGCGTGCGCGAGGACTCCTCGGCGATCGCCGGCGTGGCGCCGGACTCGGCGGCTTACCTCCACGTCTGGCGCCGGCTCCCGGGCGCGTCGTGGAAACTCGCCGCCGCGGTGGTGAACCCGGTGAAGCAGAAGTAGTCGCGGGCGAGCACGGGCACGAACTGTCCTCGAGGACAGTTTCGTTTCATCGCATCGAACGAAGCGGCGGCGCCGGGAATGTGCACCCCGGCGCCGCCGTCGCGTTCCGTACGTTACGCCCTCAGCGCCGCCGGCTGCTCCGCGCCGTGACCGGCCATCGGCATGGGCTTCCGCGCGAGGAACTTGCCGGCGCCGCGCTCGACGTCGAGTTTGCCGTTCGCGAAGCGCACCTTGCCGCCGGCGATCACCGTGGTCGGGCGGCCCTTCACCTTGCAGCCCTCGAAGATGCTGCGGTCCGCCTTCGAGAAGTGCGTCTTCGCGCTGCGCGTACCCGACCACGACGGGTCGTAGATCACGAGGTCCGCGTCGGCGCCGACGGCGATCGAGCCCTTGCGCGGATACAGGCCGAAAATGCGAGCGGGGTTCGTGCTGCCGACCGCCACCATGCGCTGCAGGTCGAAGCGGTTCTCGCACACGCCGTAGGTGTACAGCATCTGCAGCCGGTCCTCGACGCCCGCGGCGCCGTTCGGGATCAGCGTGAAGTTGTCCTTGCCCATCATCTTCTGCTGCATCATGAACGGGCAGTGATCGGTGCCGACCGAGTCGAGCATGCCGTTCACGAGGCCGCGCCATAGCGCGTCGTGGTGGCCCATGTGCGCCGGGCGGATCGGCGGGCTCATCACGAACGTCGAGCCCTCGAAGTTGGGCTTCGTGAACACGCTGTCGTCGAGCAGCAGGTACTGCGGGCACGTCTCGCCGTAGCAGCGCTGGCCTTCGAGCTTGGCGCGCACCAGCGCCTCCACGGACTCGCGGCAGGTCATGTGCACGATGTAGGCGGTGGCGCCGTGGAGGCGCGCCATCATCAGCGCGCGGTTCGTCGCCTCGCCCTCGACCGTACTCGGCCGCGACACCGGATGGTACTCGGGGCCGAGGTCGCCCTTGGCGACCAACTCCTTCTGCAGGTGCCACACGGCGTCGCCGTTCTCGGCGTGCACGGCGACTACCGCGCCCAGCTTCGCCGCCTGCTGCATCACCTTGTAGAGCTCGCCGTCGTCCACCATCAGCGCGCCCTTGTAGGCCATGAACACCTTGAACGACGTGACGCCTTCATCCTGGACGACCTTGCGCATCTCCTCGGCGGTCGAGTCGCCCCAGCCCGTCACGGCCATGTGGTACGTGTAGTCGGCGACCGCCTTCTTCGACTTCTCGCGCCACGCCGCCAGGGCCTCGAGCAGCGACTGGCCGCGGTTCGGAATCACGAAGTCGATGATACACGTCGTGCCGCCCGCGATGCCGGACGCGGTGCCCGATTCGAAGTCGTCGGCCGACACCGTGCCCATGAACGGCAGCTCCATGTGCACGTGTGGATCGATGAAGCCCGGGAACACGTACTGGCCGGCCGCGTCGATGACGTCGCCCGAGGCGCCCTGGGCGGCGAGATCCCGGCCGATGCCGGCGATCTTGCCATCCTTCACGAACACGTCCGCGACGTAACGTTCCGACGCGGTGACGATTTCGCCATTCTTGATCAACAGGCTCATGAGCGCCTCCGGGATTGCTTGGATTCGAATTCGACCAGTCTCATCCACGGCCGCGAGCGATCGTGTCCCTCGTAGGACTCGAGCACGAACCCATCGTCGTCGGCCCAGAACGTGTATCCGGACTCCTCGCCTTCCGAGGGAAGGTAGACCACGTAGCGCCGCGCGTTGAAGTGGCCGAGCGGCGTCTCGTGCCTGCCGTGTTCGACGCAGCGGTAGATCATCCGCTCGGGCGTCACCGCCATGAGCGGCGGCCCGATCCGCAGCACCGGGAAGTCGTGTTCCCCGCCGACCTGGAAGTCGCGGCGCGCGAGGATCACCATGTTGAACAGGTGCGTCGTGTACTCCACCTCGCAGCCGTCCGGGTAGTCGCCCTGCTGCTCGTGCGTGCCGCCGCCGTACTCGATCCGCACCCGCCACATGCGTTCGGCGGCGCGGTGCATGGCCTGCAGCCGCCGGTCGCCCACGGTCCAGATCACGTCGAGCCCGGTCGGACGCCAGTTCGTGTCGAGCATGGCGCGGTACTCCTGCCGGCTCGGGAGCGGATGCGGCGCGTGCATCTCCTGCTCGCCGATGATCACGTAGCCGTCGCCCGACTCGGCGATCTCCCAGCGCTCGCCCCCGCACTCCTCGCCCGAGAAGTACATGGCATAGCGCCCGGTCACGAGCGGGCTCGCGCTCGCCTTGGGCGCCTCGGGCGCCTCGCCCTGTCTCAACGCCTGTCCGATGGGGTCGTGCATTTGCCGCACAGAATAGCACCGCGGCGCCGCGAGGAACCGGGGCGCCGGCGGTGCCGCGAGCGCCGGGGCGGCGTTCGCGTTCGCGCCGGCCGTGCCCGTATGCTGCCCGCGCCATGACGCGCCTGACCCCCGCCGACCGCGCCACCGCCCTGATCGCACTGCTGTGCGCGGCCCTTGGAATCGCCCTGGCAATCGTGCTGCTGCGCGAACACCTCATCGTGTTCGAGGGCGACGTCGCCGGCGGCCTGTTCTGCGGCGGCGCCGGCAAGTTCGATTGCAACGCCGTCGCGGCACACCCGAGCTCGTGGTGGGTGGGTTATCCGGTCGCCATGTGGGGCCTCATGTTTTACACGGCGATGGCGGCCCTCGCGCTCTTCTCACTCGCGTTGCCGCCGGGCGAGCGCGCGGCCGCGCTCGAGCTGGGGATCGTGCTGGCGCTCGCCGCCGTGCTGCTCGACGCCTACCTCGGCTTCCTGATGGTCACGCGCATCGGCGCCATCTGCCTGAATTGCGTGGCGAGCTACGTGCTGAACATCGTGCTCGCCGTCGCGTTCTGGCGGCTGGATCGCGCGGCCGACGCATCCGCCGACTGGCGCGCGCTGCTGCTCGGCTGGTGGCCGCTGAAGGGCACGCCGCCGCCGACGCCCGCTTCGATCGACATCCCTCCGCCCGGCGCGGCCGCCGAGCCGGTGAGCGCCGTCACGTCCCGGCCGGGGCGCGCCGGCAAGCTCGCTGTCGCGCTGTTCGCGATCGCCGGGATCGTCGTCACGTTCGTGCTCACGCACCAACGGGTCGCCGAGACGCTGCTCGATGCCCGCGACGAGGCGCAGGACTTCCTGAATCAGTACGCGAACGAGACGCCGATCGACATGGCCGCGTTCGACGACCGGCCCTCGGAGGGCCCGCGCGACGCGAGGATCCACATCGTCGTCGCGAGCGACTTCGAATGCAGCTACTGCCGCGCTCTCTCGGCGCGCCTGGAGACGCTTCGCGCCGAGTATCCGAACGACCTCCGCGTCACGTTCCTTCACGCGCCCATCAACAATGACTGCAATCCCGCCGTGAAGGTCCGCTACCACCAGCACGCATGCTGGCTCGCGAAGGCCGCCATCTGCGCCGCCGAGCACGGCAAGTTCTGGGAGTACCACCGGCTCGTCTACGAGCAGATCCCGCTGCCGCAGGTGAACGAGGAGACGGTGCGCGCGCGCATCGCCTCGATCGGCATCCCGGCCGATGGGCTGGATCGGTGCATCGCCAGCGCCGCTTGCGACAGCGTGCTCGCTCGCGACGTCAAGCTCTACGGGGACCTGGAGATGAAGAGCGTGCCATCGCTCATCATCAACGGGCATCTGAAGGCGGGCGGCATCTACCCGACGACGCTGCGCGCGGTCGTCCGCGCGCTGCTCGCCGAACCCCGCTGACTTCGAGACTCACGCCGAGGCTCCTATGGCTGACGCACCGATCAAACCCATCGACCCCGACGTCCATATCGGGCACGTGCACCTGAAGGTCGCTGACATCGACCGCTCGCTCGCGTTCTACTGCGGCGTGCTGGGCTTCGAGCTGACGCAGCGCTACGGCCCCGGCGCCGCGTTCGTGTCCGCCGGCGGCTACCACCACCACATCGGCCTCAACACCTGGGACAGCCGCGGCGGCTCACCGCCCCCCCGCGGCACCACCGGCCTCTACCACGCCGCGATCCTCTACCCGACGCGCGCGTCGCTCGCCGATGCCGTGAAGCGTTGCCTCGCCGCCGGAGTCGGCTTGGACGGCGCCGCCGACCACGGCGTCAGCGAAGCCATCTACCTCCGCGACCCCGACAACAACGGCCTCGAACTCTACTGGGACCGCCCGAAGGACCAATGGCCCCGCGACGCCCACGGCGACATCGCCATGGTCAGCGACCCACTGGACGTGGAGGGGTTGTTGAAGGCTACGACCTGATTGATGACCCTGTCGTTGGGGTAGCGGAGAGGGTCACCGAGCGCCCGGACGTTGTTGATGAGGATTGCCTGGGAACTCGTACCGTGTTCCGCCCGGCTCGGTGGCCGTGCCGCTGGGGACGAAGCCGCATTTCGTCAGCACGCCCACCGACGCGGGGTTGGCCCACTCCGTCTCGGCGATGATCCGGACGACGCCGGGCTGCTGCATCGCCCAGCGCACGAGGCCGCCGACCATTTCCGTCGCGTATCCCATGCGCTGGAATTGCGGCAGCACGGAGTAGCCGATCTGGACCGATCCGTTCTCGGGCGGACCCAGGAATCCCCCGCCGCCCACGAGGATGCGCCCGGAGGAGCTGCTGTCCACGGCCAGCGCATGCCAGCTGTACCAGCCGACACGGTCCGGCCCCGCTTCCAACCCGCTCAGGAACAAGGGCAATGCATCGGCGGCGGTCTCGTGGGGCCAGTTGCTCGGCACGGAAGCGCCGAGCAGGCGTGCGAATTCGACGCGATCCCTAATCTCCGCGCGCGCCACGGCAACCGTCGCGGGGACCAGTCTCAGACGAGTGGTCTCGATCACGACTCACCTCGGCAGACGCGGGCGCTCAATGGTAGGTCCAGTGATAGTCGGCGTGTCTTCGAAAGCCGTCGTAGAAGAGCGTATAGCGATCTTCGTTGTACCCGTTGTACCAGAACAGAACTTCCGACGCGCCGTCGGAATCGTAGTCCCCGGCGTCGACGAATGACAGGTTGCGACCCAGGAACCGAACCTCGCTCCCGAGAACGAACGAGTGCGTTTCCCAGGCGGGTTGGGGCGGCCCGTCACACGTGTTGAGCCGGGGGCGATGCTCAGTGAAATCACCTGTCGTCCCGATCGATTCCGGAAGGATGGCGCGAAGACCAGGTCGTCCGCGACGTAGAGGTACGGACTCGGAGTATCCGATTCATCCGGACATGTGCTTGCCCGTCTGACCGCCGGGATCGAAGGTGGTGACGGTCCCGAGGCTCTTGCCCTCGAAGCCCACTTTCCACGCCGTCGGCAGCGCGACACGGTGCGACCCCTGGCCGGCCAGGGTAATCCACTCTCCTCCGCGCTTCGCGAACAGCGCCCGGACGGCGATCGCTACCTCCGGCTTGCACTGTGGCTGTTCGAGAATGCCCAGTACCGGTCCGCCGCTCGCCCCTCGAGAACCAGCCAGGAGCCCGAGGGCGAGAACGAGAGGGATCATCGGCGCGTTCTACGCCGCCGCCTTCTTGCCGTAGTCCCCTTCCAGCGGTAACGCCATCGCGACGAGGAAGCTCGGGATCGTCGCGAGGATCACGACCAGGAAGAAGTGGGGGTAGCCGATCTTGTCCTGCAGCCAGCCGCTCCACATGCCGGGGAACATCATGCCCATTGCCATGAAGCCGGTGCAGATGGCGTAGTGGGCGGTCTGATGTTCACCGCGCGCGATGTACATCATGTAGAGCAGCATGGCGGTGAAGCCGAAGCCGTAGCCGAACTGCTCGATGAGCACGCAGGCCTGGATGACGGCCATGTTCGTGGGCTGGGCGTACGCGAGGTAGATGAACACGGCGTCGGGCAGGTGGATGGCGAACAGCATCGGCCAGAGCCACGCCCTGAGCCCGTTGCGCGAGGCGGCCCAGCCGCCCGTGATCCCGCCGATCGTCAGGGCGATGATGCCGGCGGTGCCGTAGACGAAGCCCACCTGCGTCGTGCTCAGCTCGAGGCCGCCGAGCGCGCGCTTGTCGAGCAGGAACGGCGCGACCATCTTGACGAGCTGCGCCTCGCCCAGCCGGTAGAGCAGGATGAACGCGACCACGATGCCGATCTTCGGCTTGCGGAAGAACGAGCCGAACGTGGCGATGAACGCCTTCATGAATTGCGGGATCTCGCGCGCGTTACCGGGCCGGTCGACGGCAGGGCGCGGCAGCATGAAGCGGTGGTAGACGCCGAACAGCACGAACAGCACGGCGAGCGCCCCCATCGCGACGGACCACGCGTGCTGGACGCTGCCGGTGCGCGTCTGGATCGTTCCCGCGAGCATGACGAGCAGCCCCTGCCCGGCGATCGTGGCGATGCGGTAGAACATGCTGCGCACGCCCACGAACTGGGCCTGCTCGCGCTCCGTGGTGCCCAGCATGTAGAAGCCGTCGGCGGCGATGTCGTGGGTCGCCGAATCGAACGCGAGCAGCCAGAAGATCACGAGCGACCAGCGGAACGCGTCCGGCCCGGGGATCACCATCGCCACACCGGCCAGCCCTGCGCCGACGATGAGCTGGGTCACCCAGATCCAGCGCCGCCGCGTGCCGAGCAGGTCCACCACCGGCGACCACAGCGGCTTGATCACCCACGGCAGGTAGAGCCAGCTCGTGTACAGGGCGATATCGGTGTTCGAGATACCGAAGCCCTTGTACATGATGACCGACACGGTCATCACGACGACGTAGGGCAGCCCCTCGGCCAGGTACAGCGTGGGGATCCAGGCCCAGGGAGAGCGGGATTCCGTTCGCGCGTCGGTCATCGGATACATCCGCCGGGGTGGGACAGCCTTGTCCGCACGGAGGCGTAGCACGCGGGCGCGCTAGCGGGCAAGCTCCTTCATTCGCCGCCGGATAAATCGACGCTCGGGCTCCTGGCGCGTCAGCTCGAGCGCGCGCTCGTACGCCGCGACGGCTTCGCCACGGTGCCCGAGTCGGCGGTGGAGATCGGCGCGGGCGCTGTGGGCGAACGAGTACTCGGTGAGCTCGCCGCGCGCGAGCAACGCATCGATCAGCGCCAGGCCCGCGGCGGGGCCGTCGCTCATGGCGATGGCGGCGGCTCGATTCAGCTCGACGACGGGCGAGGGATCGGCGGCGCGCAGCACGTCGTAGAGCGCCACGATCTGCGGCCAGTCGGTCGCGGCCGCGGTCGGGGCCTCGGCGTGAACCGCCGCGATCGCCGCCTGCAGTGAGTAGGGGCCGAAGCGTCGCGAACCGAGGGAGCGCTCGACCAGCGCCACGCCGTCGGCGATCAGCGCGCGGTTCCAGCGCGAGCGATCCTGCTCGTCGAGCAGTACCAGCTCGCCGCCGGCCGACATGCGCGCCTCGCACCTCGACTCGTGCAGCAGCATCAGCGCCAGCAGCCCGATCGCCTCGTGGTCCGGCAGCAGCTCGACGAGCAAGCGCCCGAGCCGGATGGCCTCGCCGGAGAGATCCGCGCGCGTCAGCGAATCGCCGGCGGAGGCGGAGTAGCCTTCGTTGAACACGAGGTAGACGACGTGAAGCACCGCGTCCAACCGTTGCGGCAACTCGGCACGTTCGGGAATCTCGTAGGGAATACGCGCGTCGCGGATCTTCGACTTCGCGCGCACGATCCGTTGCGCCAGCGTCGACGGCTGCGTCAGGAACGCCCGCGCGATCTCCTCGGTCGTGAGGCCACACACGGTGCGGAGCGTCAGCGCCACCTGCGCGTCCGCGCTCAGCGCCGGGTGGCAGCACGTGAAGACGAGCCGCAGCCGGTCGTCGGCGACGTCGGACGTGTCCGTACCGGTGCCGGCCGCGGCCTCCAGGCGGTCCGCGATCTCCGCCTGCGAGCGGTCGAAGCGGGCGCGCCGGCGGATCGCGTCGATGGCCTTGAAGCGCCCGGTCGACACGAGCCACGCCGCGGGGTTCGCGGGCACAGCGTCGCGAGGCCACTGGTCCAGCGCCGCCGCGAACGCGTCGTGCAGCGCCTCCTCGGCCAGGTCGAAGTCGCCGACCAGGCGGATCAGCGTTGCGAGCACGCGACGCGAGTCGGCGCGGTAGATCGCATCGATCCGTTCCCGCGCGGATCCGGCCGCGTGCTCGCTCACCGCATCAGGCCCGGACCGGGACCTCGACGACGGGCCGCACCTCGATCGATCCGTAGCGCGCGCCGGGGATGCGCGAGGCGATCTGGATCGCCTCGTTCAGGTCCTTCGCCTCGATCTTGTAATAGCCCCCGAGCTGCTCCTTGGTCTCGGCGTACGGCCCGTCCGTCGACGACACCTTGCCGCCGCGGACGCGCACCGTCGTCGCCGTGTGCGCCGGCTCGAGCGGGTCCCCGCCGATGTAGTTGCCGCTGGCGCGAATCGAGCTCGTGAACTCGAAGTACTCCTTCATCATCGATTCCTGCTCCTCCTGCGTCCTCTTGGACCAGGCGGACTCATCGGAATAGATCAGGCACAGGTACTTCACGGCAGCCTCCTCGGAATGGGGTCGGAAACATGCGGCTCCGTCTCTAGTCGAACGGACTCCCCGGATTTCGACAGCGCCTCCGGAGCCGCGATTCAGGCCTGCCCGCCGCCGCCGGCCATCCCTTGCAGTTGGACCGGCTCCCCCTGCTCCTCGAAGTGCGGCTTGCCCATCGCGTCCAGGAAGTGGCCAGACTTGTCGCGCTTGGTCTCGAGGTAGAAGCGGTTGAATTCGTTCGGCGGGATCATGTGCGGCTGGCGGCCGGTGATCTTGACGCCGAGCCGGCTCAGGTCGTCGATCTTTCGCGGATTGTTCGTGAGCAGGCGCACTGACTTCACGCGCAGGCTGCCCAGCATGTGCGCCGCGATCGAGTACTCGCGCTCGTCGTCACGGAACCCGAGGGCGAGATTCGCTTCCACCGTGTCAAGGCCGCGATCTTGAAGGGCGTACGCGCGCATCTTGTTCAGGAGCCCGATGCCGCGCCCTTCCTGCCGCAGGTAGAGCACGAGCCCCGCCGGCTCGGCGGCGATCTCGCGCAGCGACACCTCGAGCTGGTCACGACAGTCGCAGCGGAGCGAGCCGAGCGCGTCACCCGTCAGGCACTCCGAGTGCACGCGGGTGGGCAGGTCTTCCTGACCCATGACCTCTCCGTGCATGATCGCCACGTGCTCCTTGGCGTCGCGGTTGTTCCAGAAGCCCGCGATCTGGAACCGGCCGAAACGCGTGGGCAGGTCCGCGATCGCCACGATGCGCACGCAGATCTTGTGCAGCCCGATGCCGGGGCAGTCGTGATCGGCCTCGCGCTGGAGCACCTCGTCGATTTGCTGCTGGGTGAGCGCCATGGCGTGGAGTCCTTGTGTGATCCTGGTGTGATCCTGGTGTGATCCCAGGAGAGGTTCTGGGTGCCCGGCGTCTCGCCGGGGTGTGCGGCGCGTGATGTCGGAATCGTAGCGCATCCGGCAACCGACTCCGCCGAGTCGTGCCGGACGGAGTCAGGCGCTCGGCGCCCCCGCGCCGGCGCCCGTCAGTCGTCCGGCGAGCATGCGCGCCGACAGGAACGCCCCTTCGAGCCCGCCCGCGGGATGGAACCCGTCGCCGCAGAGACCGAGCGTGGCGCCGTTCGCGAGCGGGAGCACGGCGGGCCCCGCCACACCGGTGCCCGGGGCGACGCGCGCGTACTTCCAGACGTGAGTGGTGAGCTCGCTCGGCGCGGCGATCCAGGCGCCGTGCGCAGACGCCGCCTCGGCGAGCATCTCGGCGGCCCAGCGCTCCCGATCCTCGTCGCCCAGGTGCTCTCGCGAATAGCCGGGCCGCGCGTGGAACACGAGCGTCACCGGCGTTCCGGCCGCGCGCTTCGACGAATCGTGGAACGCGGCGTGCAGTGCCGACGTGTGCCCCGGATAGCACGCCTCCCAGTCGGGCACCGGTGTGCCCGGCGCGTAGCATGCGACCGCGGCGAGGCAGGCGACGAACCGCGGCAGGCCGAGCACGGTGCGCGCTCGCGCCACGGCCGGCTCCGCATCGCCGAGTGTCTCGACGAGCGCGACCGCCTGCGGGCCCGGCATCGCGAGCACCACGCTCGCGGCCTCGATCCGCTCGCCCGACTCGAGCGTGACGCCGGCGCGGTCCGCGGCGCCGCCCGAGTCGAGCCGCATCACCCGCGCGCCGAGCCGCACGTCAGTGTCCTCGGCGAGCGCCTTCGGCAGCCGCGTCTGGCCGTCGCGCCACGCCGACGTCGAGTGACCGTCGAGCAGCGCTTCGGGGTGACACGGGAAGCCCTCGCCCACGCAGGCGCGTGGCCAGCCCGCAATGCGGCCCTCGGCCGTCGAGGCGATCACGTCGAGGAACTCGCGTGTGCGCCCGTGGGCGAACGGGGCGCCATGATCGACCGGGGCGTCGCCGATGCGGCGCGTGGCACAGCGGCCGCCCACGCCGGGTGCGCGCTCGAGCACGAGCGGGCGCCGGCCCGCGTCGCGGAGCGCGCGAGCCAGCGTAAGTCCCGCGATGCCGGCACCGACGATCAGGACATCGGGGGGCGCGGCGGGTGAAGCATTCATGACGTTCTCCCTCGAAGACGCCCCGTCATGGCCGCGGGACGCCATCGTCCGAACTTGATAGGGTTGCGAACTCGCGGGCGATGTCGACCGATGGGAGACGTTCTCATGCCACGCCGTCGAGGCGAAACACTGGTCGATCTGCAGCATCTGCTGGAAGACCTGCGGGACGCCTATCCCGGTGCGATCGAAGAAACGATTCTCACGGAGCTGGTGGCGAACGCACTCGACGCCGGCGCGACGCGTGTCGAGTTCAGGACACATCCGGTCGGCAGCTCGCTGGTCGTCCTGGACGACGGCCGCGGCATGTCCTGGAGCGACCTCCGCGAGTTCCACAACCTGGCGACGAGCACCAAGGTCCGTGGACGCGGGATCGGCTTTGCAGGCGTCGGGGTCAAGCTGGCGCTGCTGACGTGTCGTGAGGTCATCACGGAGTCACGGCGCGGCCAGTCTCACGCTGCGACGCGTTGGCTACTCGCTTCGCGGCACAAGGCTCCCTACGAACCTCAGCCACCTCCCGGCCACGTCGCGGTGCGCGGAACCGCCGTGGAACTGAGGCTGCACAATGCACTGTCTCCGATGCTCGACGCAGGCTATATCGAACACGCGCTGCGAACCCACTTCGCCCCGTTGCTGGACCCCACGTTCGATCTCGCGCTGCGAGAGCACTATCCGCAGGGGATACGGTTCGATATCGATGGGTCGATGGTCTCGAAGAAGGGCACGTCCGCGCTGGAGCGGGTGCCCATGGCGATTCGAATCGGGCGACGTCGCAAGCCGTCCGGCATCGGCTTCCTCGAGCGCCATGACTCGCCGCTCCCCGAGGACACTCGAGGTGTGGGGATCAGTACGTTCGGAAAGGTGATTCGCTACGGCTGGGACTGGCTGGGTCTCGCCCCATCGCGCTCCGATCGCGTACGCGGACTCATCGAAGTGCCCGCGCTCTCGGAGTGTCTGACGCTGAACAAGGGTGACTTCGTGCGCACCGGGACGAGAGGATCCACTTACCTCGGCTATCGACGAGCGATCCAGGAGGCCGTGCGACCGAAGTTGGCCGAATGGAGCGAGACCCTCGACGCCGCCGAACCCGTTCGACGAAGGGCCTCGCGCCCCGTCGAGCGCGATATCGAGCGCGTCGTGATGGATCTCGCCGCCGATTTCCCCCTGCTGTCATCCCTGGTCGAGCAGAGAAGCGGGGGCCAGCGCAAGCTTCCGTTCGCGGGCGCAGGTGATGATGGGCCCCCGCATGCCGAGCGCGTTTCCGTGGCGGTCGAATCGCCGGCGGCCCTCTCCGACCCGGTCGAATCTTCAGCCACGGTGGGCACGTCGACTTTGAACGTCGAGCCGCCTGCCCCGGCGCCCGAGGCGTCTCGCATGAGCGGCGTCGGAGGTCCCGAGGCGCCGTTGCGCCGGCGGCCCGCCCGCTACGGTCTCAGCGTCGAATTCGAAGATCGACCAGCGGACCCCGAACTCGGCCGCCTCGTGGAATCGACCGTGTTCGTGAACAGCGCGCATCCCGCGTATCGGCGGGCGGTCGTCTCGCGAGCCGAGGGCTACCACCTCGCCCTGGCCGTGGCGTTTTCGCTCGCTCCGCTCGCGGTCGGCGGCAGCCACGAACACGCGTTCGTCACGGCATTCCTCGCGCGCTGGGGTCAGGCCGTCGGGCCGTCGAAGCAACGTCGCGACGCCACGGGATAATCGAAACCGGAGATGCCGAAGCGGCCCCTCCCGTCACCGGGTGGGGCCGCTCCGTGTACGTCTTCGTGCGGCGCCTACCACCAGCGCGAGATGACGACCTTCTTGTCCGTGAAGAACTCGATGGCGTCGGCGCCGTGCGCCTTCAAATCGCCGAAGAAGCTCTGCTTGGCGCCGCCGAACGGGAAGTACGCCATCGGAGCCGCGACGCCGATGTTGACGCCGAGCATGCTCGGCTCGACGCGATAGCGGTACTCGCGCGCGGCGCGGCCGCTCGAGGTGAAGATGCTCGTCGCGTTGCCCAGCTCGTGGGCGCGCACGATGTCGACGGCGTGATCGAAGTCCTTCGCCCGCATGATGCAGAGCACCGGGCCGAAGATCTCTTCCTTGCCGATCACCATCTCGGGCGTGACCTCGTCGAAGATCGTCGGGCCGATGTAGTAGCCGTTCGGGTTCTTTGCGTCCTTGTAGCCGCGGCCGTCGAGCAGCAGCTTGGCGCCCTCCTTGATGCCCTGCTCGATGTAGCCGAGCACCTTCTCGCGGTGCTGCTTCGAGATGACGGGGCCCATCGTCACACCCTCGTCCATGCCGTCGCCCACGACGATGCGCTTCGCCTCCGCCACGAGCCGGTCACGCATCGTATCGTGGCAGTCGCCCACGGTGAGCACGATGCTGTTCGCCAGGCAGCGCTCGCCGGCGCAGCCGAAGCACGACTCGGTCGACACGGTGGCCGCGCGCGGGATGTCGGCGTCGGGCATGACGACGACGAAGTTCTTCGCCCCGCCGAGCGCTTGCACGCGCTTCCCGGCCTTGGCGCCGCGCTCGTAGATGTACTTGGCGATCGGCGTGGAGCCGACGAACGACACGCCGGCGATGCCCGGATGGTCGAGGATGCCGTCCACCGTCTCCTTGCCGCCGTGGACCATGTTCACGATGCCGTCGGGGAAACCGGCGTCGTGGATCAGCTCGAACAGCCGCTGCTGCGACGTCGGCACGCGCTCGCTCGGCTTCACGATGTAGGCGTTGCCGCACGCGACCGCGTGGGGCAGGAACCACATCGGCACCATCAGCGGGAAGTTGAACGGCGTGATCGCCGCGAACACGCCGAGCGGCTGGCGCACGGTGTGGCAGTCGATGCCGCTCGCGATGTCCTCGAGCGATGTGCCCATCATGCGGGTCGGGATGCCGAGGGCGAGGTCCACGTTGTCGATCGCGCGGCGCACGCTGCTGCGCGACTCGTCCAACGTCTTGCCGTGCTCGCGCGTGACCGTACGGGCGAGATCCTCGTAGTGCTTCTCCATCAGGTCCTTGAGCTTGAACAGCGGCTTCACGCGGTTGACCGAGGGCGTCATGCGCCACGCGTGTTGCGCCTTGAGCGCCGCCTGCACCGCGCGGTCCACGTCGGCGGCGCCGCCGAGCGGCACCTTCGCGATCGTCTCGCCGGTCGTCGGGTTCACGACGTCGCCGAAGCTCTTGGAGCTGGCGTCCACCCACTGGCCGCCGATGTAGTTCTTGAGCGTGGCGACCTTCGTGTCGGTGCCGTTGATCACCGCCGGGCTTCCGCCGGGGGTCGTGGGAGCGGACATCGTGATGCCTCCTGGAAGAAACCGGCGCGGGGCGGACGGGTCGTCCGCAGGACCTCGGGGGCCGGTGGTCATGGTCAGCGAAACGCGCCGGAAGGGGGCGCGAAAGTGGGCCCGATCATAACACTCGGCGGGCCTCCGCCAGCACTCGGCGGGCGTCGGCGAGCACACGGCTCATGTGCCGCCAAGCGAACCGGCGGCGCCGACCGGCGAGATCGCCCCACGCCACCCAGGTCGCCTCCGCGGCATCGTCTGCGGCCTTCGGCGCGCCCGCCCGCCAGCGCGCCACGAAGTAGAAGCTGAGCGTCGGGAACTCGCCGAAGCCGGGCAGCGGGTAACGGTCCCAGTAGAGCCCGATCAGCTCGGCCGGGCCGACTGTGAGCCCTGTTTCCTCGCGCAACTCGCGCCGCGCGGCCTTCGCGAGGTCCTCGCCTTCCTCGAGAAAGCCTCCCGGCAGGTCGAACCATCCACGCTTCGGCTCGTCGCCGCGCGTGAGCAGCAGCACATGGCCGCGCTTCACCACGACGAAGCCGACGCAGATGCGCGGGTAGTCGTAGATGCGGAAGCGGCAGCTCGGGCAGGCGACTTTCAGAGCGCCGCGCGGGTGTGCGGCGCCCCGCGGCTCGCGTCGCAGCGGACGGCCGCAGCGCACGCACGGAAACGCCGGCGCGGGCACCCGCCGGGGCGCGCGACTCATCGAGACTCCTTCGGAGCCGCGTGGGGTTCGGCCTGGTTCGCCACGATCGTGATGACGGCCGGGAGTGGCACCGTGGGCCGCGAGGGATTCGGCACGCGGCCGTCGGCCTCGCGATGACCGAAGCTCGCGTAGTGGAACCCGCCCGTGCGCACGCACAGCACCGCCTCTTCCCCGCCATCCATGCACATCACCCGCTGGAGTCCGAGTGGCATGGTGCGCAGCAGGCCCGCCAGCTCGTAGAGCGTGTAGCCGCCCTCGGTCGTGATGACGAGAATGCGCCCCTGCGCGTCCTCGCCCACGACGGTGCGGTAGGCCACCTGGTTGCTCTTCCGCACGCGGATCCGGCCGTCGTCGTCGAACAGCATGAACGACTGCGCCACCTCGCGCCACGGCAGCGCGTCGCCGCGGATCGGGTGGAGATCGAGATCGAGCACGCGCGCGCCCGGGCCGCCGCTCTTCGGGTCGGCGACGAGTGCGGCCTTGTAGTCGGCGTGCGGCGTGCGCGATACCAGGCGGCCGGCGCTCGCGAACAGGCCCATGTACGAATAGTCCGGGTAGTACTGGCCGGCGTTGAACACGGCGATCGCCCCGGTGCGGCGCTCCCATTCGAGGATGTCGAGCGGCAGGTGGTCCGGCTGCGTCAGGTAGTGCTGCATGCGGAACCGCACGCGGCGCGGGTCGATCCGGAGCACCGCGATCTCGGACGAGCCCATGCGGCAGTACGGGTCGCCGCGCACCAGCTCGAACTCGACGCCGGCGCGTTCCGTGCGGAAGCGCGGCGCGCCCGCGGTGCGCGAGAGCACGACGGCCGCCACCACCGCGGCCGCCAGCACGGTCAGCCGGACGATCGGCACTCGCCGGTCATGCCTTGCCATTGTCCATGTGGCGCCTGAGCGCCTGGCGGACGAGCAGCAGGTCGCCCACGTTGTCGAGCGTGAGCAGGCCGACGAGCCGGCCGCTCTCGACGACCGGGAGTGCGGTGAGCCCCATCGCGCGCATGCCGGACAGCGCGTGGTCGAGCGGAGAATCCGGACCAACGGCATCCCCGCGGCGTGGCACGACGGTGCCCACGGCGACGTGATCACCGTACCGCGTGATGGCGCTGACCAGCCGGTCGCGCGTGAGCACGCCGACCGGCGCGCCGCCCTCGGTGACCGGGAAGTCCTGCGGGCTGCCGGCCATCAGGTGCGCGACGGCGGCCGACAGCGGGTCGGCGGCGTCGAGCCGGTAGAACTCGGTGAGCATCGCGGCGCGCACGCGCAGGCCCTCGATCGATGCGCGCGTCTCGACCACGGTGCGCTCCTCGCCCGCCGCGAGGAACACGAACAGCGCCACCAGCAGCAGCATCATGTTCGAGCCGACGATCCCGGCGAGCCCGAACAGCACCGCGACGAACTGGCCGATGCGCGAGGCGATGCGCGTCGCGCGCGCGTACGGCAGGCGCATCGCGAGCAGCGCCCGCAGCACGCGGCCGCCGTCCATCGGGAAGGCCGGAATCATGTTGAACAGGATCATCCAGACGTTGATCGCGAGAACGGACTCGAGCAGGCTGCCGCGCGTCACCGCGTCCATGAAGGGCCGGTCCAGCCCGCGCGAGATGACGCCGAGCACCGCCGCGATCACGACATTCACGGCCGGGCCCGCGAGCGCCACGACCAGCTCCTGCGACGGCTTCTCGGGCATCCGCTCGAGCCGCGCGACCCCGCCGATCGGGAGCAGGGTGATGTCGCGGGTGGCGATGCCGTACCGCCGCGCGGCGAGCGCGTGGCCCAGCTCGTGGAGGACCACGCAGCCGAAGATCAGCAGCAGCAGCAGGACGGCGGCGAAGGCGGGCCCGGGCCGGCCGGTGAACAGGCCGCGGGACAACGCGATCCAGCCCACGAGCAGCAGGAAGGAAATGTGGACCTGGACGGGAATGCCAGCGATGCGGCCGAGCGAATAGGACCAGCGCATACGGTGGCCGAGTCTCGCACAGGGCTTGGGGGGCACCAAGTTCACCGCCGGCGCGGGGCACGCGTCGGCCCGGCGTGCCCCGGAAACGAGTCATGTCCGCGGGCGCCGGGCGGGCGTACACTTGTTGGTGCTCCGATCCGCCCCCTCGCGGAGGTACCGCATGTCACTCGGAACCGTACTCACGACGCGCCGCCTCGTGCGGGCCCTCCTGCCGCCCGCGCTCATCGCGCTCGCCCTGTCGCTGGTGCACGCCGATCCTCCCCCGCCGAAGGCGGGCTTCGATTCCACGGACGGCAACGGCAACGGCATCAAGATCGAGGGCACCGAGCTCGCGCGCGTGAACAAGGCGATCGACACGCTCGCGACCCTCGACATCGTGATCAAGGGCGGCGTGACCTACGACGGTGCCCAGATCGCCGCCGATCTCCGCCTGATGCTCAAGGAGGGCCGCCTCGGCAAGGGCCACGGTGCCAAGGGCACCGCCAATGGAGCCACGTCGAGCGACAGTGCCGCCGGCTGTGTCGGCGATCGTATCAACATCGCCGACCAGCATCTCGAGACGGCGAACACGCGCAACCTCGCCCGTACGCTCGCGCACGAGTGGCTGCACACCCAGCAGCTCACGAGCCCGGGTCCGGGGAACGAGGCGCCCGCCTACCAGGTGGGCATCGCGGTGCTCGAAGCGCTCGGCGGGACACACGACACCGGCTACTCGGGTGACAACACGAAGATGAAGGAGGCCAAGGCGCAGATCAGCGGCGGCGGCGGAACCACGCTGCCGGGCTCGAACACGCCCTCCGGTGCGAGCCGACAGTCCGGGGGCAAAGGCGCCAAGAATCACACGATCGTCGTCCGCAAGCCGGACAGCCTGAGCTACTCCCTCGACGCGGAAGCCCTTCACACGGTGGCGCCGGCGCCGCTTCACGCGTGGTTCAGCGTGAACGCGGTGGAGATGCCGGGTGACGACCGCGTGCTCGTGTTCGGCGCCGACACCACGTCGGCCGCCGTCCCGAACGGCTGGCTCACCGTGCTGAACGCCGACGCGACGCAGTACTACGGGCGCCAGGAGCTGCCGCTGCCGAACACGCGCCACCCGTCCTGCGCCGACTACGACCCCGCGACGCGCAAGTGGTACATCCTCGACACGCACAACAACGGCAGCGGGATCACGATCTGGCAGGACACGAACGGCGACTCGATCCCCGACATGAAGCAACCCCAATCGTTCGCCAGCCACTTCTTTCCCGGCGTCGCGACGGCGACGAGCCTCGTGCTGGCGGTCCATCCCGGGCTCGGCTCGGGCGTCATCGTGACGCCGGAGGATCTCGGCGCGCGGGACGGGTTCACGTTCGGGCGCCGCGTGACGTTCCTCAAGGACGTCAACGCCGACGGCGTCGCGGATCAGTCGGTGAACGTGCCGGGCTCGGACTTCATTTCGTTCGCCCCCGCGTTCGCCGACAGCCTGCACTTCGGGACGAGCGCGCTGCGAGTCACGGCCATGGCCAACCACCTGATCCAGGTCTGGAAGACCGACGCGGCCGGGACGGCGCGAACCGAGTTGCTCGCACAGGGCCAGACACCGGTGGCGGGGCTCCTGCCACTGACGCTCACGCGGATGCTGGTGGGCGGCGAGGACGCGATTCCCGTGGACGTGTCGGCGGGTACCCAGCCGGCGGCGCCCACACGCGTCGCGGTGGCGTTCCCGGGGTGGTCACCGCTCGCAGCGGCGGCCGCCGCGGCGATGCTCGCGCTGGCGGGGCTTCAAGCTCTCGTTGGACCTGGCTCGCGAATACTCGTTCGATCCGGCTCGCGAGTGCTCGGCTTCAGGCCGCGCGCTGCTGGCCGTCGGAGTCGTCGAAGAACGCCGTGAGCGCGTCGAGATCGGCTCGTGCCGCCTCGTGGCCCGGGTGGATCCACAGCACGTGGCAGAGCAGCCGGAGCGCCAGCTCGACCGCTCCGGATTCGAAGCAGGACGAGGCGGCGACGTAGAACAGGGCTGGATCGTGCGGCGAGAACGACAGCCCGCGCAGAGCGCGCGACAACGCCTCGCGCTCGTGGCCGCGCTCCAGCGAATCGCCGGCGGCCTTGGCCATCGCCCGTGCGGCGTCGGCGTCGAAGGGTGGGTCCCACCCCGGAATGTGCTGCTCCAGGTGGAAGACGGCTTCACGAAGGGCCTGCTCCACGTACGGATCGATGATGATCTGCTCCTGCTCGGCCACGCGGTCCGCGAGGCGCGAGAACACCAGAGCGATCTCCGTCAGCGTTGGCTGCCAGTTTTCCGACACGTTCGGCCCCTCCCTGCGAGCATTATCGGCAGGGCCCTTTCGCCCTTGAGGAAAACGTGTCCCGCAAGGCTCGGGCGCGGGCCCGGCAGCGCGCGGAAGCTTGAGGGGGATTTGAGGGCGTGCGCGCGCGGGGGCGATTCCAAGGGCGATTCCGCGGCCTACTCCGACCGCTGGGGGCGCGGTTCAGACGCGCAGGTAGCGCGGATCCGCGATGCGCAGGAACTGCTCGAGCACGTTGCCGGCGACGGCGATGCGGTAGTCGCGCGTGGACCGTATGTCGTCGATCGGCGCGATGTCGCGCTCGAGGGCCGCGCGCGCGGCGGCGAGTGCGGCCGCGGATGCCGGGATGCCCATCAGCGCTTCTTCCGCGCGGCGGGCGCGCAGCGTGACCGGGGCGACACTGCCGAGCGCGAAGCGCGCGTGCGTGGCGTTCCCCTTCCGGTCGAGTTTGAGGACGCCGGCGCACACGACCTTGGAGATGCTCTGGGCGCGTCGCGTTCCAACCTTGCGGAAGAACGCGCGGGCGCCGGCCGGCGGAAACGGGACCTCGACGGCGGCGATCAGCTCGTCGGGCGCCATCGAGAGCGCGCGGTAGCCGGTGTACAGCTCGGCGAACGGGATCGCGCGCCCGCCGCGGGCCGAGCGCACGTGAACGACGGCGTCGTGCGCGAGCAGCACCGGCAACGAATCGCCCGCGGGCGAGGCGTTCGCGATGTTGCCGCCGATCGTGGCGCGGTTCTGGATCTGCCACGCGCCGACTTCCGAGGCTGCGGCGACGAGCGACGGGAGCTTGCGGCGGAGCACGGCGTGGTCGCGAATCTCGCGGAACGTCGTGAGCGCGCCGAGGGTCACGCCGGCGCGACCGACGCGGATGCCGCGCAGCTCGCGCAGGCCCCACAGGTCGAGGTAGCGCGTGCCCGGCGGCGTGCCGGCGTTCAGGACGACGTACAGGTCGGTGCCCCCGGCGAACGGGATCAGCTTCTCGGCGCCGTTCGACGCCGACGCGCTCATCGCGCCGAGCGCAGCCCCGAGGCTCCGCGGCCGCAGGAGCGACATCGTCGAGACGGCGGACCTCACTTCGCCACCCGCTTCGCGCGCCGCGCCGTCTCGCGCACGGCATCGACGATCTTCTGGTAGCCGGTGCAGCGGCAGAGATTCCCGGCGAGCGCCTCGCGCACTTCGTCGTCGCCCGGCACGCGGCCCTTGCACCGCGCGAGCAGCTCGCACGAGGTGACGAGCATGCCGGGCGTGCAGATGCCGCACTGCGCCGCACCCATGTCGATGAACGTCTGCTGCAGCGCGGTGAGCCGGCCCCGCTTCGCGAGCCCCTCGACCGTCGTGACGCGCGCGCCGTGCGCCTGCGCCGCGGGCACCAGGCACGAGCACGCGGTGCGGCCGTCGATCAGCACCGTGCACGCCCCGCACTCGCCCTCGCCGCAGCCTTCCTTGCTGCCCGGCAGCGCCAGATCCTCGCGCAGCACGTCGAGCAGCCGCTTGAGCGGCGGCACGCTGGCGCGGCGGCGCACGCCGTTGACCGTCATCTCCACCGTCATACGGGGCGCGCCGTTCGTCGAGGTCCCTCGGGTCGTCATCCGGGCAGCTCTTGGGGCAGCCTTCGTTGAAGCCTTCGTCGCGGTCTTCCGGGCCGCCTTCTTCATCACCGGCCTCCGCCATTCCTGAGCGCCGCGAGCAGGCGTTCGGGCGTCACCGGGATCTCGCCGACGCGGCGGCCCGTGGCGTGCGCGATCGCGGCCACGACGGCGGGTGCGGGGCAGTCCATCGGCAGCTCTCCGACGCCCTTGGCGCCCGACGGCCCGTGCTTGTATGGGATCTCGACGATTTCGACCACGAGCGGCGGTGTGTCGGCCGACGTCGGAATGATGTAGTTCGTGAGCTGGTGGTTCCACACGCGCCCGTCCTTCCAGCGCACGTCCTCGAGCAGCGCCCAGCCCAGCCCCTGCACCGTGCCGCCCTCGATCTGCCCTTCGCACAGCACCGGGTGGATCGCCTTGCCGATGTCCTGCGCGGTGGTCACCTTGAGCACCTTCGTCTCCGCAGTGTCGAGATCGACCTCGACCTCGACCGCACAGGCCGCGTACGCGAAGCAGCCGTAGGCGTCACCGCGGTAGCGATCGTCGTCCCAGACGATCTCGGGCGGCTTCTTGTAGCGCTGGTCGATCCGCAGCGGGCCTCGCGACGCGAGAAACGCCTTCGCCACCTTCTGGAAATCCTTCGCGTCGCGCAGCGGCCGCTCGGCGAACAGCTCGAGCCGCTCGCGCATGCGCACCGCGCACTGGGCGAGCAGCCCGCCCACGACCATGATCGTGCGCGACGCCACGGTAGGGCCGCTGTCCGGCACCTCGGCGGTGTCGGCGTGCGCGATGCGCACGCAGGTGGCGGGGAGCCCCAGCTCCTGGCCGATGATCTGCGAGAACGCGGTGATCGTTCCCTGCCCGATCTCCGTGTTGGCCGTGAGCGCGCGCGGCCAGCCGTCGGGCGTGAGATCCAGCGAGGCACTCGAATCGAGCTTCACCTCACCGCTGCCGGTGAAGCCCGCGCCGTGGAACACGAGCGACAGGCCGATGCCGCGCCGCAGCCGCCGGGCCGCCGGCTTCGCGGACTTCGCAGACTTTCCCGACTTCGCGGCCGTACGCTCCGCCGCCTCGGCCTTCGCGTTCTCGCGTTCGTAGCGGGCGCGCGTGCGCGCCCAGTCGGCGCGCTTCACCGTGCGCTCGAGCACCTCCATCGCGCCGACGCTCTCGTTCAGCACCTGGCCGGTGGCCGTGATGTCGCCCTCGACGACGGCGTTGTGACGCCGGAACGCCACGGGGTCCAGCCCCAGACGCTCGGCGATCGCGTCCATGTGGCATTCCACCGCGAACTGCGTCTGGGGCGCCCCGAAACCGCGGAACGCGCCGTTCGGCGGCGTGTTCGTCGCCATGGCGCGCGAGTGGATGCGCACGTTGTCGCAGCGATACGGGCCGTTGGCGTGAATGGCGCCGCGCGACAGCACGACGGGCGACAGCGTCACGTAGGCGCCGCCGTCCATGACCACGTCGACGTCGTTCGCGACGAGCGTGCCATCGCGCATGACGCCGGTGCGCATGCGGATCACGGCCGGGTGGCGCTTGGTCGTTGCGGCGATGTCCTCGAGCCGGTCGTAGATGATCTTGACCGGCCGCCCGCTCTTCCACGCCAGCAGTGCCGCGTGCGCGCCGATCACCGACGGGTAGTCTTCCTTGCCGCCGAACCCGCCGCCGGTGACGGCCTGCACCACGCGCACCTTCTCGGCGGGCAGCGCGAAGGCATGCATGAGCGCCTTGTGTACGTAGTACGGGCACTGGAGCGAACCGCGTACGACGAGGCCGCCCTCCGGCGTGCGCTCGGCGAGCATGCCGTTGTTCTCGATGTAGAGCTGTTCCTGGTGGCCGCAGCGATACTCTCCGTCGACCACGAGATCCGCACCCGCGAGTCCTCGCGTCACGTCGCCGCGCTCGATCAGGATCTTCTTGAACACGTTGTCGGTGCCGTAGAGCACGGCCTTCCGGGCGATCGATTCCTCGATCGTGAGCACGGGGTCCATCGGCTCGTACTCGATGCGCACGGCCTGGCTCGCGGCGAGCGCCTTTTCGCGACTTTCGTGGGCGACGAGCAGAATCGCCTCGTCCTGGTGACGCACGAGATCGGAGGCGAGCAGCGGCTGGTCCTTCTCGATCAGCGCGACGGTGTTCTCGCCAGGGATGTCGTTGTGGTCCACGACCACCACGCCGGTCCAGTCGAAGTCGGGGTCGCGCGTGACGCGCTTGATGCGGCCGTAGGCGATCGTCGAGCGCACAGTGAAGCCGTGGAGCACGCCCGGGACGACGAGGTCGTCGACGTAGCGCGCGGCACCGGTGACCTTGTCGTGGCCCTCGAGCCTCGGAATCGAGGTGCCGACGAGCGCCGGGCGCCGCACGATGACGCCGCGGGTGGCGGGCTTGGGTCTGCGGGAGCGCTTCATCGGGTCTCGGAGGCGGCCTCGGCGACGTGCGAGAGGCACGATTGGCCGTGGAGCCTACCTGTTCGACCCCGCGGACTGCCAGCGCGCCGCCGTCACTCAGGCGAGCGCTGCCCTCCGCACGGTTCGCACTACTGCGCGGCCAACCGGCTCCGATCGAAGAACGCCTGCATCTCCCGCGTCAGCCGCCGGGCGTCGGTCCACGGCATGCCGTGCGACGCCCCCTTCAAGGTGACGCGCCGCGTCGCGGGGGCGCGGCTCACGAAGGCATCCGCCGTGACCTTCGCGTGCGCGGGGCTCTTGCCGCCCTCCACGTACAGGATCGGGCAGGCGATCTTCTGGAGCTCCTTCGGGCCGAAACGGCTCGGGTCGGCCGGCGCCAGGAACTGCAGCTGCAGCGCAGGCGAGTTATCCACGACCCAGCGCTTCACGGATCGCGGCAGCGACTCCCTCCAGCCATCGCCGAACGCCCAGTCGAGCTCGTGTTCGACGCCCAGCTCGGGGAAGCCATTCTGGAGCGCCATGCGCGTCAGCTCCGTCAGCATGTGGCGTTCCACCGCGCAGGCCGAGTCGCCCTCCATTCCGGCGGCGATCTCCGGCATCGTGGGCTCGATCAGGACGAGCGAGCGCACGCGATCCGGGTACTTCACCGCGAACGACGCGGCGATCAGGCCGCCGTACGAGTGGCCGACGAGATACGCGTTCGGCAGGTCGAGGGCGTCCATCAGGCCCGCGAGGTCCTTCTGATGCAGCCCGACCGAGTAGTCCCCGCCGTTGCCGCCGCCGGTGTTGGGGAAGTGGTAGCGGCGGCTGTACGCGATGACGCGATAGTGCGCCGACAGCGCCTGCACCTCTTCGAGCCACACGCGGTAGTCGGTCAGCGAGCCGTGGACAAACACGATCGGGTCGCCCCGGCCGACGTCGAGATACGACAGTTGCGCGCCGTTCACCGTGGTGACGTGCAGCGAGTCGGCCCACTCCTGTGACGAGGGGCCGCGCGCGTTCGACATGGCGGGGAATGCGAGCAGTGAGGCGAGGGTCAGGGCGATCGCAGCAGCACGCATGGGACTCCTTGCGTCGCGCGATCCCCGGCCGTCAGCTGCCCCGATAGGTCGAGTAGCCGAACGGACTCAGCAGCAGCGGCACGTGATAGTGCTGGGAGGGATCGCCGACTTCGAACTGGACCAGGATCTCCGGGTGGAAGGATTGTTCCCCCCGCCCGCGGAAATAGTTCCCGGTGGCGAACGTCATGAGGTATCGGCCGGGCGTAAGTGCCTCTCCAGTCAATAATTCCTTGATCCGCCCGTCGCCGTCGGTGAGCCCCTCGGCAACCGTCGCCCAGGCGCCGTTTTCGGTGCGGCGCGCGAGCGAGATGGCCACGCCGGTAGCCGGCGTCCCCGTCGCCAAGTCGAGCACGTGAGTCGAGAGTCCGCTCAACGGTCCTCCAGCAGCTTGTCGAGCCGCAGGTGAGTGATCTTCATCTGTTCGGCCGCCGCGATGGTCAGCTCGCGGTCCGGTTCGTTGGGCAGCCGCGCCTCCAGCCGCGCGAGCATCTCCGCCGCCGTGAGCCCCGTGGCGCAGACGATGAAAATATAGCCGAAGCGCGCTTCGTAGGCGCGGTTGCCGGCCGCGAGGGCCTCGAGCGTCGCCTCTCCCGCCGCGGCGGCCCCGTGCTGCTCGCTCGCCGCCCAGTCCGCGGTCGCGGCGAACTTCTCGCGCAGCGCCGAGACGTCGCCGATGCGCGGGTGATGCGAGAACGCTTCGAGCCAGTCCGCGCGCACGAGGTGCCCCGCGGCCGCGTCCGCCGCGGCGTGGAGTGCCTCGCGATCCGCGAAGGGACGAGACGCGCACATGCGCTCGACCCACGCGGACGAGCCGCAGCAGCGCGTGAGGGCAGCGCTTAGGTCCGTTGCGGCGAGATCGTTCACACGTGCAGGCAATGTTATGTCTCCCAATTCGGGCCGGCGGGGATTGCGCTTCCCGGGGCGACTCCCCTACACTTTATATCGTCCTGCGCGGCGGACTGCCCAACAACCTGCCAACCACCCCCGTATCTCCGCCGCGTGGGATTTTTCTTGCCGGGCCCTGTTTCCCCACCGAGACGAGCCCCCCCGAGCCCCACGGGTCCTAAAGAGCCGCCATGACCGCCGCGCCGCCCGAAGCCGCCGCCTTCGCCGGCTTCATCGATCTCGCCTCCGCCCGCCTTGGCGGCAAGGCGATCGTCGCCAACGACGAGTTCTTCGCCGAGAAGGAAAACCTCCTCAAGCCCGCGCGCGCCATCTTCCTGCCCGACGAGTACACCGAGCGCGGCAAGTGGATGGACGGCTGGGAGACGCGCCGGCGCCGCACGCCGGGCCACGACTGGTGCATCGTCAAGCTCGGCCTCGCGGGCGTCGTCCACGGCTTCGACATCGACACCGCGCACTTTCTCGGCAACAACCCGGCCTACGCGTCGGTCGAGGCGATCGAGGCGCCACGCGCGGCGACGGCCAGGAAGCTCGCCGAGGATCGCGGCTGGCGCACCGTGCTGCCCCGCTCGCCGCTCAAGCCCGGCTCGCAGAATCTCTTCGGCTCCACCGAGGTCGTCCGCGCCACGCACCTGAGGCTCAACATCTTCCCCGACGGCGGTGTCGCGCGCTTCCGCGCGTACGGGCGTGTCGCCGCGGAGGCGCTGAAACCCGGCGCCGGTCCGGTCGATCTCGCCGCGATGACGAACGGCGGCACGGTCGTCGCGGCGAGCGACATGTTCTTCGGTTCCAAGGAGAACCTGATCCTGCCCGGCCGCTCGACCCACATGGGCGACGGCTGGGAAACGCGCCGCCGCCGCGGACCCGGCAACGACTGGATCGTCGTGGCGCTCGCCGCCCCCGGCCGCGTCCGCAAGCTCGTGATCGAGACCACTCACTTCAAGGGCAACTACCCGGATTCGTGCATCGTCGAGGCATGCGACGCCGGACGCGCTGCCGTCGACGCGCTGAACGCGTCCGACATGAAGTGGCGCGTGCTGCTGCCGCGCAAGAAGCTGAAGCCCGACGCCGACCACACCTTCGCACGCGAGCTGAAGAACCTCGGCGCGGTGACGCACGTGCGCTTGAGCATCTACCCCGACGGCGGCGTGGCGCGGATGCGCGTGTGGGGCGATGTGGCGGACGCGAGCGCCTCGGGCGCGCGGGCGCGGCGCGGGAGAGCGGGGGGCTAGATCTCGCGCAACCTGCCCCGGGGCAGGTTAGTGACATCGAACGAAACTGTCCTCGAGGACAGTGCACCCACGGGGCAGGTAAGCTCGATCGAACGAAACTGTCCCCGGGGACAGTGCAGGTGTCGGCGCAGTCACCGCAAGTCATCTAGGGCGCGACGACTACCGGAATTGCCACCCACGTCGCGATCGGCTGGCCCGCAACGAGGGCCGGTTTGAATACCCATTGTCGCGCTGCCGCGAGCGCCGCAGTCACCAAGGCCGGATCAGGCTGAGGCCTATCGCGATTCGGCGGAAGACCGATCCGCTGCGGTGCGTATGCATCCAAGACCCTCCCCGTGCGGCACACCAACGCTTGAACGAGGATCGTTTCACGTTGCCCCCTCAGCAACGCCGAGTGCGGGTACAGCGCAGGCACCTTCACGATAGCTTCCGGGAGTTCGTCAACGAGTCCAACATCGGGCTGGAACGTACCGGATGTCGTCGACCACGACTGTCCCGGCCCGAGGCAGTCATCCGCTCCTGGGAACCGGCTGGGGATGAGCAGGATCTGCGCGCTCACTCCGGTACGCACTCCGTGCCCTGAGATTCCAGCACCAACGATTACGGGCGGTGTGTCCGGTGGGATCACGTACGGTGCGCGATAGATCGCCGATTGGTTCGTACCGAACCAACTGATCCGGAGTCCCGGCGCGAGGGGCGGAATCAGTCCGATCTCGACACTCTCGCCGGCGCTCAACGACTTGCGTGTGAGCGTGATCTGGTAATGACCGCTCAACGGCGTGTCCGCGGCCATCGCGGCGTACGCAGAGACAATCGAGAACAGAAGGATGAAGCGTGTGGTACGACGCATGGGTCCCTCACGACTTCTTCGCCGCAAGCCATTTTATCGCGGCACTGTATGTCATCCAAATGCGTAGCAACCTGGCCCCAGGGCCAGTCGATACTTCCTACTTCTCGGCCGCGCTCTCCCGCCCACCGACCCACACGCGCTCCACGCGGCCCGTGAGCTTCATCCCGGCGTAGGGCGTCACCGGGTGCCGCTGGCAGAGCGCCGCGGCGTCCACGGTCCACTCGGCCTCCGGGTCGAAGGCGACGAGGTCGGCGTCGGCGCCCGCCTCGATACGGCCCTTCGTCTTGTCGAGTCCCGCGAGCCGCGCGGGGTGGGCCGACATCCAGCGCGCGACGTCCGCGAGTGACGCGCCCTGCGCGCGGGCGCCCGTCCACACGGCGGAGAGGCCCAGCTCGAGCGAGGCGATGCCGCCCCAGGCGGCGAAGAAGTCGCCCGTGTCCGAGCGCTTGAGCGCGGGCGGGCACGGCGAGTGATCGCTCGCGACGAGGTCGATGTCGCCGGCCATCAACGCGCCCCACAGGGCCTCGCGGTTCGCGGCGTCCCGGATCGGCGGCGCACACTTGTACTGCGTCGCCCCATCCGGAATGTCCTCCGCGGCGAACGTCAGGTAGTGCGGGCAGGTCTCGACCGTGATCGGCATGAACTCGGCCCGCGCCAGGCGAAGCGTGGGCAGCGCCTCGGCCGCGGCGAGATGCACCACGTGCACGCTGCAGCTCGTCTTGTCGCTCAGCTTGATGAGCATCCCGATGGCCTCGACCTCTGCCTCGGGCGGGCGCGAGGCCAGCCATGTCGCGTGGCGCCGCGGGTCGGCGTGTCCGGTGAGGACCGCGGTCGCGCTCTCGATCGGCCCCGGCACTTCGGCATGCGCGAGCAACGGCAGCTGGAGCCGCGCGATCACCGGCATCGCCGCGCGCAGGTCGCGCTCGGTGACCCAGCCGAATTCGTCGACGCCCGACGGCACCATGAAGCACTTGAACCCACGCACGCCGGCCTCGGCGAGGCCCTCGAGCTCGCTCGTGTTGCCGGGCACGACGCCGCCCCAGTATTCGACGTTCACGCACGTCTTGCCGCGGGCCGCGGCGCGCTTGGCCTCGAGTGCCGCGACCGTCGTCGTCGCGGGCACACTGTTGAGCGGCATGTCCACGAGCGTCGTCACGCCGCCCGCGCGCGCCGCCCGCGTCGCCGTGGCGAAGCCCTCCCACTCGGCGCGGCCGGGCTCGTTGATGTGGACGTGCGTGTCGACGAGCCCGGGCAGCAGGGCGAGGCGGCCAAGGTCGACGACGTTCACGCCTTCGGGCGGGGCGTCGGTCACGGCATCGATGCGTCCGTCGCGCACGACGACGCAACCGGCGACGGTGCCGCCGGGCGTGACGATGCGGCGCGAGCGCAGCGCGAAGGGCTCGGTCACGCGCATGCGATCAGTGCGGCTCCGCCGAGGCCCATTCGGAACGCGGCACGCGGCGCCAGCTGTCGTGGCCGTACATGGCGCCCACCGTACCGCCGAGGAGTGCGCCCGTCAGTCCCATCCCCAGGGCTCCGATGACGGTGGAAGTCGTGCGATCCGAGACGACGATGTCGTCGTTGTACCCGAGTGCGCCGACCACCGTCCCGACCAGCACCCCGAGCAGGAACCCGCGTCCAGCGCCACGGCCGATGCTCGTCGTGGTTCGCCTCGGGCGATCGATCGACTCGATCGCCGACAGGGGAATGCGCCGGTGGAGTCCACTGGACGCTTCGATCAGCCCAATCGTATCGCCGAACAGGCCCTCGAACTCGCCCTCACGGCGCGCTCCCATCGGACCGCGCTCGCTCACGCGAATCTTCTCGTGCTCGATGAGTGCCGCCTGACCGGTGCGGAACGCGACCGGCAGACTCGCGAGCGTCAGCAGCACGATCGGAACGAGACGCTTCATGGCACGACCTCCCCTGCGCTCAGTGCGAAGTCCGAGAGTCCCATTCCGAGCGCGAGACACCAAGCCAGCGCTCGTGTCCCTGGAACGCCCCGAACGTGCCGCCCACGAACGCGGTCGGAACGCCCACGACCAGCCCACACAGTATCCCGGCCCCGGTCCTGCTCGCGGGGATTTCATCGCCGCTGCGGTACAGACTGATGCCGAGCACCGCGCCGGCGGCCGCGCCGAGCAGGAATCCGCGTCCCGCGCCGCGCATGATGCTCGTCTTCGCTCGCCCGCTCCGCTCGACCCGGTCGATGGCCGCAGCGGGAACGAACACGCGCAGCCCCGTCGACGGTTCGTGCAGCACGAGCGTGTCGCCGCGCATCGCCTCGAACTCACCGACATGCGTCGGACCGTACACACCACGCCGGGTGACGCGGATCCGCTCGCGCTCGATCAGCGCGGCGTGGCTGTTGCCGAACGCCACCGGCAGGGCGGCCACGACGAGGACCATCGCAAGCACTGCGCGGCGCATCGATCATTCCTCCACCACGGTCGGGGGGCCGTTGTCACGATCAGGATTGCCGCGAGGGTACCTCAGGCCGCGGGGATCCTGCCCGTGTTCTGTGTGGCGCCCGACGGCCAGCGTTTCCTGTTCCAGCTGCCCGACGAGCGTCCGCCTGAGGCGTCGCTGCTATACTGCGCCGCGTGATCCGTCGCCACGCGTCGATCCTCGCGTTTCTGCTGCTTCTCACGACGTCGTGCGCGCCGGCCGCGCGCCATGGATCCGGCGCCACGCGCTGGTTCGGATCCACGACGCCGCCGGCGCGCGACGTCCTGCGTTTCGAGCTGTCCGCCGATCCCGAGACGGTGGATCCCGGGCTCGCCACGGGCCAGCCCGACGGACGCGCCTGCCGCGCCCTGTTCGAGGGCCTGACGCGCGAGGACGCGCACACGCTCGAGCCGCTGCCGGGCCAGGCGTATCGTTGGGACATCGCTCCCGACGGGCTCACCTACACGTTTCACCTGCGCCCGGGGCTCGCGTGGAGCGATGGCGCGGCGATCACCGCCGAGGACTTCCGCTGGTCGTGGGCGCGCGTGCTCAGGCCCGAGACGGCGTCGCGCAACGCGGGGCTGATGTCGCCGATCGTGAACGCGGATTCGATGGCGCACGGGTCGCTGAAGGACGAACGCGCGGTCGGCATCGCGGCACCCGATGAATCGACGTTCGTCGTCACGCTCAGCTCGCCAACGCCGTACTTTCTGTCGCTCATGTCGTACAACACGTTCATGCCCGTGCCGCGGC
>JANLWK010000024.1:0-16613 GCA_031364505.1 Candidatus Eiseniibacteriota bacterium | reverse complement strand
CGAGGACCCGGTCGAGCTCCAGATCAAGGGGATCAACCAGGTCCAGGTCGACGAGAAGGCCAAGAAGACCTTCCCCGCCGCCCTGCGCGCGATCCTGCGCCAGGACCCGGACGTCATCATGGTCGGCGAGATCCGCGACGCGGAGACGGCGCAGATCGCGTTCCGCGCCTCGATCACAGGCCACCTCGTGCTCACCACGATCCACACGAACGACGCCGCCAGCGCCGTCACCCGACTCGTCGACCTCGGCCTCGAGCCGTTCATGGTCGCCTCGGCGATGGTCGGTGTGGTGGCGATCCGGCTCGTGCGCACGCTGTGCCCCAAGTGCAAGGAGCCGTACGAGACGGACGCATCGACGCTCGGCCGCCTCGGCGCCATCGCGAACGCCGGCGCCAACGGCAAGGTCACACTGTTTCGCGGCCGCGGCTGCCAGAACTGCAATGACACCGGCTTCCGCGGACGGACCGGCATCTTCGAGATCCTCGGACTCAACGAGAACATGCGCCAGCTCATCACCCAGAACTCGACCGACGCGGCGATCCGCCAGGCGGCGATCGAGAACGGCATGCGCACGATCGGCGAGGACGGCGTGCGGAAGGCGCTCGAGGGCAAGACGACGATGGAAGAGGTCACGCGCGTCGTCTACCTGGCCGAGAGCACGCCGAAGATCTGCCCGCGCTGCCAGACGGTGCTGTCGAAGGACTACGAATACTGCACGTCGTGCGGCGAATTCGTCGGCGACCACTGCGAGAAGTGCCACAAGCGCATCCTCGCCGACTGGAACAGCTGCCCCTTCTGCGGCACGAACACGCCGCACCACGAGCGGCGGCAGAAGACGGCAGCGCGACCTCCGGCCCCCGCGGCCGCGCCCGCGGCGGCGCGCGTGGTGCGCCCTCCGGCGAAACAGCAGGACGCGGCCTAGCCGATCCCGCGCGTCCCCCGTTGGCGCGCACCGGCGTCTCGATTGCCCGTCGCGAGACGGCTCCGTAGACTGGGACGGAACCTCGTTCCGTTCGGGATCCGGAGGCCGGCCCCATGCTGATCCGCCGCGTCGCCGTGACGCTCGGTGTGGTCGTGCTCATCGGCACGCTGCTCCGGCTCGAGCTGTACACCGTCCAGCGCCCCGGCGAACGTCCGCGCACGCTCACGCTGATCCCGGCCGCCGCGCGCGAGCCGGCGGCGTTCGACGTCGTGCTGCCCTCGGTGCCCGTGGGCACGCGGCGGCTGACGAGTGCCGCGGGCCCGCTGCTCGTCCACGACTGGGCGCCGTGGCAGAAGGACGGCGCGATCCAGTCGTCGGGACTCGACTCGATGATCCGCCTGCCGCGGCTCGCCGGGCTCGCGGCGGTCATCGTGTGCTCGGATCCGTTCCCGTCGGTCGCGCGCTACGTCGCGCGGCGGCGGCTCCGCGTACCGGTGCTGCTCGACGGGCCCGGCGCGCTCAAGCGGCAACTCCCCTGCCCGAGCATTCCGTTCACCTACGTGCTCGACGCCGAGGGGCGCATCGCCGTGCGCCAGTCGGGCCAGGTCGACTGGCTGTCGCCCGCCACACTGGCCACGCTCGACACGCTGCTCTGGGAGTCCCGCGCGGACTAAGCACTTCGAGTACTACTTGAACTGGAACTGCTTCCAGTTGGCACGCCTGGCGCGGAGCACTCGTCGCGGAACTGTACGGTCACATGCGCAGGCGCATGTTCATGTGACACTTGAAGTGTGCGCGGCGTTGCTGAGAAATCGATGCGGACTCCGAGTCGCTACCCCCCCGAGCCCTCAAGGCAACGGCTTCAGCAATCCCATCTGCCAGAGCAGGAACGCGTAGCGATCCGCGATGAGCTGGATCTGCTGGGCGCGCGTCGAGCCGATGCCGTGTCCGGCGTTGTACTGGACGCGGAATAGCACGGGCTTCCCGCTCGCGGTCGCGGCCTGCAGCCGTGCGCACGTCTTCGCCGACTCCCAGGGGTCGACGCGCGGATCGTTCATCCCGGCGCTGAGCATGATCGCGGGGTACTTCTCACCGTCCTTCACGTGATGGTACGTACTCATCTCGAGCAGGCCTCGGAATTCGTCCTCCTTCGTCACGGTGCCGAACTCCTGGATGTTCGGCACGCCGTTCGTCGTCGTCTCGGCACGGATGCAGTCGAGCGAGCCGACGTCGAACAGCGCCGCGGCGAACAGGTCGGGCCGGTCCGTCACCGCGCGGCCGATGGTGATGCCGCCGGCGCTGCCGCCCTGCCCGGCGAGACGCTCGCGGGTCGTATAGCCCTGCTTCACCATGTACTCGGCGCAGGCGATGAAGTCCTTCCACGTGTTCGGCTTCTTGAGCTTCTGGCCGTCGCGGTGCCACGCCTCGCCCTTCTCGCCGCCGCCACGCACGTGCGCCACGGCGTAGACGCCGCCCCGCTCGAACCACGCGACGAGCGTCGGGCTGAAGTTGACCGAGCGCGTGTCGCCGTACGACCCGTAGCCCGTCACGAGCGTCGGATTCGAGCCGTCGAGCTTGAGGTCGCGCCGGTGGATGATCGACAGCGGCACCATCGTGCCGTCGTGGCTGCGCACCTCGACCTCGGTGGCCACGAGGTCGGGCGGATTGTCGAACTTGCCGGTCGGGCTGAGTCGCGTGTCGACGAACGACTTGGTCGCCACGTCGTAGGCGAACGAGCGTGACGCCCGCGTCCACCCCACGGCGCTCGCGACGACGCCGTCGACATCGGCCTCCGCGGAGATGATGCGCGTCGACGGGAACTGGTCCGGCGGCGCCAGCGGCTCGATCGGCGCGCCCGGGTCGTAGCCGATGCGCACGATCTGGCTGGCGGCACCCCGATGAACCGAGACGTACAGCGCGTCGTGCGCCGTCGCCACGTTGTCGACGACGCCGTCGCCCGCCGGGAGCACCAGGGCGGCGCCGGCGAACGAGGGATGCGAGAGCGACGTGCGGACCACCTTGAACTGCTGGGCGCCGAGTGCCGTCATCAGGAAGATCTGGTCGCCGTGGACCGCGAAGTCCGTCACCGAGTCCGCGACGTCGCAGATCATCGTCCACGGCGAGGCCGTCGCCTCACGCTTCGTCAGGTCCCCATCGCCGCCGAGCGGCGCGGCGTACAGCGTCAGCGGGTTCGAATCACCGTGCTTGATCTTCCCCACCGCGTAGGACGAGCCCGGCGTGAGCACGATGCTCGGGAAGTCCACGTCGCTCATCGCCACGTTGGGCCACAGGTTTCGTCCGAACGCGGGGCGATCCTGGTCGCGGTCCGTACCGAGCCGATGCAGGTAGGCGACCGAATTCTTGTACACCTCGGTCGCCGGCGCGCCGGCCGGCAGCTTCACGCGCCGCGAGTAGTAGAAGCCGCGGCTGTCCGCGAGCCACATCGGATCGGTGTAGCCGTCCTCCATGCGGTCGATCGAATCCGGCAGCGGCTTGCCGCTGGCGATGTCGAACGCGTGGAGCCGGTCCTCTTCGGACCCGGAGAGTGCCAGGCCATAGAGCATCGTGCGGCCGTCGGGCGACGGACGGTAGAAGCTGATCGACCAGTGCCCGTCCACGGGCGCCGGAATCGTCGCGGGGTCGACGAGCACGCGCTCGGTGCCGTCGAAACCCTGCCGGGTGCATAGCCGCGCCAGGTTGTCCTCGGCGTTGAGCCGCAGGTAGAACAGTCGCCCGTCCGGCATCCGCCGGATGCCCAGGATGCGGAACGGGCGCGCCGTGTCCAATTCGCGAATGCGCTCGAACAATTCGTCGCGTCCGGGGACGCGCGCGAGCGTCGCGTTCGCATGGTCGGCCTGCCCCTTGATCCACGCCTGCACGTGCGGGTCCTTGAGATTCTCCATGTAGCGGTACGGATCGTGGACCTGGACTCCCCAGTGCGTGTCGACGACATCGCGCACCGGGGCCGCGGGCGGAACGCCGGTGGCGGGCTTCGCGGCGCCCGGCGACGACGGTGTGGCGGACGTGCCGGACGTGGCGGTCGGGGGCACGGCCACCTTGGGGATCGACCTCGGCGTTCGCTTCGGCGTCGCCGCTCCCAACGCGGGCGCCACGTGCGCGGTCGCCAGGCACAACGACACGGCGACTCCCATCAGAATGATCCGGCGCATCACGAACCTCCCTTGCCGCTGCCGCGAACGGCGATGCAATCGATCTCGATGAAGGTGTGGAACAAGAGTTGGGCGCCCACGGCCGCCCGGGCCGGAAATGGCTCGGCGAAGAACGCGCGGTACACTTCGTTCAGCTTGCCGAAGTCGCCGAGGTCGGCGAGGTAGACCGTCACCTTGACGACATCCGCCATCGTGGCGCCCGCGGCCGCCAACACCGCGCGCACGTTCTCGAGCGTGAGCGTCGCTTGCTCCTCGAACGTGCCGATCACGATCTTGCCCGTGCGCGGATCGATCGGGCCCTGTCCCGCGACGTAGATGGTGTCCCCGGCGACCACGGCCTGGCTGTAGGCGCCGACCGGCTTCGGAGCGTTGTCCGTGGAAATCGTGGTACGGGACATGGCGGCGTGTTCCCTCGGGGTGGTGGAGGACTCGACGGCCCCCTACTATAGAAAATTGGCTCTTGCGCGTCGCGGCCCGAGGCGCACAATGGGGCGGATCCTGCCACGGGATCCTCGCTGGGCCGGGAACACCCCATGTACCGGGCCTGGAGGTTTCATGCTTCGACGTCGCGCGCCTGGCTGCCTTGTCGTCGCCGTCGCGCTGCTCGCCCCGGTTCCGGCAACGGCCGCGACCTCGCTGTGGACCTCGAACGGCGCCCCTGTCTGCACGGCCGCCAACGACCAATACTTCGAATCGCTCATCCCCGACGGTGCCGGCGGCGCGTATCTCGGCTGGTACGACGGTCGCGCGGGCGGCGGAACGTACGTGCCCTATGTTCAGCACCTCGGCTCGGACGGCGGTGTCGCTGCGGGATGGCCGGCCGACGGGCTCGCGCTCAGCACCGGCACCATCCCCGCGATCGATCTCTCCAACGTGATCCGAACACGAGTCCAGCTGGCGACCGACGGGTTGGGAGGCGTGTTCGCCGCCTGGCTTATCGAGACGAACGGCCAGCCCAACGTCTACGCCCAGCACCTGCTCGCGAACGGCAGTCTCGCCGCGGGCTGGCCCGCCAACGGGCTGAGCCTCGGCTTTCAAGTGATCGCACAGTACCGCCCGCAGATCGTCCCGGACGGGCAGGGTGGCGTTTACGTCATCTGGGAGTATCAAGTGGCGGGAACCGATCGCGTCGCGGGACAGCGCGTCCACGCCAATGGCACGATCGCGAGCGGTTGGTCCGGCACCGGTCTCTTCCTCGTCGACACGAAGGCGGAGGACGGCGAGCCGGTCGCGATCCCCGACGGTGCGGGCGGCATCGTGCTGGCGTGGACGGATCACCGCGGCTCGAACGATGACATCTACGCGTTGCGCTTCGACGCGGACGCCGAGACGCACGCCGGCTGGGCCGCGACCGGTATGCCGGTCTGCACGTCGCCGGGAAACCAGGGCAACCCTCACCTCGCGACCGACGGTGACGGCGGAACCTACGTGGCGTGGGACTTCCTCGACGTCAGCGACGCCGACCCGTTCGTGACGTACGTCACGGACGCCGGAACGATCCCCCCGGGCTGGCCCGCCGCCGGGCGCAAGCTCGCCGGAAGTGGCGATCCCGAGCAGATCGCAGGCCTCGCCGAGGACGGCGTGGGCGGCGTGTTCGCCGTGTGGGGTGACATCAACGGCGACCATGTCGTGCAGCTGAAGTTCGACGGAACGCTCGAGGCCGGGTGGACACCCGCGGGCGTCACGATACCGGGGGCCATCGGCCTCGTGCCGCCGGTGGCGGACGGGCTCGGAGGCATGCTCATGGCATGGTCGGCGAATGGCGGGACCACGTCCTTCGACGTCGTCGCGACGCGCATCACGGCAGACGGAACCGTCGCGACCGGCTGGAATCCGGGCGGCACGCCCGTCAGCGCCGCACCGGGGGCGCAGGTCTACCCGCGCATCGTTCCCGACGGCAGCGGCGGCGCCATCATCGCCTGGGACGACCGACGCCGCTCGCCGGCAGATCCCGCCGACGTGTACGCCGCGAGGATTTCGGCCGATGGCCTCGTGCCCGCGCGGCTCTCGTTCGTGCGCGCCGAGTTCGAGCCGGGATGCGTTCGCCTGCTCTGGTGGGGCTCCGACGCGGCGCGCGGCGGCCCGTGGCGCGTGATGCGCACGAGCGCGGGCGCGGCATGGGCGGCGATCGGCGATGCGACGGCCGAGGCCTCCGGCTCGATCCGCTTCGATGACACGAGTGTCCGGCCCGGCGTGCGCTATGGCTATCGCCTCGCGTTGGGCGACGCGGGTGCGGGCGACGCTGGAGACGCAGACGCGTGGGTCGTGGTGCCGGCCGTGGCGCTGTCGATCCGCCCGCTGCGCAATCCGTCGCGCGACGGCGTCGAGGTGGCGTACACGCTGCCGGTCGCGGAGACCGCGACGCTCGAGCTGCTGGACGTCACCGGACGCCGGTGGGTCACGCGGAGGATCGGGGGTAACGCGGGCGACGGCATCGAGCGACTGGCGGGGCCCCGCGCGCTGCGCCCCGGCGTCTACTTCGTGCGGCTCGAGCAGTCGGGCCTCGCGCGCACCGTGAGGCTCGTCGTCATCGACTGAACGCTTCTCGGAGGGACTCGGGGATCGCGAACGTCGCCCGCTCGCGGTCAGCGTGTCGCACGTCGGCGCGACACTCACGTTGACGCGCCCACCTCGCAACCAGTTCAACGCGATCGAACGAAACTGTCCCCAGGGACAGTTCGCTGACGACTTCAAGTAATACTCGAACTGGAACTGAGTCCAGTTGGTGCGCCGCCGGTGACGCCGGCATCCCCGCCGCCGGCCCGCCCGACTTCTCGACGGTTCGCCGGATGGTCGGGTCGCCCCGGCATGCACCCTTCTATATGGGGTGGGCCAGGGCGACCACGATGGGCCGCGACGTCAGTTCGACGCCCACGGCGTCATCTTTTCCCAGAGAGCCTTGGCCTTCTGCTGGTGGTCCTCGAGCGTGGGCAGCAGCTTGGTGACCCAAGCCTTGAGATCTTCGTCGCCGCCATTTCTCGCGTAGCGCTGGAACATCGCCACCGCGACGTTGTGGTCGGCGACCATGCCCTTCACGTACGCGCGGTCGAAGGCGTTTCCCGACAGCTTCGACAGACCCTGCGCCATGGCACGGTGCGAGGCGTCGGTGTTCAGCGGCACCTTCCATCCCTTGGTGGCTGCGAGCCGCTTCAGCTCCTCGTTCGCCTGGGAGTGGTCCGTGACCATCTCCTGGGCGAACGTCCGCACCTCGGCATCTTCACCGCGCTCCGTCGCCTCCTGCCCCAGCATGACTTCCGCCATGCCGACCTGGGCGGCCCTGGCGACGAATGTCTTCGTCGAGGCGCCGCCCGAGTTGGAATCGACCTTGGCCACCGATCCGGTGGCCGTCCAGACCAGCGCGGTCACGGCGCCGCACGCCATCAACAACTGCAGACTCCTCACACCCGCCTCCCTGTGCGTGCTCTCCGATGTCTCAGACCCGCTCCGCCCGGCGCTCGCGCGACCGGCGCGCCCGCTCGGGGAAACGGTCGATCGCGATCTCGTCGCGCATGCTCAGCAGGAATGCGATTCTCATCATCTCTTCGCGCGATTCGGAGAACACCGGATACTCGAACTCCGCCACGCGCAATGCCGTTCCGACCACTCCGTTCCTGGCAGCCATGTCCGCCTCCTTGGACGACGCGAGCCCGTTTGCTCGATGTCGGACATGATTCGCAAAGATCGGTCCACGACACGGAAGACGACCGAGAAACGCCGAAGCGAAAGCGGCGCAGCGGGATCAAGAGCTGATAACGAAGGCACATGTCGGCGGCCTCGTTGTAGGATCGGATCACGCTCGAGAAAGTTGTGACCGTGGCCACGCGCGGCACCGGATCGCGACGGTGATCCGCCCCTGCCAGAGCGTCACGACACCGCGAAACACTCACCGCTCGCGCATCCTCACTCCCGTTGTTTCGCGCGCCACAGGGTGACGGCGAGCAGCGCGCTCGCGACCGAGCCGCCGATCCACAGCGCGATCGGGCCCGACCAGTCAGCGATGTGCTTCGTGCCATCCGGTCGCAGGACCGTGTGCGCGTTCACGAACATGCCCGACAGTTTCTCCTGCGCGGCGGCGCCCAGGTACGACATGAACCCGATGAACCCCATGGCCATCCCGGCCGCTCGTTTGGAGCTGATGTCCACCGCCATCAGTCCGCCGAGGACGGCGAGGATGCCCGACAGCGCGAATCCGTACACCAGCAGTGCGCATACGAGCACGAGGTTGTTGCGCGGACCGAAGAACAGAACGACCAGCGCGGTAATTTCGACGATGCCGAACAACAACGTGGCGGGCGGGCGGCGGCCCTTGAAGGCCAGGTCGCTCACGTAGCCATAGGCCACTGATCCGAACAGGCCGGCCACGGTGTTGAGGGCGATCATCGCCGTCGCCGACGGCAGCGAGAGCCCGCGCGCCTCCTGCAGGTAGAGGACGCCCCAGCTCTTGACGCCGTACCGCGTGACGAACATCAGCGAGCTGGCGATCGCGCAGACCCAGACGGCCGGATTCCGGATGACGTGGAGCTGCGCGGCCCAGGTCGACGCGTGCTGCTCCTCGTGTGGCTCTCCCATCCAGTCGTGCACCTCGGGCAGGCCGTAGGCCTCCGGCCGGTCACGCAGCACGAGCAGCGACACGGCGGCGACGACGAGGCAGGCGATGCCCGGCGCGAGGAATCCCGCGCGCCAGCCCAGGTGCGCGACGATCGCCGCCGTGGCGATGAGCGTCGTTCCCTCGCCGAGCGAGTGCGCCGCGCTCCAGATGCCGTACACGCGCCCGCGCTCGCGCCCGCTGAACCACTGGGTCAGGCTGCGCACGCTGGTCGCCGCGCCGACGCCCTGGCTGTAGCCGTTCACGAGCCACAGCGCGCACGCGGCGAGAAACAGCGTGTTCATTCCCATCAGGATGTTCATCACGGCACTGATGCCGAGTCCGAGCGCCAGGAAGCGCGACACGCGCACGCGGTCCGCGAGCATGCCGTTCAGGAGCTTGCCGAACGCGTAGGCCCCGAGCAGGCACGCGCCGAGCGTGCCGAGCTGGTCGGCGGTGTAGACGTCGGCGTCGATCAGCGGCTTCTTGACCACATCCAGCACGCCGCGCGCCGTGTAGAAGAACGCGTAGATGACGGTCAGAGCCGTGAGGGTGCGCCCGCGCGCGGTTCGGTAGAGGGCGTCGCGTGCCGTCGCTTCTAGCCGGATGCCCGCGTCGGGCAGCGGGCGCAGGAAGACGGGAACACGCATGGATGCGAACGCGCGACTATGAGCGGATGCGAATGCGCGACGACGCGCGGATGCGAATGCGCGACGATGAGCGCGCGGTGAGACCCGGGCGGCCGTTCCGGTTCTCCGCGCGCACTACTGCTTGTTCGGCTTGGGGATGACGCCCGAGGCCGCGAGCCCCGGCATGATGCCCTTCTCCACCGCGTCCCGGACCAGGTTCGACATGGTGTTCTCATTCACCCGGACCGTGCCGGACCAGACCAGGTGCCCGCCGGTGTCCGTGGAACGCCACACGTCACTCTGGAATCCGAGCACACGCTCGGTCGTCAGCAGGTCGGGCTCCTGGACTTCGCGGTAGCGCGTGTACGCGCGGCCCCACGCGTCCGTGTAAGTCACCGTCTGTTGCCGGACCTGGCCGGGGATCGTCTTCATCACTTCCTGGTCGTCGAGGCGAACCAGCGACATGATCGCGTCGTAGTGCGCGTCCTTGATCGCGTCGATGACCTGCTGCGTGTCGGGCGGCGCGTCCTGCCACCGGGAATAGGACGGCGTCCCCCTGATCCCGCGCCGCTCGAGCGCGGTCACGAACGCGTCTTCCCACTGCCGCCGCCGGACGGCGTCCTTGCGCAGCGCGACGACCAGCACGTTCGTCGGAGGGCTCTGCGAGTACCCCGGCTCGGTCCACACGCTCGTGAGCTGCGCGGGCGCGGCGCATCCGAGGAGACCGGCCATCAGCATCGTGCCGAACACAACGCGAACCGCGGGACGCCCGGGTGCCAGGGTGTACATCCGCATCACGACCTCCGTACGATGTGCCAATGACGAGACCGAACGAGGTGGGCAGAGTAGCACGAAGGGGTCGGCCCGGATGACGCGTCCACAACCCAACAACCCGCTCCACGGCGTCACTCTCGAGATGATGCTCCGGCAGATGGTGGAGCGGTTCGGCTGGGACGGCCTCGCGAGGGACGTCCCGATCAACTGCTTCCTCATCGAGCCGAGCATCACCTCCGCGCTCAAGTACCTGCGCAAGGCTCCGCGGGCGCGAAGGAAGGTGGAAGCGATTTACGCGCGCTTCGTCGCCGCGCGTGACGGGTGATCGGGGCGTGCGCCCCCATCGGCGTCGATGACACGGCCCTCGCGCAGGCGCACGTGTCGCAGGACGATCCCCAGCTCCGTCTCGAAGCGCCGGACGCGCCGCACCTCGGCCGCGGTCATCAGCGTCGTCGCCTCCCCCCGCGCGCCCGCGCGACCCGTGCGGCCCACGCGATGCAGGTACGCCTTGCTCTGCGTCGGCACGTCGAGGTTGAGAATGTGCGTCACGCCCGGGATGTCCAGTCCGCGCGCCGCGATGTCCGAGGCGATCAGCACCCGGACCTCGCCGCTGCGGAACGCGTCCATGGCCCACTTGCGATCGCGCTTGTCCGAGGCGCCATGAAGATCCGCGGCGGGAATCTTGTGATGCGCCAGTTGTGCCGCCACGCGCTCGGCGGTGTCGTTGCGATGGACGAACACCATCGCGCGTTCGGGCTTGAGCGCATGCAGCAGCTTGCGCAGGACTTCCGGCTTGTCGCGTTCCTCGCAGACGATGTAGGAGTGTTCGATGCTGGCGTTCACCGACCCACTGCCCGTCCGCACCATGGGCACGTCCCCGGCGAGCGTCGCGATGGCCTCGGCGCTCTCGGGCTGCTCCGTGGCCGACGCGAAGACCAATTGCCGCCCGGCCGGGGTAGCGCGAACGATCGCGCGGATGTCGGCGAGCCCCTCGCGCAGGAGCAGGCGATCCGCCTCGTCGACGACGACGGTGGCGATCGCGGGCGTCTTGAGCTTGCCCATGCGGATCAGTTCGAGAATGCGGCCCGGCGAGCCGACCACGATGTGCGGCTTCTTCTTGAGCTTTTCGACCTGCCGCTCCGTCGAGGTGCCGCCGATGAGCAGCAGCGTCCGCACCGCCCAGGCCGCGTGCTGCGTGAGGTCGGTGCACTGGCGCTGAATCTGGATCGCCAGCTCGTGCGTGGGAGCCAGGATCACGACCTGCGTGGCCTCCCGCGCGAGATCGAGCCGGCAGAAGATCGGCAGCAGGTAGGCCAGTGTCTTGCCGGTGCCGGTCTCGGCGTTCAGGTAGGCATCCTTGCCCGACATGAGCACCGGGATCGCCGCGACCTGGATGGCGGTCGGCCGCGTGATCTCCTGCCTGGCCAGCGCGGCGACGAGTTCCGGGGGTACAGCGATCTCAGCGAAGGTCATGATCCCCATGGTCCCACGCGGTGACTCGATCCCCAAAGAGCGCCCGTGGCGCGAGCCGAGTCGTTCCCGCACGCGCGTGGCACGTCTACATCGTCCGCACCGGTGACGGCACGCTCTACACGGGCGTGACCACCGATGTCGCGCGCCGCATCGCCGAGCATCGCGCGGGCCGCGGACGCGGCGCGCGCTACCTGCGCGGCCGCGCGCCGCTCGAGATCGTCTATCGCCGCAAGCTGGGCGCGCGGGGACTGGCGCTTCGCGTCGAGTGGCGCCTCAAGCGCCGGCCGCGCGCCGACAAGGCCGCGATCGTCGCCGCCCGGCCGGCGCGAAAGGCGCTGCTGCGATGGCTCGGAATAGCCGACGCGCCGGCGAGCCGCTAACCGCCGGCCGTGGCGGCCAGCGTGCGCGACATCCAGCCGAGGAGCGCGTCGCGCCCTTCGCCGGTGTGGCTCGAGAAGGGCACCGTGGATTGGGTCGCGGGCAGTTTGAGCGCGCCGGTGATCGTGCGCTGCGCCTTCTGCCGCTCGCTCTGGCGCAGCTTGTCCATCTTGGTCAGGACCAAGCAGAAGGGCATCTCCTCGTCGCGCAACCATTGCACCATCTCGCGATCCTGGCGGGACGGCTCGTGGCGTGAATCCACGAGCTGGATGACCGCGACGAGTTGCCGCCGCGTGCGCAGGTACTCCTGCATCATGTGGCGCCACTGGTTCTGAACCGAAGCGGGCGCCTTCGCGTACCCGTAGCCCGGCAGATCGACCAGGTGGAACTGCTCGTTCACCAGGAAGTAGTTCAGGCGTTGCGTCTTGCCGGGCGTGCCGGACACGAGCACGAGTCCCTTGCGCCCGAGCACCGAGTTCATCAGGGACGACTTCCCCACGTTGGACCGCCCGGAGACGGCGATTTCAGCCAGCGGCCCCGGCGGACACTCGTCCTCGTTGCCCGCGCTCAACACGAATTGCGCCGAGGTGATCTTCACGCCACTCCCCCGCGCGTGCCGAGCCAGATCGTGTGCCGCCCGCCCTTCGTGCGGCGCGCGCGCACATGGTGTTCCTCCACGCGGAATCCCGCGTCCACGAGACGCCGCGTGAACGCCCGCTCGGGCGCGACCGACCAGACGCCGAGCACACCGCCGTCACGCAGCGCGTCGAACGAGGCGCGCAGCCCGGCGGTCGTGTACAGCCAATCGTTGGCCTTTCGCGTGATGCCGTCCGGGCCGTTGTCGACATCGAGGAGAATGATGTCGTAGTGCGACGCGTTCGCGCGAATCCGTTCGGCGACATCGCCCACGATCACCGTGACGCGCGGATCCTCGAGCGGCCGGCCCGCGAGATCCTTGAGCGGGCCCCGATTCCACTCGACGACGGCGGGAATCAGCTCGACCACGTCGATGCGCGTCGACGCGCCCAGGCGCGCCAGCGCCGCGGCGAGCGTGTAGCCCATCCCGAGCCCACCGATCAGCACGTGCAATTCCGCGCGACCCTTTAGGCGCGCGCAGGCCAGCTCGGCGAGCGACTCCTCGGAACCATGGGCGGCGCTGCTCATGAGCGCCTGCGTGCCGATGCGGATCACGAACTCGGCGCCGCGACGCGTGAGGCGCAGCGGCACGTCCTGCCCCGGCACCGGCGCCTCACCGAGCCGCTCCCATGGGATCATCGGCGCGACCCACCCCTGGCCGCGACGGGATCCAGGAATGTCGTTGCGATCAAAGACTCGACCGCGAGCATCGCCGATTCCAACTCGGCACGCCGTCGCGTCGCGTTCGGACCCACCCGGGCGTCTCGCGCGAGCGCCTCGGCACAGCGTTCCTTCAAGGGAAGCGGCGAGACGCCCCGCTCGAACGGGACCAGCAATCGCTTCACGCGCCCGATCCGCTTCTGCGCCTCGGTGATGCGCTCCCCGGCCTGTTCGACGCCCACGACTCCACCCCGCACGTCCCGCAGGAGCCGGCACTCGAACGATCGGCAGGTCCCCGGACGATGCGCGTAGATCCCGCATCGCGTCCCCCGCAGCGCCGCGCACGGCAGCGATAGCCGGGGCCCGTCCGCGTCGTCGTCATCGACCTCGAGCCCGAGGATCTCCAGCCCCGTGGCTTCCCGCGTCCCGGACAACTCGACGTCCGCGAACAAAGACCCGTCGCAGCACAGCGCACAGCGCGTGCACAAGACGTCCGTCAGGCTGGGGATCATGCGAGCACCATCGCCCATCGAGGCGCCAGATGAAAGCGGGCGGAGTTCGGATCAGCGCATGCCGTTCGGCCGTCGTGGCACCCAGCGCCGCACGCGGCGGAAGTAGGCCTCGTAGTCCGTGCCGAACGTGCGGCGCAGCGTGGGCTCTTCGTAGCCGATGACGAACAGGTGGAACGCGAGCGCCATGACGGCCGCATAGATGAGGACGGGGGCGCTTCCGAACAGCAGGCCCTGGCCGGCAATCGCGCTCACCGCTCCGATGTAGCCGGGGTTGCGCACGAACCGGAACGCGCCGCCGACGACCAGTCGCGTCGGTGGTGCGACGGGGAGCGGCGTCCCGTGCCCCTCGGCCACGAACCGCACGAGGAACTCCAGCAGCACGAGTGCGGCGATGGCGATCAGCCCCACGGCGATCCATCGCGTGAATTCGACGCCCAAGAGCGGCGGCGCGAATCGCCAACCCGAGAGCGCATATGGCACGTAGGCGATCACGGCACCCATGAACAGCGGCGCCGAGATCAGCGTGCCGACGACCGACCACATGGGTGGACGATTGCCCATGACGTAGGCGCTTGCGCGCTCCTCCATCACGACTGCCCGATGGCGGACATGAAGCGTGTTACAACAACTGGATCTGGATCCAGTTCACGTAATACATGAAGGTCCACCTTCACGCACTGTGCGCCCACATCCTACTTCCATACGTCGGAGATCGCCGGCGCCTGTTGTGCCGCCGCGAAGACCGGCAGCTGCAGGGCCTCGCAGATCGTCCTCAGCAGTGCGTAGTGCGTGACCCGGAGGTGCGAGACGTACCCACGCTTCACCGGGTCGCCCTTGCACACCGCCAGGATGTGATTCGCGGCGCTTTCGTCGTCTTCGTCCCACACCAGCATCACGATCCCTCGCGGCCCCACGGCTCCGAGCATCGGCGGCAGATGGGGGGCGAGCCACGCATCACCGTCCGCGAGCGGGCAGCTGTGCGTGTTGTGGCAGTCGTTGGGCACGACGAACGCCAGATTCGGGAGCGTCCCGGCCGCGATGTCCGCGGCAAGATCGGCGTACGGGCGTTCGTTCTGGTGGTCGAGATTCGCGAACTGCGTCCACGGTGCGTGCTTGCGCACGTACAACCCGGCGCTCGCGGTGCAGACGCTCGAGCCTGCCGAGGGGAGGTCCTCGACGTAGGCGCGCCACGATCGGCCCGCGACCTCGCACGCGTGTCCACGCGACATGCATTGACGGTAGTCCTCACGCGCCGCGAAATGTCCGGCTTCCGTCCTGCGCGGCGGGCCGTCTGAACGGAATCGAAATCGCCCAGGCGCAGGGCGTTGCATGGCGCGTCTGCGCTCGCGGGTTCACAGGTCCTTCCACGATCCTTTGCCTCAACTTGTCCCGATGCATGTTCCCGCGCGACTACGCTTGCCCTGCCGCGCAATGAAGTCGATTGGCCACAGGGAGGGCAAGGCGATGACGACCGTCACACAGCATGCGCCGGGAACGTTCTGTTGGACGCAGCTCGGAACCACCGATGAGGCCGCCGCGAAGAAGTTCTACTCGGGGCTGTTCGGTTGGAAGGACGAGAAGACGATGGCCGCGGGAAGTCCGATCACGCTGTTCAAGAAGAGCGACAAGGCCATCGGCGCCGTGATGCCACTGGGATCCGGCCAGGGTCCGCCGAGCTGGACGCCGTTCATCGCGGTCTCCAGCGTGGACGCGATCGCCAGGCGCGTTCGTGACGGCGGCGGCACCACGGTGATGGAACCGATGGACGTGAACCCCAACGGCCGGTTCGCCGTGTTCAAGGATCCGGCGGGCGCGGTGTTCGCGGTCTGGCAGGCGGGGACCCAGGCGGGCGCGGAGGTCGTGAACGAGGTCGGAGCCATGTGCTGGAACGAGCTCATCACGATGGACGCGGACCAGGCGGGCTCGTTCTACGAGCGGGTGTTCGGCTGGACGCAGGCCCCGATGCCGATGCCCGGCCAACCGGGCAGGACGTACACGATCTTCAAGCAGGGCGGCGTGCAGGTCGGCGGCATGATGATCGCGACGCCCGTGATGAAGCCCACCCATCCCCACTGGATGATCTACTTCGCCGTCGACGACTGCGACAAGGCCGCGGCCACGGCGGAGAAGCTCGGCGCCGGGGTCGAGATGAAGCCAACAGACATCCCGACGATCGGCCGCATCGCTGTGATCCGCGATCCTCAGGGCGCGTGGTTCGCGATCATCAAGCTGATGATGTAGGCGCGGTGTCGCCGGGCGTTTCGGGCCGTCTCCGGCCCGCGCCCGGCCACCAGTTCCAGCGGCCCGCGAGTTGCAGCAGCGCGGGGCCGATCACCATGCGCACGATCGTCGCGTCGAGCAGGACGGCAACCGCCAGGGCGAAGCCGAGCATCTTCGTGATCAGAAAGTCGCCGAGCGTGAACGCGGCGAACACGACGAGCATGATGGCGGCCGCGCTGGTGATCACCTGCGCGGTCGTCCCCAGCGCGTCCACGATGGCCTCGCGGTCGCCCGCCCCCGCCATCCATCCCTCCCGCACGCGCGTCATCAGGAACACCTCGTAGTCCATGCTGAGCCCGAACACGATGGCGAACACCATCACGGGCAGCGACGAGAACACCGCGCCGAGCGGCTCGGTCAGTCCGAACGCATCCGCGCCGTGGCCCTGCTGGAACACCAGCACCACCGCGCCGAACGTCGCGGCCACGGTCAGCAGGTTCAGCACGATGGCCTTGAGCGGCACCAGGATGGAGCGGAACCCGAGGAAGAGGGCGAGCAGGGTGCCGACGACGATCAGTACGACGATCTGCGAGAAGCGCCCCGAGACCGCGTCCTGGTAGTCGGCGTTGAACGCGGGCAGGCCGCCGACCAGAA